>NZ_AYWR01000025.1:0-108193 GCF_000502935.1 Mesorhizobium sp. LNHC221B00 | reverse complement strand
CAAAGCACGCCAAACTGTTCGCGATGTCCTCGCACACCTGTTCGCGATGTCCCCGGTCCAAACACCCCCTTGCGGGGGAGATGCCTGGCAAGGCAGAGGGGGGTGCTGTCCCGCCAACCTGTCGATGTCTGGATCACGTCATTAAACCGGGCGAGGCCGGCGTTCCGTCACCCCCCCTCTGGCCTGCCGGCCATCTCCCCCGCAAGGGGGAGATGGCAGCTTCACTGTCCTGCCGGCATTCGGACCGGGGCCTCAACACTCACCGCTCTATCCGCGTCGACAGAATGATCGACGACGAGGTCCGCTCGACGCCGTCCATGGCGCCGATCTGGTCGAGCAAGGCGTCGAGGTCGCGGATCGACGGCGCGTCGACGATGACGATCATGTCGAAATTGCCGCTGACGGAATGCAGCGTCCTGACCGGCGGCAGTGCCTGCAGGGCCCGCACCACCTTGTCGGCGAGCTTCGGCGTCACGGTGAGCAGCACATGCGCCTTGACCAGCCCCTGCTCATAGTCGGCGGAGAGCTTGACGCCGTAGCCGGCGATGATGCCGCGCTGCTCCAGCCGCTCGATCCGGCTCTGTACCGTGGTGCGCGATACGCCGAGCTGGCGCGCCAGTTCGGCGGTCGAGGCGCGTGCGTTGGCACGCAGCAGGGAAAGCAGGGCTTGTTCGGCTTCACTGAGCATTTCGACGAATCCCTTCGGCAATTCAGCTAAAGATAGGTTTCACTCTGCCAGATTCCACGCTTCCTTTCGACAGGCAAGCTGCGATTCTATTCCCACAATCAGCTTTGGTTCGAGGGATCAGTCATGAAGAAAATCATTGTCGTCGGCGCCGGCAAGATCGGCTCGACCATTGCCGAGATGCTTGCCGCTACGGGCGACTACCACGTCACGCTCGTCGACCGCTCGGCGGCGCAGCTCGCCGCGGCCGAAGTGCCCGATGGCGTCGAGACGCTCGAACTCGACATCGCCGCAATAGGCACGCTCGAAGCAGCGCTCGCCGGCAAGTTCGCGGTGCTGAGCGCGGCACCCTTCCATCTCACCACGCGGATCGCCGAAGCGGCGGCCAGCGCCGGCGTGCACTATCTCGACCTGACCGAGGACGTCGTCTCGACCCGCCGCGTCAAGGAGCTGGCGCGCTCGGGCAAGAGCGCCTTCATTCCCCAATGCGGCCTGGCGCCGGGCTTCATCTCGATCGTCGCCAACGATCTCGCCAGCCGCTTCGACACGCTGGAAAGCGTGCGCATGCGCGTCGGCGCGCTGCCGCAATACCCGTCCAACGCGCTGAACTACAATCTGACCTGGAGCACCGACGGCGTCATCAACGAATATTGCGAGCCGTGCGAGGCGATCGTCGAGGGCGAGCTGGTGGAAGTGCCGCCGCTGGAGGAGCGCGAGGAGTTCTCGCTCGACGGCGTCACCTACGAGGCGTTCAACACCTCGGGCGGGCTCGGCACGCTGGCCGAGACGCTGAAGGGCAAGGTGCGCACGCTGAACTACCGCACCATCCGCTATCCCGGCCACGCCGCGATCATGAAGGCGCTGCTCAACGACCTTGGGCTCCGCCACCGCCGCGAGGTGCTGAAGGACATTTTCGAGAGCGCCCTGCCGGCGACGCTGCAGGACGTGGTGATCGTCTTCGTCACCGTCTCCGGCCGCAAGAACGGTCGCCTGCTGCAGGAAACCTACGCCAACAAGATCTATTCGAAGCGCGTCGGCAGCGTGGTGCGCAGCGCCATCCAGATCACCACCGCATCCGGCATCTGCGCCGTGCTCGACATGCTGGCCGATGGCAGCCTGCCGGCAACCGGCTTCGTCAAGCAGGAAGACATCGCGTTGGACGCATTTCTAGCCAACCGCTTCGGCCGCGCCTACGCCCAGCACGAGATGGTGAGCCGGCTAGCGAGCTGAGGTGGCGCATCTCTTCCTTCCCCCCTTGCGGGGGAAGGTGGATCGGCGCGCAGCGCCGAGACGGATGAGGGGTGCTCCAGGGAAACTCCACGTCTCACTCCGCTGGAGCACCCCTCATCCGTCGCCTTCGGCGACACCTTCTCCCACAAGGGGAGGAGGGAAAAAACACCGCCCTCAAATATGCAGCGCGTGCCCTAGCGCCTTGAGCGCCGCTTCCTGGAATCCCTCACCCTGCGTCGGATGGGCATGGATCGTGCCGGCGATGTCCTCCAGCCGCGCGCCCATCTCCAGCGCCAGCCCAAAAGCCGCCGACAGTTCCGACACGCCTTGCCCGACCGCCTGGATGCCGAGCACCAGATGATTGTCGGCGCGCGCGACGACGCGAACGAACCCATCCTCGCCCATCTTCGTCATCGCCCGCCCATTGGCGGCGAACGGAAACAGGCCGGTCTTGAGCTCGCCGCCGAGCGCCTTCGCCTCTTCCGGTGACAGGCCCGCCGTCACCAGCTCGGGATCGGTAAAACAGACGGCGGGGATCGAGCGCTTGTCCCAGCTGCGTTTGTGGCCGGCGACGATCTCGGCGACCATTTCGCCTTGCGCCATCGCCCGGTGCGCCAGCATCGGCTCGCCGGTGACGTCGCCAATGGCGAAGATGCCGCGCATCGAGCTGCGGCACTGGCCGTCGATGCGGATGAATTTCCCGGCCATGTCGAGGTCGATCTGGTCGAGCCCCCAGCCTTCGGTCACCGGCTTGCGGCCGACCGTCACCAGGATCTTGTCGGCGGCAATTTTGGCGCTCTTGCCGTCCGCGGTCTCCACCAGCAGCGCATCGCCTTTGACGCCCTTGGCCTTGGCGCCCAGCATCACTTCGACGCCGAGCTGGGCGAGCCGTTTCACGACAGGCCGGGTGAGTTCGGCATCATACTGCGCCAGCACGCGCGGCAAGGCCTCGACCACGGTCACGGCCGTGCCCATCTTGGCAAAGGCCATGCCGAGTTCCAGCCCGATATATCCGCCGCCGACCACCGCGAGCTTCTTCGGTACCTCGCTCAAAGCCAGCGCTTCGGTCGATGAAATCACCGGTCCGCCGAAAGGCAGGAACGGCAATTCGACCGGCGCTGAGCCCGTCGCAATGACGATCGCCTCGGCGCGGATAACCTGTACGCCGGTCTCGGTCTCGACCGCGACGGTCTTGCCGTCACGGAATGTCGCCCAGCCATGCACGGTCTTCACGCCGGCCTTCTTGAGCAGGCCGGCAACGCCGCTGTTGAGCCGGCTGACGATGCCGTCCTTCCAGGCGACGGTTTTGCCGAGGTCAAGCGTAGGTGCGGCGACCGAAATGCCGAGCGGGCTCTTGCCGCCGGCCATGTGCGCAACCTTCTCGAACTCTTCCGCCGCATGGATCAACGCCTTCGACGGAATACAGCCGACATTGAGACAGGTGCCGCCCGGCTTGCCGGCCTCGACGATCACCGTATCGACGCCAAGCTGCCCGGCGCGGATAGCGCAGACATAACCGCCCGGACCGGCGCCGATGACAAGCAGCTTGCAGGAGATTTCTTTCATCTTGGCTGTCCTTTCGGCGAACGCCACGGCGCGCCTTCCCTTCTCCCCTTGTGGGAGAAGGTGGATCGGCGCTTTAGCGCCGAGACGGATGAGGGGTGCTCCAGCGGAGTGAGGCGTTGGTGTTTCAGCGGAATGAGACGTCTGCGTTCCCTGGAACACCCGTCATCCGTCGCCTTCGGCGCCACCTTCTCCCACAAGGGGAGAAGGGGGAGCCTGGATCCCGACGCTTCGTGCTTCGCAATCAACCCCATCCCCCTCAATCCACAAAGATCAGCGCCGGCGTTTCCAGCAGCGCCTTTATCCGCTGGATGAACACCGCCGCGTCCCAGCCGTCGATCACCCGATGGTCGAAGCTCGACGACAGGTTCATCATCTTGCGCGGGATGAACTGGGTGCCGTCCCACACCGGCCGCACCATCATCTTGTTGACGCCGATGATCGCCACTTCCGGGTGGTTGATGACCGGCGTCGTCGCGACACCGCCCATGGCGCCCAATGAGGTGATGGTGATGGTCGAGCCGGACAGCTCGTCGCGGCTCGCAGTACCCGACTTGGCCGCTTCGGCCAGCCTGACGACCTCGGCGCCGCAGTCCCAGATGTCGCGCGCCTCGGCATGTTTGACCACCGGCACCACCAGGCCCGACGGCGTCTGCGCGGCGATGCCGATATGGATGCCGCCATGCTGGTGGATGATGCCGGCCTCGTCGTCGAACAGCGAATTGAGCTGGGGCTGCTCCGATATCGCCTTGACCATCGCCCGCATCAGGAACGGCAGCAGCGTCAGCTTGGGCCGCTCAGCCTTGCCCGCGCGCTTCTCCTTGTTGAGCGCGGCGCGCAATTCCTCCAATGCGGTGACGTCGATCTCCTCGACATAGGTGATGTGCGGGATGCGCGCCTTGGACAGCGACATCTTCTCGGCGATCTTGCGCCGCAAGCCGACCACCTTGATGTCCTCGACCGCGTCGTTGCGCGCAAGGCCAGATGCCTTGGCGACCTGCGGCCCGCGCGTCAGGAACGCCTCGATGTCCTCATGGCCGATGCGGCCGGCCGGGCCTGTTCCCGCGACCTGCCTGAGATCGATGCCGGCCTCTTTCGCGCGCAGGCGAACAGCTGGCGATGCCAACGGCTTTTCACCCTCCGGACGCGGCGCGCCGGAGACGGATATCTTTGCTGAACTTTTCGAAGCGGCCGCGGCGGGTTTCGCCTCCGGCACACTGGCCTTCGGCTGAGCTTTCGTGGTCGGCGCCGCGCTCTCGGGGTTCGGCGTCGGAAGCTTCGCCGGAGGCTCGGCGGCCACCGCCTCGGCGTTGGCGCCGCCCTGCGGCTTTACGTTCCCCTCGCCTGCCACTTGCAGCCGCACGATCGGCGAACCGATCGCCACCGTGTCGCCGATCTCGGCGCCCAGCCACACGATCTCGCCATCGACGGGCGACGGAATCTCGACCGTCGCCTTGTCGGTCATGACGGCGGCGAGCACGGTGTCCTCGCGCACGATGTCACCGACCTTGACGTGCCATTCGACAAGTTCGGCCTCGGCGACGCCCTCGCCGACATCGGGCAGCTTGATGATGTGTTCGCCCATCCTAAGCTCCCATCGTTTCAAGTAGAGCGCGGCCGACCCGCGCCGGTCCAGGGAAATAGTCCCACTCCTGCGCATGCGGATAGGGCGTGTCCCAACCGGCGACGCGGGCCACCGGCGCTTCCAGATGATAGAAGCAGTTTTCCTGCACCAGCGCCGACAGCTCGGCGCCGAAGCCGGAGGTCAGCGTCGCTTCATGCACGATGACGCAGCGCCCGGTCTTCTTGACCGAGGCCACGATCGTGTCGAGGTCGAGCGGCAAGAGCGTCCTCAGGTCCATGATTTCGGCATCGATGCCGGTCTCCTCGGCCGCCGCCTGCGCGACATAGACCATGGTGCCGTAAGCGAGCACGGTGACCGCCGAGCCCGCCCTGCGGATCGCCGCCTTGCCGAGTGGCACGGTGTAGTGGCCGTCGGCGACCTCGCCGAGTTCATGCTTCGACCACGGCGTCACCGGCCGGTCGTGATGGCCGTCGAAGGGACCGTTGTAGAGCCGCTTCGGCTCGAGGAAGATCACCGGATCGGGATCCTCGATCGCCGCGATCAGCAGCCCCTTGGCATCATATGGATTGGACGGCACCACCGTCTTCAGGCCGGACACATGGGTGAACAGCGCTTCCGGGCTCTGGCTATGCGTCTGGCCGCCGAAAATGCCGCCGCCGGTCGGCATGCGCACCACGATCGGGCAGGTGAAGTCGCCATTCGAGCGATAGCGCAGTCTGGCAGCTTCCTGGGTCAGCTGGTCGTAAGCCGGATACATGTAGTCGGCAAACTGTATTTCCACGCATGGCTTCAGCCCATACGCGGCCATGCCGATGGCCGAGCCGACAATGCCGGATTCGTTGATTGGCGCGTCGAAGCAGCGGCTCTTGCCGTATTTGGCCTGCAGGCCCTGCGTACACCGGAAGACGCCGCCGAAGAAGCCGACGTCCTCGCCGAACACGACGACCTTGTCGTCGCGCCCCATCGACACATCCATGGCATCACGGATCGCCTCGATCATGGTCCGCCTTGGCATGACTTCAGACCCCCGCCTGCTGGCGCTGGCGCCGGAGATGCGGCGGCATTTCGGCGTAGAGCCCTTCGAACATGTCACGCGTCGACGGCTTGCCGCCGGCATGCAGCGTGCCGTGGCTTTCGGCCTCCTTCTGCGCCGCGATCACCGTGTCGAGGATTTCCGCCTCTGCCTGCGCGTGCCGTTCGTCCGACCAGACGCCGAGCCGGATCAGGTGGTTCTTCAGCCGCATGATCGGGTCGCCGAGCGGCCACGCGTCGGATTCGGTCTTCGGCCTATAGGCGGAAGGATCGTCCGAGCTCGAATGGGCTCCGGCGCGGTAGGTGACATATTCGACCAGCGTCGGCCCAAGATTGCCGCGCGCGCGCTCCGCCGCCCATTTGGCCACGGCATGGACGGCGAGATAGTCGTTGCCGTCGACGCGCAGCGACGGGATACCGAAGCCGAGGCCGCGTGCGGCAAAGGTGCCCGAGCCGCCGCGCGCAATGCCCTGGAAGGTCGAGATCGCCCACTGGTTGTTGACCACATTGAGCACGACCGGCGCCTTGTAGGTGGAGGCGAACACCAGTGCGGAGTGGAAGTCGGACTCCGCCGTCGAGCCGTCGCCGATCCAGGCGGCGGCGATCTTGGAATCGTTCGAGATCGCCGAAGCCATCGCCCAGCCGACCGCCTGGATATACTGCGTCGCCAGATTGCCGGAGATCGAGAAGAAGCCGTGCTCCTTCGAGGAATACATGATCGGCAATTGCCGGCCCTTCAGCGGATCGGCCTCGTTGGAATAGATCTGGTTCATCATCGTGACCATCGGATAGCCGTCGGCGATGAGCAGGCCGGCCTGCCGATAGGTCGGGAAGTTCATATCGCCCGGCGATAGCGCCTTGCGGAAGGCGCAGCTCACCGCCTCTTCGCCGAGATGCTGCATGTAGAAGGAGGTCTTGCCCTGCCGCTGCGCCATCTGCATGCGGGCGTCGAAGGTCCTGAGCGTCATCATGTGACGCAGGCCCTCCAGCAGCTCCTCGTCGGTGAGCAGCCCGGCCCACGGCCCGACCGCTTCGCCATCGCGGTTCAGCACGCGGATGATCGAGAAGGCCATGTCGCGGATGCTGCGCGGATCGACGTCGATATCGGGACGCGGCACCGAACCGGCCGATGCAATGGTCACATTGGAGAAATCAGGCGTGCCGCCCGGCCGCACTTCCGGCTCGGGAACATGGAACCGCAACATCCCAGCATCGGTCATGACCTTTGTCCTCCAATGTTGCCTGGTGCCGATATTTGCACATCCGCGCCGCCAGACCAGTGCGAATTCGCTTGGGCAGGCCTCGCGCATCGCACCGGCCACGCCGGCCGATCCAGCCTCCCGCGCACAAGATGTAGATATGTCCGCGAAATTTCTTGTCGATGTTGGGCGGCGGTGCGCAATTTGGCGCAAGCTTGGGCGGGGTTTGTCGGAAGATAAGGCGATTGGCTGGCAAGCTCGCGCGGTCTCCCCTTCTCCCCTTGCTTGCGGGAGAAGGTGTCGCCGAAGGCGACGGATGAGGGGTGCTCCAGGGAACGCCAACGCCTCACTTCGCTGGAACACCCCTCATCCGTCTCGGCGCTGCGCGCCGATCCACCTTCTCCCGCAAGGGGAGAAGGAAAGGAGCGGCCGCACCGAAGGCCGTTCACTCGGTCCCCGCATCATGCTAACCCACCCTCCATGGCACAGAAGAAAGCGTTCGAGGTCGATTCGTGGCTCGCGAAGCCTGACGCGCGCATCTCCATCGTCCTGCTTTACGGCCCCGATCGCGGCCTCGTCTCCGAGCGCGCGAAGGCCTTTGCCGCAAAGACCGGCCTGCCGCTCGACGATCCCTTCTCGGTGGTCCGGCTCGAGGGTTCGGAGGTCGATCGCGACGAGGGCCGGCTGCTCGACGAGGCCCGCACCGTGCCGATGTTTTCCGACCGCCGCCTGCTCTGGGTTCGCAACGCCAGCGGCCAGAAGGCGCTGGCCGACGATGTCAAGGCGCTGGCGGCGGAGCCCGCGCGTGACGCGATCATCCTCATCGAGGCCGGCGATCTGAAGAAAGGCGTCGGGCTGCGCGCCGTGGTCGAGGCCGCCGACATTGCCATGGCGTTGCCCTGCTACGCCGATGAGGCGCGCGACATCGATACGGTCATCGATGACGAGTTGCGCAAGGCCGGCATGTCGATGACGCTGGAGGCGAGGCAGGCGCTGCGCCGCAATCTCGGCGGCGACCGGCTGGCCTCGCGCGGCGAGATCGAGAAGCTTATTCTTTACGCCCATGGCCAGAAGGAAATCGGGCTCGAAGAGGTCCGCGCCATGTCCGGCGACGTGTCGGGCGCCTCGTTCGACGACGCGGTCGACGCGCTGCTCGAAGGCAAGGTCGGCGACTTCGACACCGCCTTCACCCGTCACTGCCAGTCCGGCGGGCCACCTTTCCTGGTGCTGTCCTCGGCCATGCGCCAGCTGCAGCAGATCCAGGTGATGCGCGGCCAGATGGAACAGGGCGGCCGCAACGCGGCCTCGGTCGTCGCCGGCGCCCGCCCTCCGGTTTTCTTCTCGCGACGCAAGCTGGTCGAGAAGGCGCTGGAGCGCTGGAGCAGCGACGCGCTTGGCCGTGCACTAACTCGGCTGCAGACGGCAGTATTGCAGACGCGGCGGCGGCCGGATTTGTCGGTGGCGCTGGCAAGACAGGCGTTGCTGGGGATTGCGGTGGAGAGCGCGAGGCTGGGGCAACGCGGCTAATCTCCCCCCTCGAGGGGGAGATGTCGCCGAAGGCGACAGAGGGGGTCGGCACGACCGGACGCCGACCTCTTCTTCCCCTTCAGCAGGACGCCGGCGCTTGATGGAGACGACCCCCCTCTGGCCTGCCGGCCATCTCCCCCTCAACGAGGGAGATTGGCAGCCTCGCCGATTTCGCCAATCATCGACGCTGAAAAAGAGAAGGGCTGGCAACGCCAGCCCACGCCGAATCCCGAAGGTAATTCGCCGGCTAACTACCGTTCCTGCTTCAACCGCCGGCACAGCTCGTCGAGCTGCTCCAGCGACCGATACGAGACCCTTAACTCGCCGCCCTTGCCCTTGTGATCGATGGCCACGATCATGCCGAGTGTGTCGGTCATCAGCTTTTCCAGCGCCAGCGTGTCGGTGTCCTTTTCCGGCGCGCCCTGCGGCTGCTTCGGCTTGGCCGGGGCGGGGCCAGCCGGCATCTGCGCCAGCGCCTCGGCCTGGCGCACCGAAAGGCCTTCCTCGACGATACGCTTGGCGAGACCGGCCGGATCCTCCGCGGTGACCAGGGTGCGGGCATGGCCCGCCGACAGCGCGCCGTCGACCAGCATGTCGCGGATCACATCCGGCAGCTTCAACAGCCGCAGCGTGTTGGCGACGTGGCTGCGGCTCTTGCCGATGACATTGCCGAGGTCGGCCTGGGTGTAGCCATGCTCGTCGATCAGTTGCTGATAGCCCTGCGCTTCCTCGACCGCGTTGAGGTCGGCGCGCTGGACGTTCTCGATGATCGCCAGCTCGAGCGCGGTGCGGTCGTTGACCTCGCGGATGATGACCGGGAGCTCGGTCAGACCGGCGCGCTGAGCCGCCCGCCAGCGCCGCTCGCCGGCGATGATCTCGTAGCGGCCAGCCTGCGTCGGCGACGGCCGCGCCACCACCGGCTGCACCACGCCATGTTCGCGTATCGACTGGGCGAGATCGGTCAGCTCGGCATCGCCAAAATGCCGGCGCGGATTTTTCGGGTTCGGGCTGATGAACTCGATCGGCACCTTGCCGTCGGCGCTCATGCCGGGTTTTTCGGGTGCCACCGGCCGGTCGATTTCGCCGATCAGTGCTGCCAGCCCACGGCCCAGTCTCTTTCTCGAAAGGTCTTCGCTCATTTTTATTCCAAGTCTTCTTTATTCAAGGTCTCAAGATCGTTTCGGTATCGAATCGGCTGTTGATCCTGCATCCGGTCTAATCAAGCGGCACGCAATTTGCGCTCGCGGCGGATCACTTCCGAGGCCAGTTGCAGATAGGCCTGGCTGCCGGAGCACTTCAAATCGTAAAGGATCGCCGGCTTGCCGTAGGACGGCGCCTCGGACACCCGCACATTGCGCGGAATGATGGTCTCGTAGACCTTGTCGCCCATATGCTGCCGCACGTCCTGCACCACCTGGTTGGCGAGATTGTTGCGGCCGTCATACATGGTCAGCACGATACCCTGAATGGTGAGCTCCGGATTGATCGAGCGGCGGACCTGCTCGACGGTTTCCAGCAACTGGCTGAGGCCTTCGAGCGCGAAAAACTCGCATTGCAGCGGCACGAGAACAGAATCGGCCGCGGCCATTGAATTCAAAGTCAAAAGGTTGAGCGAAGGCGGGCAATCGATCAGCACATAGCCGAACGGCGCCCCGCGCTCGGTCGCTGCGCGCAACGCGTTGCGCAATTTGAGCACACGGTCGGGCGCCGAAGCGATCTCCATTTCGATGCCGAGCAGGTCGAGCGTCGACGGCACGATCGACAGGCCTGGCACCGCGGTCGGGATTGCCGCTTCTTCCAGCTCCAGCTCGCCGGTCAGCACGTCATAGGACGACACGGTCCGGTCCTTGCGGTCGATGCCGAGGCCGGTGCTGGCGTTGCCTTGCGGATCGAGGTCGACGATCAGCACCTTTTCGCCGATCGCCGCCAGTGCTGTGGCGAGGTTGATTGCGGTGGTGGTCTTGCCGACACCGCCCTTCTGGTTGGCTACGGTGATGATTCGGGGGCCGTTCTTCATCATGGATTTATGCCAGAAATTCATTTTTCGGGTCGCCAATGGCTCGACAAGTCGAAGATCAGACTGGTCGCAGGTCGGACAGTTCGAGGATGACGCCATGCGGGTCGGTCACACTGGGATGTTCTACCAGATCGAAGGCCCATCGGTTAACGCTTTCTTGCACTTCGGCGCGATAATCCCGGCCTTTGTGGAACAGGCCGCGCGCGCCTGTCGTCAGCCAGGGCGCCGACAGATCCAGCAGCGTCGGCAGCGAGGCCAGGGCCCGCGCCGTGACGATTTGCGGTGCCGAAACAAGCGCATGGCTTTCATCGATGCGGCGCGCCACGACACGGGCCGGCAGGCTGAACTGACCAACCACGGCCTGCAGGAACGACGCCTTCTTGCGGTTGCTTTCCACCAGGTCGATGCTGGCGCCGTCGCGCTCGGCGAGCAGAAAGGCCATGACCAGGCCGGGAAATCCGCCGCCCGAGCCGATGTCGACCCAGCGCTTGGCATCAGGCTCCAACCGCGCCAGCTGCGCGCTGTCCAGGATGTGACGTTGCCAGACGTCGCCCGATGTCGACTGCGCCACGAGATTGATGCTGCGGTTCCATTTCTGGAACATCTCTTCGAACGCGATCAGGCGATCGAATGTTTCACGTGAAACCGGACCGGCCGCGTCCTGCAGGCTCTCTAGGGAGCTCACGCAACAACTCTTTGTTCGCTCTGGAGCCTCTGCGCGGTCTCATGGTGCCGGACATGGGCGACGATGATCGCCAGCGCCGCCGGCGTCATGCCTTCCATGCGCTGCGCGTCGGCAATGGAACGCGGCCGCCGCGCTTGCATCTTTTGCTTCAATTCATTGGACAGTCCGGGCACTCCGGCGAAATCGACGGTCTCCGGGATCAGCCGGCTCTCCTCATGGCGGATCTGCGCGACATCCGCCTTCTGCCGATCGAGATAGACAGAATATTTCGCCTCCGTTTCGAGGCGCTCCGCCGTCTTGGCGTCGATCGCGCCAAATCCCGCCTCGACCCTGGCCAGCCAGGCCACATCGACCCCGGGATAGGCCAGCAGCTCATAGCCGGACCGGCGCACGCCATCCCTGTTGATCTGCAGCCCGTGCCGCGCTGCCTCATTGGGGGTCATCGTCAGCGCCGTCGCCAGCGCCCGCGCCCCATCGAGCCGCCGCATGACGTTGCCATAGCGCTGCATCCGTTGCGCCGAGGCAATTCCCAGCTTTTCCGCGAGAGGCGTCAGCCGCTCATCGGCATTGTCGGCGCGCAGCGACAGCCGGAACTCGGCGCGCGAAGTGAACATCCGGTAGGGTTCGCTGATACCGCGGCTGGTCAGGTCATCGACCATGACGCCAATATAGGCCTCGGTGCGGCTGAGCACGATCTGCTCGCCGCCCGACGCACGCCGCGCCGCGTTGAGCCCAGCAAGCAGGCCCTGGCCCGCGGCTTCCTCATATCCGGTCGTGCCGTTGATCTGCCCGGCCAGGAACAGCCCGGTGACACGCTTCGTCTCCAACGTCTGATTGAGCTCGCGCGGATCGACATGATCATATTCGATGGCATAGCCGGGCTGCAGCATGACAGCCCGCTCCAGCCCGGGGATGGTCTTCAGGATGTCGAGCTGCACATCCTCCGGCAGCGAGGTCGAAATGCCATTGGGATAAACGGTATCGTCGTCGAGCCCTTCCGGCTCAAGGAAAATCTGGTGGCCGTCGCGGTCGCCGAACTTGACGATCTTGTCCTCGATCGACGGGCAATAGCGCGGTCCCACGCCTTCGATCGAACCGGAATACATGGCCGAGCGGCCGAGATTGACGCGGATCAGCTCATGCGTGGCCGTGGTCGTGCGGGTGATGCCGCAATCGATCTGCGGCGTCTCGATGCGATGGGTCATCAGCGAGAACGGCACGGGATCCTCGTCCGCCGCCTGGCTCTCCAGCGACGCCCAATCGATGGTCTTCCCGTTCAGCCGCGGCGGCGTGCCGGTCTTCAGGCGGCCGAGCGTGAAGCCCACGCGGCTCATCGTCGCCGACAGGCCCAAGCTCGCCTGCTCGTTCATGCGGCCGGCGACGATCTTCTTCTCGCCGATGTGAATGAGCCCGCGCAGAAAGGTTCCGGTGGTCAGCACCACGGCACCGCAGGCAAGTCGTCTTCCATTGGCCAGGAGCACAGCCGCGATCCGCCCCTCTTCGATCTCGAAGTCGAGCACTTCGGCCTCGATCACGTCGAGATCGTTCTGCTGCCGAATCGCTTCCTGCATGGCAAGGCGATAGAGCTTCCTGTCAGCCTGCGTGCGCGGCCCGCGCACCGCCGGGCCCTTGCGGCGGTTGAGCAAGCGGAACTGGATGCCCGCCGCATCCGCTATCCGGCCCATCAGCCCGTCCATGGCGTCGATCTCGCGGACGAGGTGGCCCTTGCCGAGCCCGCCGATCGCCGGATTGCAAGACATGACGCCGATCGTGTCGAAGCGCAGCGTCACCAGCGCCGTCCGGGCGCCGGCGCGCGCGGCAGCACTGGCCGCCTCGCAACCCGCATGGCCGCCGCCCACCACAACCACATCATAGTGATCGGTCATTTCCAAATCCT
The DNA here is from genome assembly GCF_000502935.1 of Mesorhizobium sp. LNHC221B00. Classification (NCBI taxonomy): domain Bacteria; kingdom Pseudomonadati; phylum Pseudomonadota; class Alphaproteobacteria; order Hyphomicrobiales; family Phyllobacteriaceae; genus Mesorhizobium; species Mesorhizobium sp. LNHC221B00. The sequence continues at coordinate 94,773 of NZ_AYWR01000025.1, read as the reverse complement.
GGACTCGAATAGAATGCAGGGACACATGTCCCCGCAAGGTCAAGCTGTCAAGAAAACTTCGCGGCTAGTTTCACGTGAAACAGAGCAATGCGTCTATACCCTCCCCCTTGTGGGGAGGGTCGCTGCGAAGCAGCGGGGTGGGGGTGCGGCGCTGACCCCCACCCGGACCTGCGGTCCGACCTCCCCACAAGGGGGAGGTAGGGCGTGGCGCCGTGTTTTCGCTGAGTCACCACGGCTAGCGATGTTTCACGTGAATCACCAACCGTCCCTTTCAGGCGCGTGCGTGTTTCACGTGAGTCATTTTCCGATGCAGAACTGCGAGAAGATGACGTCGAGCATATCCTCGACGTCGATGGCGCCGACAATCCGGCCCAGCCGATCGGCGGCCAGCCGCAATTCCTCGGCGTGCAATTCCTGGCCGGCAACGTCGCCGTCCACAGCGTGAACCAGATGCCGCTTCGCTTCGCCGAGCAATTCGACATGACGCAGCCGCGACGGCAGGACATCGCCAAAATTGCCCGCCGCATCCGCGGCGCGCCGACCGATCTCCGCCAGCAACGCATCGACACCGGCCCCGTTGACGACGGAAATGACGAGATCATAGCGGTGGCCCGCTTCCGCGGACGCCTGCGCATCCAACAAGTCAAGTTTGGTCCCGACGCGCAATGCGGGGATTGTCGCGGACAACGGCCCGATATCCCCGGGGTCTGCCACGTCTTCCAACACCAGCAGGAGATCGGCGCGGTCGGCCTTCGCCCTCGCCCGCTCAATGCCGATCGCCTCGACTTTGCCCGGCGCTTCCCGCAACCCCGCCGTATCCGTCAGCCGGACCCGCAGCCCTCCGAGATCCAGAGCCACTTCGAGCAGATCCCGCGTCGTGCCCGGTTCATCCGTTACAATAGCAGCATCCCGGCGCGCCAATGCGTTGAACAGGCTCGACTTGCCGGCATTGGGCGCACCGAGAATGACGACCTCGAACCCATCGCGAATGATCTCGGCGGCATGGAATCCGGCAATGTGCCGATCGATCTCGTCGATCATTACCCGCACGTCAGACCAGACCGTATCCGAAACGGAACCGGGCACGTCGTCCTCGTCGGCAAAGTCGATTTCGGCCTCGATCATGGCCCGCGCATGGATCAGCCGCCGACGCCAGCCGAGATAGAGTTCGCTCTGGGCGCCCTCGGTATTGCTGATGGCGAAGCGGCGCTGCGCCTCGGTCTCGGCGTTGACCAGATCGGCGAGGGCCTCGGTTTCGACCAGGTCGACCTTGCCGTTCAGGAAGGCGCGGCGCGTGAATTCACCGGGTTCTGCGTACCTCACGCCGTCAAAACCGGCGATCGTCTGCAGCATTCCAGCGACAACAGCGCGCCCGCCGTGGACATGGAATTCCGCGACGTCCTCTCCGGTGAAACTGGCCGGACCGGGGAAGAAGATGACCAGGCCATTGTCCAGCACCGTTCCATCCGGCGCTTTGAACGCGCGCAGGGTCGCCGCGCGCGCCTTAACCATCCCGCCAGCAATCGTTTCGACTACGAATCGAGTCTGCGGGCCGGAAATGCGCAGCACCGCGACACCAGCCGGCAGCCGGCCGCTCGACAGTGCAATGATGGAATCGCCTGAAAACATTTGCCCGCTTTGTTGAACCGCCCTAGCTTCCGCCACACGTTGAACCGAGTGTGCCCGAGTTGCCTGCCGTGACATTGCCCGCGAAAAACCTGCTTGCCGACGAAGCCAGCCCCTATCTGCAGCAGCATAGCGGCAATCCCGTCCATTGGCGGGCCTGGTCGCCGGCTTCTCTCGAGGAGGCAAAGGCCCTGGACAGGCCGATCCTCCTCTCCGTCGGCTATGCCGCCTGTCACTGGTGCCACGTCATGGCCCATGAAAGCTTCGAGAATGACGACGTCGCCGCCGTCATGAACCGTCTGTTCGTCAATATCAAGGTCGACCGCGAGGAGCGTCCCGACATTGACCAGATCTACATGGCAGCCTTGTCCTCCATGGGCGAGCAAGGCGGCTGGCCGCTGACCATGTTCCTGACGCCGGACGGCAAGCCGTTCTGGGGCGGCACCTATTTTCCGCGTCAGGCGCGCTATGGCCGCCCGGGTTTCATCCAGGTGATGGAGGCCGTCGACAAAGCCTGGCGTGAGAAGCGGACAAGCCTGCACCAGAGCGCCGACGGCCTCACCACCCATGTCGAGGCCCGGCTTTCGGGTACGCATTCCAAGGCGGTTCTCGATCGCGACACGCTGCCCGAACTTGCCGCCCGCATCGACGGCATGATCGACCGCGATCTCGGCGGCCTGCGCGGCGCACCAAAATTTCCCAACGCGCCATTCATGCTCACCTTGTGGCTGTCCTGGCTGCGCGACGGCAATTCCACCCACTGCGACGATGTGCTCGTCAGCCTTGAGCGGATGCTGGGCGGCGGCATCTACGATCATATCGGCGGCGGGCTCAGCCGCTACTCCACCGACGCGGAATGGCTGGTGCCGCATTTCGAGAAGATGCTCTACGACAATGCGGAGCTGATCCGCTTCTGCAACTGGGCCTTCGCCGCAAGCGGCAATGATTTGTTCCGGCTACGAATCGAAGACACCGTCGATTGGCTGCTGCGCGAAATGCGCGTCGACGGCGGCGCCTTTGCCGCCAGCCTCGACGCCGACAGCGATGGCGAGGAAGGGCTGTTCTACACCTGGAGCAGGGACGAGATAGAAGCCGCCCTCGGCGAAGATTCCACCTTGTTTTTCAAACACTTCGCGCTTTCCAGCCCGCCGGCCTGGGAAGGCAAGCCAATCATCCATCAAACCAGCGATCAGCAGTCCGAGAGCGTGACCGATCGTGAACAGCTCGTTCCGCTCAAGGCGAGGCTCCTTGCCGTGCGCGAAGAGCGCGTCAGGCCAGGCCTCGACGCAAAAACGCTCACCGACTGGAACGGCCTGGTGATTGCGGCGCTGGCCGAGGCCGGCCGCTCGCTGGCGCGGCCCGACTGGATCGACGCCGCGGCGAAAGCCTTCGGCCATATCAGCGCCGCCAGCCGCGACAACCGCTTGCCGCATTCGATGCTCGGCGCCCGGAAACTATTCCCGGCTCTGTCGAGCGACTACGCGGCCATGACCAATGCCGCGATCTCGCTGTTCGAGGCGTCCGGCGATTGGAGCTATATCGAACAGGCCGGCCGGTTCGTCGAACAGCTCGACCTCTGGCACGCTGATGCCTCGGGAACAGGCTATTATCTGACCGCCTCGGACAGCACCGACGTGCCGATCCGCATCAGGGGCGACGTCGACGAAGCCATTTCATCAGCCACCAGCCAGATCATCGAGGCGCTGGTCCGGCTCGCCTCCATCACCGGCGATCTCGACCTGCAGGAGCGGGCTTGGACGATCGCCGAGCATGCCGCCGGCCGCGCCGAGCACCAGGCCTATGGCCAGGCGGGCATCGTCAATGCCTGCGCGCTTGCGCTCGAACCGCTGAAATTGGTCATCGTGGACGCGCCGGAAAATCCAACGCTCGTTCCGGTGGCGAATCGAAGCCCTGATCCTCGACGCGTCGATATCGTCGTGCCGATTGGTACGGTAGCGAATCGACCCTTGCTGCCTGGCGGAGTCCTGCCGCCGACCAACAGGCCCGGCGCCTGGCTGTGTACTGGCCAGGTCTGCCTTCCCGCCGTAACTGATCAGGGTGAGTTGGAAGGATTATTGCGGCGATAGTGCTCACCCTCCCCCTTGTGGGGAGGGTCGGCTCATGATCGAGCGAAGCGTAGAGCATGAGACGGGGTGGGGGTGCTCGTAAAGCGCTACCTTGGCGCAGACCCCACCCCGCTCCGCTTCGCGGATCGACCCTCCCCACAAGGGGAGGGTGAGCTGAACTACGTGTTCATCGAATCGAAGAAATCGGCGTTGGTCTTGGTCTGCTTCAGCTTGTCGATGAGGAACTCGATCGCGTCGGTGGTTCCCATCGGCGCCAGGATGCGGCGCAGCACGAAGATCTTTTGCAGGTCGGCGCGCGGCACCAGCAGGTCCTCCTTGCGGGTACCGGACTTGAGGATGTCCATGGCCGGGTAGATGCGCTTGTCGGCGACCTTGCGGTCGAGCTGGATTTCGCAGTTGCCCGTGCCCTTGAACTCTTCGAAGATGACTTCGTCCATGCGGCTGCCGGTGTCGATCAGCGCCGTGGCGATGATGGTCAGCGAGCCGCCTTCCTCGATGTTGCGGGCCGCGCCGAAGAAGCGCTTCGGCCGCTGCAGCGCGTTGGCGTCGACACCACCGGTCAGCACCTTGCCGGAGGACGGCACCACGGTGTTGTAGGCGCGGCCGAGGCGGGTGATGGAATCGAGCAGGATGACGACGTCGCGGCCATGTTCGACCAGGCGCTTGGCCTTCTCGATGACCATCTCGGCGACCTGCACGTGGCGCACCGCCGGCTCGTCGAAGGTCGAGGAAATCACCTCGCCCTTCACCGAGCGCTGCATGTCGGTCACTTCTTCCGGCCGCTCATCGATCAGAAGCACGATCAGATAGCATTCCGGATGGTTGGCGGTGATCGAGTGGGCGATGTTCTGCATCAGCACCGTCTTGCCGGTGCGCGGCTGCGCGTTGATCAGCGCACGCTGTCCCTTGCCGATCGGCGCCACCAGGTCGATCACCCGCGACGAGATGTCCTTGCTGGTCGGGTTGTCGATCTCCATCTTCAGCCGCTTGGTCGGATAAAGCGGTGTCAGATTGTCGAAGTGGATCTTGTGGCGGATCTTTTCGGGATCGTCGAAATTGATCGTGTTGACCTTGAGCAGCGCGAAATAGCGTTCGCCCTCCTTCGGGCTGCGGATCGGCCCTTCAACGGTGTCGCCGGTCTTCAATGAAAAGCGGCGGATCTGCGAGGGCGAGATGTAGATATCGTCGGGACCGGGCAGATAGTTGGCATTGGCGGAGCGCAGGAAACCGAAGCCGTCCTGCAGCACCTCGACCACGCCGTCGCCGATAATCTCGATCTCCTGGGCGGCCAGTTTCTTCAGGATGGAGAACATCAGCTCCTGCTTGCGCATGACGCTGGCGTTTTCCACCTCGAGCGATTCGGCATAGGCGATCAGCTCTGGCGGTTTCTTGTTCTTGAACTCTGCGAGTTTCATTTCTTGCATAGACGGACTCTGAATCTGCTTTGGGGGAAATATATCGGCGGGATGCGACAAATGCCGGGCGCGGCCGAAAACAGTGGGGGCGGCGCATGACGGGAAGGAAGACCCGTCTTTTATCGTCGGTCGGGTGAAAGAGCAAGCTGCGTTTTACGCGACCGATGGAGGCCTAGAACGGCTTGACGACAACCAGGATTACGATTGCAATCATAAGCAATGTGGGGATCTCGTTGATCATCCGCCAGTGCTTCGCGGACTTTTCGTTGGCATCCTCGGCGAATTTCCGCACCGCACCGGCCAGATAGCCGTGAACGGCGGACAACAGAAGCACGAAACCGATCTTGGCGTGCAGCCAGCCGCCCTGGAAACCAAAGCCTTTCCAGGCAAGCCACAGGCCGAACATCCAGGTCGCGATCATCGCCGGATTGATGATGCCTCGCAGCAGGCGCCGCTCCATCACCTTGAAGGTCTCCGACTGGACTGAGCCCTTCTCAGCATCGGCGTGATAGACGAGCAGCCGCGGCAGATAGAGCATACCGGCCATCCACGAAATGACAGCCAGGATATGGATCGCCTTCGCCCAGGGATAGAAACCGTCGGGCGAGACGAAAAACAAAAGCGCCGTCAGCACGATCAGCGCGGCGATGCCGACGGTCATGCGTATCATCGCCTGGCCGGTGCTGCCCCCATTGCCAGCGTTGGTCGTATTACCTGGATTGTTCATCTCTTTTGGCCGAGCCATCAGCGTGTCGCGCTCCTCACCAGTTTCACCATCGCCTCGACATGCGCCACCGGCGTTTCCGGCGTGATGCCGTGGCCGAGATTGAAGATCAGCGGTCCATCCCCCAACGTCTTCAGGATGGCCTCGACGCCATCGGCAAGCGCCTCGCCCCCTGCCACGAGCCGCAAGGGATCGAGATTGCCCTGGACCGCACCGGAGCGCTGCAAGTCCTTTGCCGCCGCCAGGGGCACGGTCCAGTCGATCCCCAGCCCCGTCACACCGGTCTTCTCGCGATAGCTCTGGTAGCGGGCGCCGGCGCCCTTGGGAAACCCGATGACTGGCACATCGGGATGGAAAGCTCTTATCTGCCTGACGATCTCGGCCACCGGCTCGACGCAGAACTGTTCGAAAGAGGCATCGTCGAGCACGCCCGACCAGGAATCGAATATCTGCACCACGTCGGCACCGGCCTCGATCTGGCGGACCAGATAGGCGGCGGAATGATCGGCCAGCACTTTCAGCAGCCGTTTGAACGCCACCGGTTCGCGGTAAGCAAACAGCCGCGCCGGCGCCTGGTCAGGCGTGCCATGGCCGGCGATCATATACGTCGCCACGGTCCACGGCGCGCCACAGAAGCCGATCAGTGTCGTCTCGTCAGGCAATCTTGCCCGCAAGCGGCGAACCGTCTCGTAGACCGGTTCGAGATTCACGTGAAACACATCGCTTTCGAGAGCCAAAATCTCCGCTGCCGAGATCGGCGTCAAAAGCGGTCCTCTGCCCTCCTCGAAGCGCACGTCACGGCCAAGTGCATGCGGAACGACAAGGATGTCCGAAAACAGGATCGAGGCATCGAAGCCGAAGCGTTCGATGGGCTGCAGCGACACTTCGACCGCAAGGTCGGGGTCGTAGCAGAGGTCGAGGAACGAACCAGCCCGCCGTCGCGTTTCACGATACTCCGGCAGATAGCGACCGGCCTGGCGCATCATCCAGAGTGGTGGAGGAAAAATCGCCTTGCCCTTCAGGACATCCAGCATGATCCGGTTCTGGGGCATCGAGCGCTCGCTTCTCCAAGCCTCTTTCTAATCAAATATTCTTATATCTAAGATTCTTCTGATTCTAAGAGTCTGTTGGTTCTGGTGGTTGCTACCTGTCCCGCTTCGCCTCGCAAAAAGCCAGCAAGCATATTGTCGCGCGCTCGTTTGGCCGGATTGTTGGGTTCTGGGGACAGTCGGGAATCCATCATTGCTTCCAAAGCGTTAGGACCCGGCCGGAAAACCCGGCCCTGTGGACAGGCCAAGGCCAAGAGAATCCGTCCACGGACTTGTCCCCAGCCCTCCGGCGAAGCTGACGCACATCGAATTGTGGACAAACTGGCATCTGATACAGTCGCCTCCAACGAGCCTGGCTCGCTGTCCGACCTTATCCACATCCGCCCACAGCCCCAGGTGATCCCTGTGAACAAACCCCAGAGCTTCTTTCACCTGCACCTGATTTCCGACGCGACCGGCGAAACGCTGCTCGCTGCCGGCCGGGCCGCTTCGGCGCAATACAAGGACGCGCGCGCCATCGAGCATATCTATCCGCTGATCCGCACCGAAAAGCAGGTGGCAAAGGTGTTCGAGGACATCGAGGAGGAGCCCGGCATCATTCTCTACACCGTCGTCGACCAGAAGCTGGCGCGCGGCATCGATGAGCGCTGTGCGGCGATGGGCCTGCCCTGTGTCTCCGTGCTGGAGCCGGTGCTCACCGTCTTCCAATCCTATCTCGGCACGCCGGCCGGCCGGCGCGTCGGCGCCCAGCATGTCCTCGACGCCGAATATTTTCGCCGCATCGACGCGCTCAACTTCACCATGGACCATGATGACGGCCAGTTGCCGCTCAACATGAACGATGCCGATGTCGTGCTGATCGGCATCTCGCGCACCTCGAAGACGCCGACCAGCATCTATCTCGCCAATCGCGGCATCAAGACCGCCAACATTCCGATCGTGCTCGGCGTGCCCGTCCCCGAAAGCCTGGTCGCGGCCAAGACGCCCCTGGTGGTCGGGCTGATCGCCACCGCCGAACGCATCTCGCATGTCCGCCAGAACCGCATCCTCGGCAACAGCAGCTCCTACGTGCCGACCGATTATGTCGACCGCGCCGCCATCAACGAGGAACTCGCCTACGCCCGCCAGATCTGCACGCGTCATGGCTGGCCGATGATCGACGTCAGCCGCCGCTCGATCGAGGAAACTGCGGCGGCGATCGTTGCCCTGCGCGGGAAGTCGCGCTAGGGCAGACGAGGTAAGTGAGCATTCCGTCACGCACCCCTCATCCGTCGCCTTCGGCGACACCTTCTCCCACAAAGGGAGAAGGAAGAACTCGGCGCCGACGTCCCGCAGATTACCACCAGTTGGCGATTCGCAGCGGCGTCAGCGCAGCACTTCCCTTCTCCCCTTGTGGGAGAAGGTGGCCGAGCGAAGCTCGGTCGGATGAGGGGTGCGTGACGGAACGCCAACCCTGGTGAAGAAGCATGACCCAGAAAATCATCCTCGCTTCCGGCAGTCCGTTCCGCAAGGCGATGCTGCTTAGTGCCGGCGTCGATGTCGAGGCGGTGCCGGCCGAGGTCGACGAGCGCGCGCTCGAGGCGCCGTTGCAGGATAGCGGTGTTTCGCCGGAAGACGTCGCCCTGGTGCTGGCCGAGGCCAAGGCCACCGAGGTGAGCGAGCGCAGGCCAGGTGCGCTGGTGCTCGGCTGCGACCAGACCTTGTCGCTCGGCGACGAGGTGTTCCACAAGCCGGCTGACATGGAAGGCGCGCGGCGCCATTTGCTGGCGTTGTCCGGCAAGACCCATCAGCTCAACAGCGCCGCAGTGCTGGTGCGTGACGGCAAGGTGCTGTGGCGCCATGTCGGCATTGCCGCCATGACCATGCGCAAGCTCGATCCCGCCTTCCTCGGCCGCCACCTCGCCCGCGTCAGCGCCAGCGCGCTGGCCAGCGTCGGCGCCTACCAGGTCGAGGGCGAAGGCATCCAGCTTTTCGAGAAGATCGAAGGCGACCATTTCACCATTGTCGGCCTGCCGCTTTTGCCGCTGCTGGCCGAACTGCGCACGCTTGGAGCGATCGATGGCTGAGGCGACGAAGAAGGCCTTTGTCACTGGCCATCCGATCAAGCATTCGCGCTCGCCGAAGATCCACGGCCATTGGCTGGCCAAGCATGGCATTGACGGCAGCTACGAGGCGATCGACGTGGCTCCCCAGGACTTCGCCGAATTCCTGGCAACCCTGCAGGCCAATGGTTATCGCGGCGGTAATGTCACCATCCCGCACAAGGGCGCCGCCTTCGCGCTGGCCGGACGCCGCGACCAGGCGGCGGAAGAGATCGGCGCCGTCAACACGCTGTGGTTCGAGGACGGTGTCCTGTGGGGCGGCAACACCGATGGCCATGGCTTTGCCGCCAATCTGGATGACCATGCGCCCAGCTGGGCAAGCAAGGGCCCGGCGGTGGTGCTTGGCGCCGGCGGCGCTTCCCGCGCCGTCATCCACGCGCTGAAAGAGCGCGGCGTATCCGACATCCGCATCGTCAACCGCACGCTGGCCCGGGCGGAGGAATTGCGCGATCGTTTCGGCGCCGGCGTTTCGGCGCACGGCATGGCGGCGACCGGCGAACTGCTTGCCGATGCCGGCCTGCTGGTCAACACCACGGCGCTCGGCATGGTCGGCAATGAGGGCCTCGCCGCCGATCCGGCGCTGCTGCCGAGCCATGCGATCGTCACCGACCTTGTCTATGTGCCGCTGGAAACGCCGCTGCTTGCCGCCGCGCGCGCCCGGGGACTGAAGACCGTCGACGGGCTCGGCATGCTGCTCAACCAGGCCGTGCCCGGCTTCGAACACTGGTTCGGCGTCAGGCCGAAGGTTACGGCCGAGCTGCGCGCAATCATCGTTGCAGACCTGGTGCCGAAACCATGATCGTGCTCGGCCTCACCGGTTCGATCGGCATGGGCAAGTCGACCACGGCCAGGATGTTCGCCGAGGCCGGCGTGCCGGTCCACGATTCCGACGAGACGGTGCACCGCCTCTATGCCGGCAAGGCAGCGCCTCTGGTCGAGGCGGCTTTCCCGGGAACAAGTGCTGCCGGCGTGGTCGATCGAGCAAGACTTGGCGCCCGTGTACTCGGTGATCCCGCCGCGCTGAGGCAGCTGGAAGCCATCATCCATCCGCTGGTGCGCGCCGACGCCGACGCCTTCCTGGCCAAGCATCGTACCGCGGGCGAATCGATCGCCGTGCTCGATATTCCGCTGCTGTTCGAAACCGGCGGCCGCAACCGCGTCGACAAGGTCGTCGTTGTCACCGCACCCGCCGAAGTCCAGCGTCAGCGCGTGCTGGCACGACCTGGCATGACCGAGGAAAAACTGGCGGCGATTCTGGCCAAGCAGGTGCCGGATGCCGAAAAACGCCGGCTGGCGGATTTCATCATCGACACCGGCGAGGGGTTGGATGCCGCGCGTGCCGCTGTTGGTGCAATCATCGCCGAACTCTCCGGGGATCACTAGGCTCTTCCTTCCCCCCTTGTGGGGGAAGGTGGATCGGCGCGCAGCGCCGAGACGGATGAGGGGTGTTCCAGCGGAGTGAGGCGTTGGCGTTCCCTGGAACACCCCTCATCCGACCGCTTCGCGGCCACCTTCTCCCGCAAGGGGAGAAGGGAAAACAGGCATTGGCCATTGCCATTTTGTTCCGGTCTGGCGATTCTGCCCCCAGGAGCACCTGATTCGATGCGCGAGATCATCTTCGATACCGAAACCACCGGCCTGGATTCGCGCGACGATCGCGTCATCGAGCTGGGCGGCGTCGAGCTGGTCAACCGGTTCCCGACCGGCCGAACCTTCCACCATTACATCAACCCTCAAGGGCGCGCGATCCATGCGGAGGCGCAAGCGGTGCACGGCATCAGCGCCGCGGACCTCGCGGGCAAGCCGACCTTTGCCGAGATCGTCGAGGAGTGGCTGGCCTTCGCCGACGGCGCCAAGCTGGTCGCCCACAATGCGACCTTCGATATCGGCTTCCTCAACGTCGAATTCGGCCGGCTCGGCCATCCCGTCGTCGATCCCGGCCTTGTCGTCGACACGCTGGCGCTGGCGCGCCGCAAGCATCCGATGGGGCCCAACTCGCTCGACGCGCTCTGCCGGCGCTACGGCATCGACAACACCAAGCGCACCAAGCACGGCGCCTTGCTCGATTCCGAACTGCTGGCCGAGGTCTATATCGAGCTGATCGGCGGCAAGCAGGCCGCCCTTATCCTCGACAGCGCGACCGCGCCGGCGCAGCGCGGCGAAAATGTCCGCCACATCGAAATCATTGCCGCCGTGCGCCCGGCGCCCCTGCTGCCGCGCCTGACCGAGACCGAACGCGCCGCCCATGCCTCCATGGTCGCTACGCTCGGCGACAAGGCGCTGTGGCTGAAGGCCACATCATCCGAGGCAAAGGCCGCGGCGTCGTAAGAGTCAGTACGGCCACTCGCCGCGACCCAGGGCCGCGATCGCCGAAATGATGCTGGCAAAGGCATGCGCCGCTGCCGGCACTGTCGTCCGGGCGCGCAGGAAACTGTGCACCAGGCGCTTCTCCTCGTGCCACCAGGCCTTGCCGCCGGCCGCCAGGATGCGGTCGCGATAGGTCTCGCCATCGGACGACAGCGGATCGCATTCGGCCGTGATGATCGCCGTCGGTGGCAGGCCGGAGAAATCTTTGTCCCGCAGCGGTGAGAATGTCGGGTCGTTGGGCGATTGCCGCTTGGCCGACCGCACATCGCGGTAAAAGGCAATGTCGCCGACGGACAGCAGCGGCGCGTTGGCGTGTTCGGCATAGGAGCCGGACCTCTCGTCGCCGCCGAGACCGGGATAGATCAGCACCTGGCCGATCGCAGCGCGGGGATGACCGCGCGTCGCCTGCGCCACCGCTGCGGCCAGATTGCCGCCGGCGCTCTCGCCGCACAGCACCAGCGGCTCGCTGCTCGTGGCCGCCGCCCATTCAAAGGCTGCCAGCGCGTCGTCGAAAGCGGCGGGGTGGACATGCTCGGGCGCCAGCCGGTAATCGACCGACAGCACGGCAAAGCCGGTGCCGGCGCAGATCTCCGCGCAGATATCGTCATGGCTATCGAGCCCGCCAAGGATGAAGCCGCCGCCATGGTAGTAGAGCACCGTCGCACGCGGAGCGGTGCCGGCGAGCCGGTAGCGCCGGACGGCAACGTCGCGGCCGCCGGCGGCGATCACCCCGTCCTTGGCGACCACGCCGGGCGGATAGGGCTGGCGCAGCGCCCGGCACATGCGGTCGTAGACCGCGCGCTGCTTGGCGATCGGCTGGTCGACGATCTCCGGCGGGTACCAGGCATTGATGCTGTCGATATAGGCCCACAGCGCCGGATCGAGCCGTGTCTCGTATTCGCCGCGGCTAGTCTTGTCAGTCATGCCGGCAATTCAAAGCTCGGCATAGAGCGCGGCGGCATTGTCGAAGCTGAAGCGCAGCGGCACCGAGCCCTCGACCTGCCAGGCCGTCACGCTTTCGCCCGCCAGCAGCCGGCAGGCGCCGTCGGTGTCGATGACCGCGCCGCCATAGAGCCGGTTGGCGAGATTGAGGATGCCGGTCTGGTGCATGGCCGCGCTGCCGCTGCCGCAGGCATCCTTGACCAGCAGCACGCGAAATCCCCTGGCCACGGCGTCCTTCACGGATGCGTCGATGCAGGCCTCGGTCCAGACGCCGGCGACGACGAGCCATTCGATGCCGCTTGCCTTGATCTGATCGGCACTCGGCCCCGAACGGAAGGCGCTGGCCTCGGCCTTGATCAGCAGCGCCTCGCCCTCGGCCGGCGCCACCTCTTGGCAGATTTCGGTCAGCGGATCGCTCTTGTCGGAAAAGGCCGACTTGCCGTCGGCACCGACCGGGTGAAACGGCCGGTCCTGGCTGTCGAGATCGACGATATAGGCCCAGTGATAGAGCGGCACATGGTTCTGCCGCGCCGCCGCCTGCAGCCGGCAGACATTGGCGAGGATGCCGGCAAAACCCTCGACCAGATAGCGCGAATCCTGCCGGTGCTCTTCCTGCAGGTCGATGAAGACGGCGGCCACGGTGCCGGGTTTGATGGCGATGGGGCTTTTCATGCGGATGGACCTGGGTGATGCATGGGCAAGGCAGTCAAAGACCCTTCCGTATGCCGGCGGGACAGGAACGAGGCGCTCATTGGTTGCCAACCGTCAAACCTGCTTCTCCAGAAACTCGTCCTCATAAGGGAAGCGCGATAGGAGCTCAGTGCCAGTCTCGGTGATCAGGATCTCGTCCTCCAGCTTGACGCCCTCGCGGCCGCCCTTCTCGCCTATATAGCTTTCCACGCTCACCACCATGCCTGGCACGATATGGCCGTCGCGGCCATAGATCTCGTAATCCATTGCATGGGCGATGAACGGTGTCTCGCCATGCATGCCGACGCCGTGCATGACCGAGGTGTAGCGCTGGTCGACGAAACGGTCCGGGATCTTCCACGCCTTCTCGGCGATCTCGCGGAACGCCATGCCGGGTTTGACGATCGAAATGTTGTGCTGAACCTGGTCGTGCGCCATGCGGTAGAGCGATTTCTGGTAGTCGGTCGGCTTGCCCGGCCCGCAGCGGAAGGTGCGCGAGAAATCGGAATAATAGCCGTAGCAGCCGATCGTGTCGGTATCGAGCGCCAGCAATTCGCCCGGCCGGATCTTGCGGCCGCTGGCCTCGTTGAACCACGGGTTGGTGCGCTGGCCCGACGTCAACAGCCGCGTCTCGATGAACTCGCCGCCCTGCCGGATCACCTCGCCATACATGATGGCGAACAGCTCGTTTTCGGAGACGCCGGGCTTGATCGCCTCGCGCACCGCATAGACGGCGGCCTCGGCGCCGGCCATCGACACCTGCAGGCATTTTACTTCCTCGGGCGTCTTCACCGCGCGCACGGCGAGGATCTCGCCCTGGCAATCCCGCACCTCGCAGCCACGCTTTTCCAAGGCCAGCGCCTGCAGATGGCTGCAGCGGTCGAGCCCGAGCTTCATCGAGCCGCCGCCATGCTTTTTCAGGAGTTCCGCGATCTCGTCGGCGAACGGACCGGCTGTCTCGTCGTCGCGGCCGGAGACCGACGACCAGACGAGCTTGGAAGGACGCGCCTCGTCGATCGTGTCGAGCACCATCGAGACATGGTAGCTCTGCGGGTATTCGAACAGCACGATCGGCCCTTCGGTCGGGATGAAGAAATAGCGGGTCGAGTTGCGCAGGAAATAGCCGAACATGTTGCGCGAGCCAGTGGCGTAGCGCTGGTTATAGGGGTCGAACAGCACGACGCCGCCATAACCGGCGTCCCGCATCCAGCCGCGCAGTTTGGCCAGCCGGCCTTTGCGAAGAGCGTCGGCATCGATGAAGGACGGTTCGGTATCCGACAGCCACATGCCGCCCGCCGGATCGGCCGCCGCGGGGTGGCGCATGCGATCCTTGAAGTCGACGTCCTCGGTGCTGTCGGGATCGAATACGACGATGCTCATGGGGTGCCTGGCCTTGGGTGGATTGGGAAGGCCGAGCATGGCGCAGCGGGGACCGGGGGATTGTGCGGAAAACCGCGTTTGTTGTGCGAAATGCCGCTGGGGCCAATGAGAGATGCTGGCGGGACAGCACCCCCCTCTGCGCTGCCGGGCATCTCCCCCGCAAGGGGGGAGATCAGCTGTCATTTCCGGCTTTCGCCAATCTCCAGCGATGCAAGGTGAACGGCGGCATCGAAACTGCCAATCTCCCCCCTTGCGGGGGAGATGTCCGGCAGGACAGAGGGGGGTGCTGTCCCGCTAACCTCTCATAGCGTCAGTGAGCGCAAACTAATGCCGTCGAGCCAGTTTCGGCGCGTGCCCATGCTCCTCCCGGAAAGCCCGGGCAAAGCTCGACATCGAGGCGAAGCCGCAGGCCAGCGCCACGTCGCGCACGGCAAGCGTCGAGTGCGCCAGGAGATCGGCGGCGCGTTTCAGCCTGAGGCGCCGGTAATAGCCATTGGGCGAGATGGCGAGTTCAGACCTAAAACTGCGCTCGAGCTTGTCGGAGGACACGCCGAGCCGCGCCGTCAGCTCCGCCATGCCGAGCCGCTCCTCGACCGCGTCCTCCATGATGGCGATGGCCGACAGCACCAGCTCGTTCTGCACCCCGGTGCGCAGCCTGAGCGGCATCAGCTTGCGGTCGACGCTGGAACGCAGCTGGCTGTGCACGAACCATTCGGCGACGCCGGCGGCAAGCTCGGCGCCGTAATCCCGGGTGATGATCTCCAGCATCATGTCGAGGCTGCCGACGCCGCCGGCCGACGTAAAACGCTTGCGGTCGATGACATAGAGGTCGCGCCGCAGCTCGATGTTCGGGAACGCCTCGGTGAAGGCGGCCTGGCTGGTCCAGTGCAAGGTGCAGGCATGGCCGTCGAGCAGGCCCGCGCGAGCCAGGAAGAACGCCGCGTCCGCCACCGCGCCGATATGGGCGCCATTGCGCAGGCTGCGGCGGATCCAGCTCGCCGCGTCCTCGGCGACCAGGTGATCGGCATCGCCGCCCGAGCACACGACGATGCGGTCGACCTTGGGCGCATCCTCGGCGTAAAAGCCGGGCTGGATGACGACGCCGTTCGAAGCCTCGACCGCCCCTTTCGTGCCGCCGACGATGATCCAGCGATAGCACTGCCGCTTGGCCAGCACATTGGCGGCGCGCAGCGGCTCGATCACCGAGCTGAACGCCATCATCGGAAAGCCGGGAAACACCAGCACCGCGAAGGTGAGGGGTTCGGTGGGTTTCGGAGGTTCGCGCGTGGCCATGGGCGCTACAATTCGGGCAGATGGTGTGCGGGGTCAACCGGGGATGAGCTATCCCCCCAGCGCCTGCTCCAGGTCCGCGATCAGATCATCGCCATCCTCGATTCCCGCCGATAGCCGCACCAGCGAATCCGAGATGCCGATCTCGGCGCGCTTCTCGGCCGGGATCGACCCATGCGTCATCAGCGCCGGATGTTCGATCAAGCTTTCCACCCCGCCAAGGCTTTCCGCGAGCGTGAACAGTTGCGTCCGTTCGAGGAAGCGTTTTGTGCCGGCAAGGTCCCGGTCGAGCACCGCCGTGATCATGCCGCCGAAGGCATGCATCTGCTGGACGGCGATGGCGTGCTGCGGGTGGCTGGCGAGGCCGGGATAGATGACGCGCCGCACATCCTTGCGGGCTTCCAGCCACTGCGCGATCTTCAGCCCGTTGTCGGAATGCCGCTCCATCCTGAGCGCCAGCGTCTTCAGGCCGCGCAGCGCCAGAAAGCTGTCGAACGGGCCCGATATGGCGCCGATCGCGTTCTGCAGGAATTTCAGCTGGGCGGCCAGCTCCTTGTTGTCGCCAACGACGGCGACGCCACCGACCATGTCGGAATGGCCGTTGAGATATTTGGTCGTCGAATGGACCACGATGTCGATGCCGAGTTCCAGCGGCCGCTGGATATAGGGGCTGCAAAACGTGTTGTCGGCGACCGAAAGGATGCCCTTGCGCTTGGCAAGTGCGGCGACGCCTTCGAGGTCGACGATGCGCAGCAGCGGGTTGGTCGGCGTCTCGACCCAGAGCATCTTCGTCTCCGGCCGGATCGCGGCCTCCACCGCCGCAAGATCGGTGAAATCGACGAACGAGACCTGCAGGCCGGCAGAGCGCTTGCGCACCCGCTCCATCAGCCGGAAGGAACCGCCATAGATGTCGTCGGTGGCGACGATATGGGCGCTGGAATCGAGCAGCTCCAGCACGGTGGCGATCGAGGCCAATCCGGAGGCGAAAGCGAAGGCCGCCGAGCCGCTTTCGAGGTCGGCCACGGCGCGCTCGAAGGCAAAGCGCGTCGGGTTCTGGCTGCGGGCATACTCAAAGCCCTTGTGCACGCCGGGCGATTGCTGGCCATAGGTCGAGGTGGCGTAGATCGGCACCATCACGGCGCCTGTCAGCGGATCGTGGCTCTGGCCGCCATGGATGGTGCGCGTCGAGAAAGCCAGGCGGTTCTTGCCCGATGGCGAGGAATTTGCAGTCATCGTGCGCGCCTCAAATGGTTGATCAAGTCGATGCGGGTAATCAGGCCGACGAACTCGTCGCCGTCGAAGATGATGGCGACCTCGTTGCGGTCGAACACCGGCAGCAAAGCATCCAGCGTCTGGCTGGCCTGCAGCGTGTGCAGGTTGGAAGTCATCGCCGTGCGCACCGGCATGTTGAAGCGTTCCCAACGTCCGTCATAGGGACCGTCGACATGGGCCAGGATATCGCTTTCGTCGACGATGCCGACCAGTCTGCCATTGTCGAGCACCGGCAGCTGCGAGACATCGGAACGGCGCATGCGGCCATAGGCGTTGAGCAGGCTTTCGTCCGGGCCGATAGAGACGGTGTCGCCGGTGCGGTGCGTGCGCATTACGAGGTCGCGCAGATCGCCATGCTGTTCGTGCTCGGCCAAGCCTTGCTCGGCCAGCCAGAAATCGTCGAACACCTTTGACAGGTATTTGTTGCCGCTGTCGCAGACGAAGGTGACGACGCGCTTGGCCGAGGTCTGCTCGCGGCAATAGCGCAAGGCCGTCGACAAAAGCGTGCCAGAGGATGAGCCGGCCAGGATGCCTTCCCGGGACAACAGGTCGCGCACCGCCAGCATGCTCTGCTTGTCGGTGATCGAATAGGCCTTCTTGACCAGCGACAAATCGGCATTGGGCGGCACGAAATCCTCGCCGATGCCTTCCACCGTCCAGCTGCCGGCCTCTTCCATCTTGCCGGTCTTGATCAGCGGCGCCAGCACCGAGCCGACCGGATCGGCGAGCACCATTTCGGTCTTCGGCGAAACCTTGGCGAAGTAACGGCCAAGCCCGGTCAGCGTGCCGCCCGAGCCGACGCCGACCACCACCGCGTCGACATCACCGTCAAGCTGCGAAAAGACTTCGGGGCCGGTGGTGGTTTCGTGGGCCAGCGGGTTGGCCGGATTGGCGAACTGGTTGGCATAGAAGGCGCCGGGCACGTCTGCAGCGATCTTCTCGGCCATGTCATGGTAATATTCGGCATGCCCTTTGCCGACATCGGAACGCGTCATGCGCACCTCCGCGCCCAGCGCGCGCAGATGCTGGATCTTTTCACGCGACATCTTGTCGGGCACGACCAGCACGATGCGGTAGCCCTTGGGAATGCCGACCTGGGCAAGGCCGAGGCCGGTATTGCCGGCGGTCGCCTCGACGATGGTGCCGCCCGGCTTCAGCCTGCCTTCTTTCTCGGCTGCGGCAATCATCGACAGCGCGATGCGGTCCTTGATCGAGCCGCCCGGATTCTGGCTTTCGAGCTTGATGAACAGCCGGCACTTGCCGGTGTCGAACTTGGTCAACTCGACCACCGGCGTCTGGCCGATAAGGTCGAGAACCGATTTGTAGGGCGGACGCAGACGCGATGTCGCGCTTTCCGGGGGGTCGCTGTCAGGCGCGGCGATCTTGTGCTTGCTCATATCGAAACTCCCTGATCAAGCGACCGCCTCGCAGGCTGGGCGGCAGCGTAGCCTCTTTTCCGGCCGTTTACAGTCGGAAAGAAGATAGAACGTGCCAATCGGCCGGCCAGATAAGGAATGAAATTCCGGGTTCTGGCGGTGGCGTACACCAGCCTCCCAATCCAACGATTGGCGGGACGCACCCCCCTCTGTCCTGCCGGACATCTCCCCCGCAAGGGGGGAGATTGGCCGTCATCTCGGCCTTCGCCTATCTCCAACGGCAAAAGTTGGGGCCACCAGAGAAGCTGCCGATCTCCCTCCTTGCGGGGGAGATGGCCGGCAGGCCAGAGGGGGGTGCTGTCCCGCCGGCATCAAGAGGTTTGTCTCAGCCTAAGAGCCGCTTGCTCAGCCGCGCGCACTGCACGCGGATATCGGGGATGGCATCGATTTCGAAGAAGGTGCCCCTGGTCAGCGGGCCGACCGCCAGGATCTTGGCCGAAACCGTGCCGTCGCTGGCGATGATCTCGCAATTGGCCGACACGTCGAGGCCGATGCGCAGCGGGTCCGGCCGGGCCAGCCCGCGGTCGACCAGCGAGCGCACCACGCTGTTCGACGAGGTCGAGATGTCGCGCACGATGCCCGAGCAATCATAGATGCGGGCGACGTCGAAGGTTTCGAGGCGCTGCGTGTGGCGCGACTGGACCTTGACCGTGAACTCCGCGCCGCGTGCGATGTCGATGACGCGGCCGGCCCCCAGCCGGATGCGGCCGGACTGCACGGCCTGCGTCACCCGGGCGTAGACTTCGGGCGCCATGCGGTGGCGGTGGATGTCCCACCACGCCTTGGTGTGTTCGACGAAGCGGCGCTTGGCCGAGGATGGCCAGTTCTGCCAGATCTTCTGGTTGAACGGCCTGAGGCCGTCGACCACGTCGCGCCAGTCGACGCCGGCCTTCTGGTTTTCCTTGATCAGCTTGCGGAACCAGCCGACGAAATAGGAAAGCTGGGTGCCGAGCGGGATGTCGGCGACGTCGAGCTTGATCGGGTTGCCCTTGCGGTGCGGCGAGGGCAGCAGGCCGCGCCGCGACACCGCGACGATGTTGCCGCGATGGCCGCGCTGTTCCAGCGCCAGGAACGCATCGACCATGCTGAGGCCGGTGCCCAGCACCATGACGCTGCTGTCCGGGGCGAGCGCGGTGTCGGCCTCCGAGCCCATCCGGATCGCATGGCCTTGGGCCGGCTCCTCCTCATGGCCGGTGGCCAGCACCGCAAGATGGGCGACGACGCTGGTGCCGTTGGCGAGCGCGACCTCGACGCCGGACGCGGTGGGGGTGATCGACAGGCTTTCCTCGCGGATCAGGCGAAGCCGCCCCGTCTTGAGTTCGCGGGCCTCGAGCTCGTCGAGCAGTTCGCCGAGATAACGCGCATAGACGCTGCGCGGCGCATAGACCGGCGCCTGGTTCTGGGTGGCAAGGCCGCGCTCCAGCAGCCAGCGCCAGAAATTGCCGGGATCGTCGGCATAGGCGCTCATGCCGGCGGCGCTGACATTGAGCACATGCGCCGACAGCAGCGTCGAATAGGCGATGCCCTGGCCGAAATGCGGGCGCTTTTCGACCAGCGTCACGCGCAGATCGGAATTGGGCGATTTCAAGAGATGCGCCGCCAGCACGACGCCGCTGGCGCCGCCGCCGACAATAATGATCGAATTGGCGCGCCCGCTCATGCGCGTTCCAGCCCCATGCGAATTGTCAGGATGCGAACTGTCAGGATGCGAGGCGTCAGGCCTTGATCTTGACCGCGACTGCAAGGTCGTCGCTGCCCGTCGCCTCCGCAAGGTCGTCGAGGCCGATGTCGCGCATTTCGGCCAGGCTGCGCTGGTCGAGCACCTCGGCGATCGCCTGCCGCACCTCGAGCATCAGATGTCGGACTTGGCATGTCGCCTCGTTGCAGTCTTCACAGCGCTGATATTGTGTGCGGCTGGCGCATGGAATTGGCGCAAGCGGCCCATCGAGCACGCGCACGACGTGGCCGATCTTGATCTCGTCGGCCGGCCGGGCCAGGCGATAACCGCCATCCTTGCCCTTGCGGCTCTGGACGAAGCCGGCATTGCGCAGCTCGCCCAGGATGGCGTCGAGGAATTTCTTCGGGATGTTGTTGCCGGTCGCGATATCGCCGACGAAAACGAGCTGTCCGGCGGGCATCCGCGCCAGGTGGACCAGCGCCTTGAGGCCGTACTTGCCTTTTTTGGTGAGCATGAACCGAACGTTTCTCTGTCATGCGATGGCTTCGAGCCATCCGTTGCGAAACGCCTGGCGTGCCTCCCCGCCGCGTCCAAGCATCCATGACACATAATTTCTAGCGACATGATATACAAGCCAATTGTGATTGATCTTGCTGGGTTTTCAAGCCGTTGCGACCATTTTAGGCCCGGCTTGTGACGCCACGGACACAGAAACGCGGCTTGCGTGCCCCGACGCCCACGGCTGGGACCCGGCGCCGGCGATCGCCGCGATACGGTCGGTCTGGCCTCTCATCGTCGTCTCCGGCTCTCTATGTCGATAAGATTACTATACTTAACCTCAGGTACGTGGAACGGGTTGTCAAATCACAAGCCATTTGAAGCATGGATTTGCCTCCCGTTTGCCAAATTGGAATTCTCCCCTGCAATTGCAGGGATCAGCTATCTTCGGCTGGTCATCCGTGATCGTGCCCTCCCAGGTGCGAATCGTCAGAGGGGCGATGCCAGCGATGCGACAAGCCTGACGAGATCGACCTGGCGGCGAACATCGGTCTTCTCGAAAACATGCAGGAGATGTGTCTTGACTGTCGCGCTCGCCAGGCCGAGGGCCTTTGCGATCTCGCGCTGGGTGCGGCCGGCGACGATCAGTTCCACGATGCGAACCTCGGCGGGGGTCAGGCCGTAGAGGGCCGCGAACGCATCGAAGGGAAGACTTATCGGTCTGTCGACCGGAGCGACGAAGAGGGCCGCTATCGCTCGCCGGAACAGGCCCGGGCGGCTTTCGCGCCGCTTCAGCGGCAGGACATGAATGATGCGCGGCTCTCCCGACAGGCCACGTGTCGGAAAACCGGTGCCGCCGCGGCGCCCGAGCGCGGCCTCGTTGCCGGCGGCCTGGGCGACCGCGTCCTCTATCGCCGACGAGATCGCGGGCGAGGCGTCCGAGACGACAAGGCGGCCATTGCTGACCTTGATCGGATCCTTGCGGGCCAGCATGGCCTCGACGACCGGATTGGCGTGGACCAGTGTCATCAGTTCATCGACCAGCACGACGCCGACCGAGAGGCCGTCCAGCACCGACGACACGTTGGCGGCGGCTATCGATTGCTGTTCGAGCAGCTGGCCGATGGCGATGGCGCGCCGGAAATGCGGGGCCAGGAGACGCAAGGCGTCGAGTTCGGCGCTGCCGACGATGCCGGCCGTCTCATGCCGTCCGAAGGAAAGCGTGGAAACCATGCGCGCATTGCGCTCCAATCCGATCGCGACCGCGTCGACCACCCCTTGCGGCTGGGCCCATTCGAGAAAATAGCGGCTGGCGACAAGCGCGGCATCCGGCACGGCCTGCGACTGCGCGATCGGCTCCTCGAGCGGATATTGCTTTACCTTGGTGTCACCACCCCAGAGATCGACGAGGTCCTGGCCGTAAGCGGGAAGCTCGCCGAGCTTCACCGAATCGATGCCGGTCGCAACGCCGAGCGTAACCTCCCCGCCCGGAAGCGGATACACGCCGAGAACCGCGTAGCAGAAGTCCAGCTCGGTGCGGATGCTTTCAACCACCGATTGCCATCGCGCCGGATCGAGGACGCAATCGTAGATCCTGCCGATGAGTTCCGAAATGCGCTCCGCCGGATAGGAGCGGCCAGTCATGTCGCTGGTCATGCCGGCCCGCGCGGGTTGACGGTCACTGTCAAGCATCGCGTGCTGCTGCGCCGACATCGCTTCAACGGGATCAATCCCTCGTTCGAGTTTTGCGATTTTGCTGTCTGAAGTCGACGCGGAGGTGGGGGGCACACCGAAAGCCAACTGAAAGTCAGTAGAAAAAAATAGAAGTTGGGAGTCAAGCCTAATCCAAATGGTGGACGCCGGGATGCCTGTTTTGTGATTGAGTGCGCCGGCTTGAGGTTGAACTGAGTTCAAGGCACGTGACACGCATCGGGAGAATTGCATTTCTCCGCCGCCAGCAATGCGTCGGCACATCAGCCAGGTCTTGAACGCTACGGGACGGAACGGCGTCTATGCGCAGACACATTACATCTAGCTAATACTTGGAGAGAACTTCAAGACGACGTGCTTGTCAGCCCCGCCAACGGCCGTCTTACCCGAAGAACATCGAAGCAGCTCGCGAAAGCGGGGCGCCCGTTGCCGGCCTTGGCCGGCATCTGGCCAGGGTGTCGCCTGGCCGGGAATCCCGACGACATGCGGCCAAAGGAAGATCTGTCGGCATGTCCTGCACAGCGGAACTTTTCCTGAGTGCGATGCGTGGGGCCTTGCTGGGTTTCGCGGTCGCGGCTCCCATCGGTCCCACCGGCCTTTTATGCGTGCAGCGCACGATCGCGGGCGGCATCGCACCGGGTCTGGCGACCGGCTATGGGGCGGCGACGACACACTCGGTCTATGCCTCCATTGCCGCAGCCGGGCTTGGGGCGGTGGCGCATGTGCTGATCGGCTGGCACATGCTGCTGCAGCTCTGCGCGGGAATGTTCCTGCTCTACATGGCGGTGACGGCGGCGCGGCTGACGCCGTCGCTGGACGCTGGCCAGCAGCGGCGCATGCCATCGGGCCGGGCCTATGTGACAGGGCTGTTCTGGACGCTGGGCAACCCGATGACGCTGCTAGGCTTCTTCACGCTCACGCCCGGGATATTGGGAGCCGGCATCCCGTCCTGGGAAAGCCTGGCCATTGTCTCGGCCGGCGTGCTGCTCGGCTCGGCGGCCTGGTGGACGACGCTGACACTGGCCACCAACCATCTGCGCAAGCGGCTCAGCGCGCGCGGGCTGCGCACCGTCAATCTCGTCTTCAGCTCGGGCCTGTTCGTCTTCGCGCTGTCCCTGCTGGCAAGCGCGCTGCGGCTGGAGTTGCTCTAGCGGCGGCCGCATGCGCGTGCCGCTTCAAGGCTTCGCCGCCTTCTTCGGCTGCACGGTCATCGAGGGTGCATCCGGCGGCGGGGCGGCCTCGTTGGGTTTCTGTTGCCCGGCGACGGGTGTGTCGGGCGCTTGCGGCGCTCCGGACGTCAGGTTGACCGACACGCCGTAGATCTTCCACTGCCGGTTCGCCGGTTCGAACAAAAGCTCGAAATTGACCTGCATTGGCACCGACGGGAAAAAGCCGGCCATGTGCAGCATGCCGTTCGGCTCGATCTGCGGCAGCAAGGTCAGTTGCGGCTCGAGCACCGCGACGGCGCCGAAGTCGAGCCCCTGCTTGCGCTGGTTGGCGAAGATGTCGCCGAGTTGGGCGGCGCTGTTGGCCTGGAAATTCGGCGAGCCGAGATCGCGCAGCACCGTGTAGTTGCCGGTCTTGTTGGCCTGGTCGAGCGCCAGCAGCGTGCCCCGGATCAGGATCAGCACGCCGTTGCGGTCGATGTTGGCCGGGCGGGCGGCATGGACCTTGTCGCCCTTCTCCATCTTTTTGGCCTGCGCCACCGCAGCGCCCTGGGATGCCGCCAACAGGCCGAGCGACAGCAAGGCTGTCGCGGCCGCCCGCGCCATTCGCCTGACCGATGAAGATTTCGGGTGCTTCATGTGGCCTCTGAAGTTCATCCGAGATCGAGCCGCCGGCGGGGAGACAGGCGGCCGCGTCTGTGGGAACGCGGCCGCCAGCGGCTTTTTCAAGCCAGCCCCCTCGCACCTCGGATCATGCCGACCGCTTCAGTTCAGCGCCCATGACGCCCCGACGCTGACGCCGACATCGCCATGGTTGGTGGTGGCCGACAGAGCGGCGTTGAGGCGGAAGTCCTCGCTGGTGTTGTAGCCAAGGCCAAGCGCCAGGCCGGATTGACCCTTGAAGTGGCCGAAGCCGCCGGCGAGCGACAGTTTTTCAGGCCTGTCGTCGTAGCGCAGCCCCGCCGTCGCCAGCGCCAGCGCGATGCCGGCACGCGCTTCCGTGCGGTTTTCGCTGATCTGGTCACCGAGGCCCTGGAAGCCGGCCTCGAGCGCGCCGACGCGGCCGTCGAGATGAGTGATGTTGGTGGTGTTGGTGGATACCCGCGTGTCGAGGTCCGCGATCTCGGTCGTGTGCAGCGCAATCGCGGTGGTGTTGTTGGCGATGCGCGTTTCGTGATCGGCGAGTTCGCTCGTGTGGCTGCTCACAGTGCTGTTCAGCGTGCTGATATCGCTGCTGTTCTGGGCGACCTGTGCCGGCAGGTTCGCAAGCGTCGCCACATCGAACGTCGACGCCGCCAGATTGCCGGTGCTGTCCGTCGTCATCAGATAGGTAGGACCGGCCTGCGCGGCCTTGCTTGCCTGCGAAGCGACGCCGGTCAGCGTGTAGGTATTGAGGCCATTGCCAAGCATGACCTGGTTGTCGCGCGTCGTCGTTGCGCCCACGCCGATGGCGATGGAGTTGTCAAAATTGGCCGTCGCAGCGTCGCCGAGGGCAATTGCATTCGCGGCATTTGCCGTAGCCCCGTTGCCAACGGCCGTGGCGTTGCCGCCGTTCGCCTGGGCCGAGCTGCCAAGGGCGGTGGCGTTCACGGCATTCGCCTGGGACGCGGTGCCGAGGGCGGTGGCATTGGCCTGGTTCGCCCCGCCTGCGCCGGCCTCGGCCCCAGTGCCGATGGCCGTCGTGTTCGCATTGTTATAGTCGGTGGTCAGGCCGCCCGCGTTCGTGTCGAAAACAAGCCCGCCTGCGCCGGCGTTGACGCCGAGCGCCACGCTGTTGTCCCCGAAGGCACCCGCGCCATTGCCCATCGCAACCGAGAGAGTGCCATTGCTATTGGCGGATCTTCCACATGCGGTGCCGCCGGATGACGTCTGCGCGAAAGCCGCTCCACCATCCTGACCATTGAAATCCTGGCAAATGACTCCTGCCGCGCGCGCCGTGCCGGGCGCGAAGGCGACGAAGCCGGCAGCCACGACAGCCATGATGGCTGGGGCCCCGGGAGCGGGCACTTGGGAGGATGCCGCGCGCACGAAAGCCGCTGTTGCGGCAGACATCGATGCAATGTGTTGTCGCAGAGGACGCGTCGGCGTCACAGTTCTGATCCTTGTCCCGGCAATGGCGTCTTCCGGTATGCTCGCCCGTTCGCTCGTTTCCGCAATCACGCCCAAAGCCCTCGCCTCATTGCCAAATGATCAACCAAGTCTCGCCGGCTCGCGGTCCCGCGCGATGGCCAGGCCGGTGGAGAGGCTCCGGCCATGGCTGGGCTGAAATAAAGCAGTGCGCTACCGACCGTTCGTGCTGTCGTCCCCCGACAGCAGTCGCCTTGCAAAACACCGATGCCCTCGAATTCCGCGCTGGACCGCAGCACCCGACGGGCGCAAACGAACACAAAGAAAATGCCGCGTCTTCCACCATTCGGTGGATAGCGGCGACCAAGGCCCGATGGTACCGCCAAAGACTGGATCACCATCTCCCTTGTGAGATGACAGGGCTTGCCCGATCCGGATCATGCGTTCATTTTGCTGCCATGCAGCAAGGGATGGTGCGATGCACTCTGCTTTCTCGATGGCTCAGTTGTCCGAACTGATCGGGCTGATCTACGACGCCGCGATCGATCCCGCGCGCTGGCCCGTCGCGATCGAGGAGATGCGCATCGCGCTTGGCTTCGGGACCGCCGCCATCCGCCTGCAAGCGTTGCCGTCGGGCGAGGTGCTGCTCAACGTGACCAGCAACATCCCGCAGCCCTATGTCGACCAGATGGTTAGCTACGGGGCTGAAATCGTCGAGCTATGGGGTGGCATGGCGGTAGTAGGCTCGCTGCCGATGGATCGGCCGGCGGTGTTGAGCCAGCTCAATCCCAACCTCGACACCACGACGAACCGCTATTTTGTGGAGCTCGGCAAACCGCAAGGCATGATCGATTCCCTGGCACTGCCGCTCGCGCGGGATGGGCGTGGTCTCGGCTCGCTGTCCTTCAGTCGCCATGTCGATGCCCCTCCCATCAGCGATCTGCAGATCGAGGCCGCCCGCTTGTTGATCCCGCATCTCCAGCGCGCCGCGACGATCAACCGGCTGCTGGACATGGCGGCGATCGCCCGGTCGACCTTCGAGTCGGTGCTCGACACGCTGACGGCACCGGTCTTTCTCACCACCGCGGATCTGCATGTCGTGCATGCCAATCCGGCAGCGCATGCGATTGTCGCCGGGGGCGAGCTGCTGAACATCCGCAACGGGGTTTTGACCCCCAGCGTTTCCGCCGTGTCCAGCGCGCTGGCCGTCGCGGTATCCCAGGCAGCGCAGGACGAGAGCGCCATCGGCCGCAAGGGTTTGGGAGTTCCAATGCGCTGGCGCGACGGCTCGGCTGGAGCCTTGCATGTCCTGCCGCTGCGCCCGGGGCGCGGGGCGTTCGATGCCAGCGTCGTGGCGGCGGTGTTCGTCGCGCGGGCGGATACGCCCTTCGTCGCACCGACCGCGCTAGTCGCGGCATTGTTCGGCCTGACGCCGGCCGAGGCGCGCGTCTTCGAGCAGATCGCAGCCGGCCGCACGGTTGAGGAGACGTCGGATGCTCTCAACATCGGCCGCAGCACGGTCAGGACGCATCTGTTGCGGCTGTTCGAGAAGACCGGCGTGCGGCGGCAGGTCGAGCTGGTTCAACTCGCCGCGTCGCTCGCATCGCCCGTAGCCGCCAGCGTCTGACCGGCTATGAGCAGGCGACAATCTCCATCGGAAATTGGAGACTTGCCCAATACGGATCATGCGTTCAATTTTTCTGCAGTGCGGCAAGGGTGGTGGCAATGCGTTCTCCTCTCTCGATGGCTCGGTTGTCCGAACTGATAGGGCTGATCTACGACGCCGCGATCGATCCCCCGCGCTGGTCCGTCGCCATTGAAGAGATCCGCATCGCGCTCGATTTCGAGAACGCGGCCCTCAACCTGCAAGCGTTGCCGTCGGGCGAAGTGCTGCTCAACGTGACCAGCAACATGCCGCAGGACTACGTCGAACGGATCGCGGACTACGCCGTTGACATTACCGACCAGTGGGGTGGGCTGGCGGTGCTTTTGGCGCTGCCGATGGATCAGCCCGCGGTGATGAGCCGCGTCAATCCAGAGGCGAGTACGACCAACCGCTACTCGCTGGAGTGGGCCAAACCGCGGGGATTGGTCGATGTCATGGGGCTGGGGCTCGCTCGCGACGAGCGTGGTTTTGGGTCGCTGGGCCTTGGCCGTCACGAGAGCGTGGAGCCGATCGGTGACTATGAGATCGAGGCCGCCCGATTGTTGATCCCGCACCTGCAGCGCGCCGCGACGATCAACCGGCTGCTGGACATGGCGGCGATCGCCCGGTCGACCTTCGAGACGGTGCTCGACACGCTGACGGCACCGATCTTCCTCACCACCACCGATCTGCGTGTCGTGCATGCCAACCCGGCGGCGCATGCGCTCGTCGCCGGAGGCGACCTCCTCTACATCCGCAACGGCGTTCTCACCGCCAGCGTGTCGGCCGTGTCCAGCGCACTGGCAGTCGCGGTATCGCAGGCGGCGCAGGACGAAAGCGGCATCGGCCGCAAGGGGCTGGGAGTTCCGATACGCTGGAGGGACGGCTCGGCCGGAGCCCTGCACGTGCTGCCGCTGCGTCCGGGGCGTGGGGCGTTCGATGCCAGCGTTGTGGCGGCGGTGTTCGTGGCCCGGGCCGATACGCCCTTTGTCGCGCCAACCGCGCTGGTCGCCGCGCTGTTCGGCCTGACCCCGGCCGAGGCGCGCGTCTTCGAGCAGATCGCAGCCGGCCGCACGGTTGAGGAGACGTCCGATGCTCTCAACATCGGGCGCAGCACAGTCAGGACGCATCTGCTGCGGCTGTTCGAGAAGACCGGCGTGCGGCGACAGGCGGAGCTGGTTCAGCTCGCTGCGTCGCTCGCCGCGCCCATGGCTGGTGTGGCGTAGCCTATGAGCAGACCCGGGCCGTAGGAGGCATATGGCGCGGGCTGGTTTCCAGCCAGCAAAGAACTCAAGCGGCCGTTACGAGAATTCATTTCAACCGGGCAGTCCGATCCGTAAACCAACGTGCTCGATCACGCTGGCAAGCGTCGTCTTTTTGATCTCAAGCGAAATTTTCGTCTTCGCGCGCGCAGCCGGGATGAACAATTCTTCCTCGCTGTATCTGCTCAGGAACTCCGCCACGGCCGACAATTCGGCGCCCTTTATGCAGATATTTACGATGCTGTCAGCCGGCCGCTTCGTCGTTCGCTCGGATAATATCTGCAAGGGGCCGCAAGTGCAGTCACAATATCCTTCATCGTAGTGATAAATACAAATACAGTGCTGGTATTGGGGACAAATTGTATTGCATTCACAATCATCCTCAACTGTCATCGTATTCTCCAAACAATTTATGGGTCCCATCGGATCGGGGGACAGAGGTGGACCGCAGACCAACATGAAAAGGATTTCGCGTCGTCCACCGTTCGGTGGACAGCGGCGGCTCAAGTTCGATGATTTCGCTGCCCGAGGCAGTGTCGCGATGTGACGACGGGCGCGCCACAGCCTCCCTTTCCGCTTCGGCACCCCGCCACCGATAGCTTTTTTCCAACAAATCTGCCTTCGTTGGAAGGATTTAACTCTACAAGAACGATAGAATTAGCGGACTATCATGGGGCAATCCGGTTTTTTCGTCTTTCATGGAGCCCTTTGATGTCCACCATTTCGCGACGCATCCTTCTCCTGTCGTCGGCCGCCCTTGCCGGCGCCGCCTTCCTCAGCCCGGCCTTGGGCGAAGATTTGAAGATCACCATCGGCTACCAGACGGTGGTCGAGCCCTCCAAGGTGCCGCAGGCCGATGGCGCCTATGAAAAGGCCACCAAGGCCGCCATCGACTGGCGCAAGTTCGATTCCGGCGCCGACGTCATCGCCGCCGTCGCATCCGGCTCGGTCGACATCGGCTATGTCGGTTCGAGCCCGCTGGCGGCGGCGGCCAGCCGCGAACTGCCGATCCAGACCATCTTCGTCGTCGGCCTGATCGGGCAATCCGAAGCGCTGGTCGCCCGCAACGGCGCCGGCATCGAGAAGGTCGCCGACCTTGCCGGCAAGAAGGTCGCCGTGCCGTTCGTCTCGACGACGCATTACAGCCTGCTCGCCGCGCTGAAGCATGAGAATGTCGACCCGAAATCGGTCGAGATCCTCAATCTCAGGCCGCCCGAAATCGCCGCTGCTTTCGCACGCGGCGACATCGATGCCGCCTATGTCTGGGATCCGGCGCTTGGCCAGATCAAGACGTCGGGCAAGATCGTGGTGGACTCTT
Source organism: Mesorhizobium sp. LNHC221B00 (assembly GCF_000502935.1). NCBI lineage: Bacteria > Pseudomonadati > Pseudomonadota > Alphaproteobacteria > Hyphomicrobiales > Phyllobacteriaceae > Mesorhizobium > Mesorhizobium sp. LNHC221B00. The sequence goes on along the minus strand of NZ_AYWR01000025.1, from coordinate 65,049 downwards.
CGCAGGTCGCGGCCTGGGGCGCGCCGACCTTCGACGCCTGGATCGTGCGCACCGACTTCGCCGAGAAGAACCCGGAAGCGGCGCGCGACTTCGTCAAGGTGACCGGCGCTTCCTATGCCGAGTACCTCGCCAAGCCGGACACCTGGTCGGCGACGTCGCCGCAGGCCGAAAAGATCGCCAAGCTCACCGGCGCCAAGCTGGAAGAAGTGCCGGAGCTCCTGAAGGGCTATGTCTTCCCGACATTGGAAGAGCAGGCCTCCGACAAGTTCCTCGGCGGCGGCACCGTCAAGGCGATCGCGGCGGCGTCCGCCTTCCTCAAGGAGCAAGGCAAGGTCGACGCCGTACTGCCGGACTATTCGAAATACGTGACATCGAAATACGTCACCGAGGCGCAGGCCTCGAACTAGAGCAGTCCACCGTTTAACGGAAACGGTGAACTGCTCTAACTCTTTGTTTTAACGCAATTCCGGACGGAAAACCGCTTCACACTTTTCCTGGAATTGCTCTAGCGCTCAACCAGACACGCGCGCTTCTTCCCGACGCTGCGTGTTGCCTGTCCCGAAACCGCTGATGAAATGGAGTTCGGGGCAGGCGGATTTCCTTCAAATCGGCGAGGCACCATGCCGCATCTCGTGCTCGACCCCCATCTCGTACTGGACAAGATCTCGGTCCACTATGACGGCCAGCCGGCACCGGCCGTGGAGCGGGTGTCGATCGACGTCGCCAAAGGCGACTTCGTCGTCCTTGTCGGCCGTTCCGGCTGCGGCAAGACCTCGCTGCTGAATGTCGCGGCCGGCCTGGTCGCGCCGGCGCGCGGCACGGCTAAGATCGATGGCCGTCCGATCGCGGCGCCCGGTTCGGACCGGGCGGTGGTCTTCCAGAACGATGCGCTGTTCCCGTGGCTGACCGCGCGCGAGAATGTCGCCTTCGCCCTCAGGCTGCGTGGCGTGCAGCCGGCGGAGCGGGCACGGCGCGCCGATGAGCTTCTGGCGCTGGTGAAACTCGACGGCGCTGGCGACAAGCGCATCTGGGAGCTTTCCGGCGGCATGCGCCAGCGTGTCGGCCTGGCCCGGGCGCTCGCCGCCGAACCCGAATTCCTGCTGCTCGACGAGCCGCTCGGCGCGCTCGATGCGCTGACGCGCGAACGCNTCTGGACGGCAAGCGAGGTCGGCGTGCTGATGGTGACGCACGGCATCGAGGAGGCACTGGTGCTCGCCACCCGCATCGTCGTGCTGGCGCCCGGGCCGGGCCGCGTGGTGCGGACCTTCGAGCCCGGCTTCTCCAGGCGCTACGCGTCGGGCGAGGCCATCCGCGCCATCAAGGCCGATCCGGCCTTTGCCGCGGCGCGCGGCGAACTGACCGACGCCATCTTCGAAGGAGAGACGGCATGACCATTTCCTCCTACAGCCAGCGGCCCGGCTCCCGTATCGAGGAGGCCGACGGCCTGTCGGTGCCGTGGTCCAGGCCGAGCCCGAAGCGGAGAGGCGTCTCGGCCCGCATCGTCAGTGCGGTCACCATCCTGGCGGTGCTGGCTCTATGGGCGCTGTCGGCCCGGCTGCAGCTGGTGTCGCCGGTGTTCCTGCCCTCGCCGCTCGCCGTATGGAACAAGTTCCTCGTCGTCATCAGGGACGGCTTCGTCGACGCGACGCTCGCCCAGCATGCCGTCGCCAGCCTTGGCCGGGTGTTTGCCGCACTGGTCGCGGCCATCCTCGTCGGCGTGCCGGTTGGCCTCGCCATCGGCATCAGCACGGTCGGGCGCGGCATCTTCGATCCGTTGCTGGAATTCCTGCGGCCGATCCCGCCGCTCGCCTACTTGCCGCTGGTCATCATCTGGTTCGGCATCGGCGAGCCTTCGAAGATCCTGGTGATCGCCATCGCCATGCTGGCGCCGGTGGCGTTGTCGACCGCCTCGGGCGTTCGCAGCGTCTCGCAGGAGCGCATCAACGCGGCGCGTTCATTGGGTGCCACGCATGCGCAAGTCGTCCGCCACGTCATCCTGCCCAGCGCGTTGCCCTCGATCCTGACCGGCCTGCGCATCGCGCTCGGCGCCGGCTGGTCCACGCTGGTCGCGGCCGAACTGGTGGCGGCGACGCGCGGGCTTGGCTTCATGATCCAGTCGGCGGCCCAGTTCCTGGTCACCGACGTGGTGGTGATGGGCATATTGGTGATCGCCGCCATCGCCTTCGTGCTCGAATTCGCCATCCGCAGGATCGAGCGTGTGTTCGTCCCGTGGGCGGGACGCGAATGAAAAGCGAAAGGAGAACGACGATGACCCATTCCACCGCCGTGCTGTTCGCCCATTTCGGCAACTGGCTGCTGGGCCTAGCGTCCAACGTCGAGGAGGCCAGGCGCGACGCCCCCCGCTCGCCCGCACCCGTCCGGCTCCAGCCCGGGCGCGACCGCTTGCCGCCACGCGACGAAAGTTTCTACTGGGCCTGGCAGTATTGGTCGCAGTGAGGGGGAACACACCAACGCAGCGATGATGACGGGCGTCGCGTTCCGTCGCGCCCCCCTCTGCCCTGCCGGGCATCTCCCCCTCTAGTGGGGAGATTGGCAGTTTCGGCCAAGCTGCCTTTCAACGCTGAAGATTGGTGAAAGTGGGCATGACAGCCGATCTCCCCCCTTGTGGGGGAGATGTCCGGCAGGACAGAGGGGGGCGCCCCCACTCGTTCTGCAACGCAGTCTGCCGCAACTCACCCCCGCCGGTTCGCCCACACCAGGCCGGCCACGCCCACCAGCATGGCGGCGATGCCGATATAGAGCCACTGCGACTGGCCGGTCATGAAACTGCCGCCGAGCACACCGATGCCTTGCAGCGACCACAGCGCTCCCATGGCGAGTACAATCAAGGCCAGCAGATTTCTGGTCAGTCTCATTGACGGGTCTCGCTTTCCCAGTCGATCGATTGCGGCGCCGTGACCGCGATGAAAGAGCCAAAGGAAATGGCTCAATCCTGATGATTTCTACTTGGAGATTAATCCCGGATCTTGTCAAACGGATCTCGGATATCAGCGAAAAGATCATCGTGAATTGATCAAATCTCGCCAAGAAATCCCTGACAGACTGTTACCTGGCGACTCCAAACGTGTGCTCTCGCCATGGAACCGCCAGATGACTGCCGCATTTCCTGCCTTATTTCGCACCTAACGGCTGGGGTCTGTCAAAAACGGAGCCTTCCCCCAAATATGAAGAACACAAAACAGACCGCGCTTGTCGCGGTAACGATCGCTGCTGGCCTGATGGTCGGCGCTTCCGGAACCTCGGCGACCGCTGCCGCTCAGTGTGGCCGTGCCTCGTGGTATGCTCTGCACTCCAGGACCGCATCGGGCGAGCGTATGAACCCATCGGCGCTGACCGCGGCCCACCGCACCCTGCCTTTCGGCACCAAGCTGCGGGTGACCAACAAGAACAACGGCCGCAGCGTCGTCGTGCGCATCAACGATCGCGGCCCGTTCATCAAGGGACGCGTGCTCGACCTGTCGAAGGGCGCGGCCGGCCAGCTCGGCTTCATCGGCTCCGGCCACACCGCCGTCTGCATGGCGCGCGTTTGAGATATCCGGGTCCGGCACAGGCCGGGCCCAGCAAGCCCCCCGCCTTCGCACCCGCACACTGAGCCGGCTCGCCCCGTTCAGGGCGGATTCCCAAGCCTTGGACGAAAGAAGAGCATAGATCACGCCACGTGACGTATTGCATCGCAGCAATTAGTTGTTAACTTCGCCGCGAGACATTTAGGCTCGGCGCTGCTCGTCGTCCCTTCGGTCGCGGCAACAGCGAGGTTCTCGATGTTCTACCAGCTCTATGAAATGAACCACGCCGTCCTGCAACCCGCGCGTCTTTACGCCGACGCGGTGCGGCTGTTCTACTCCAACCCGCTCAATCCGTTTTCGCATACGCCCTGGGCCCGCTCCATCGCGGCGACCGCCGAACTGTTCGAGCGCACCACGCGCCGCTACGGCAAGCCGGTCTTCGGCCTCGACAAGACCGTGGTCGACTGGAAGAGCGTCGCGGTCGCTGAAAAGACCGTCTGGTCGAAGCCGTTCTGCAATCTCGTCCGCTTCGAGCGCGCGGTTCCCGCCGGGCGCCGGCCGGATCCGAAGCTTCTGATCGTGGCGCCGATGTCGGGCCACTACGCGACGCTGCTGCGCGGCACGGTCGAAGCCATGCTGCCCTACGCCGATGTCCACATCACCGACTGGGTCGATGCCCGCATGGTGCCGCTGGCCGACGGCAGCTTCGATCTCGACGATTATATCGACTATGTCATAGACATGCTGCACACGCTGGGTCCGGACACCCATGTGATGGCTGTATGCCAGCCTTCCGTGCCGGTTCTGGCCGCGGTGGCGCTGATGGAAGCCAAGGGCGATCCTTTCGTGCCCTCGACCATGACCCTGATGGGCGGCCCGATCGACACCCGCCGCAACCCGACCGCGGTCAACCTGCTGGCGGAGGAAAAGGGCATCGACTGGTTCCGCGACAATGTCGTCATGCAAGCGCCCTGGCCGGTGCCCGGCTTCGGCCGCGAGGTCTATCCGGGCTTCCTGCAGCTCTCCGGCTTCATGAGCATGAACCTCGACCGCCACATCATCGCCCACAAGGACTTCTTCATGCACCTCGTGAAGCATGACGGCGACAATGCCGAGAAGCACCGCGATTTCTACGACGAATATCTGGCGGTGATGGACCTGACGGCGGAATTCTACCTGCAGACCGTCGACACCGTCTTCGTGCGCCATGCCTTGCCCAAGGGCGAGATGACGCATCGCGGCACCAGGATCGATCCGTCCGTCATCCGCAACGTCGCTTTGTTCACCGTCGAGGGCGAGAACGACGACATTTCGGGCCTCGGCCAGACCAAGGCGGCCCAGGATCTGTGCGTCAACATCCCGGCCGACAGGAAGGCGCACTACATGCAGCCGGCGGTCGGCCATTACGGCGTCTTCAACGGCTCGCGCTTCCGCTCCGAGATCGTGCCGCGCATCGTCGATTTCATCACCAGCTATGGCCGCCAGACCCGGGTCGCGGTCAAGCCGAAGCTGGTCCGCACCGCCAAGCGATAGGCAATCGCGGCAAGACCGTTGACCGGTTTTGCCTCCGCAATGCTTCAAAAGACGAAAAAAAGCGGCAGCGGCCGCTGGAATCCGGACCAATAGGCGCAAAAGCCGGCCACAAGCCCGGTTCTGTTGCACAATAGACGCTGTTCCTCCCCGCGGGTAACCATGCTGCAAATCAGACTGTCGTCGTAATTGACACGGACTGTAAATCGCCCTTAACTTTTCGTTAACAACAGGGTGAGCGGGGACAATGAATTCCTCAACGATGGCGCGATGGCTGCGCGCGTGCGTGGCAGCAGCCGGGCTGGCAGTAACGGGAGGCTGGGTGGCGCCGGCTTTGGCGGCCGGAGCAATGGCGACGGGGGGCCTTACCTCGCAGCCGATCGGCCACTACGATTTCTGCAGGCTGTATCCCGGCGAATGCTCGATCCGTCCGCCCAGGCTGGCGGCCGCCGCCTTGACCGACGGCTTGATGCGCAAGCTGGTCAGTGTCACCTCCAGGGTCAACGCCGCCGTCAAGCCGATGAGCGACATGGACATCTACGGCAAGGACGAGGTCTGGGCCTATCCCGACAAGGGCGTCGGCGATTGCGAGGACTATGTCTTGGAAAAGCGCCGCCAGCTCTCCCGCATGGGCGTATCGCTGGCCAACCTCCTGATGACCGTGGTGCGCAAGCCCGACGGCGAAGGGCACGCCGTGCTGACGGTGCGCACCGACGGGGGCGACTATGTGCTCGACAATCTGACCGACAAGGTCAGGCCATGGGACCAGACCGGCTATCGCTTCCTCAAGCGGCAAGCGATCGACAACACCGGCCGCTGGGTCTCGATCCGCGGTGGCCAGCAGGTCCTGGTCGGGTCGGTGCAGTAGGTTTCGCGGTCCTCCTGGGTGGTCGCACGCGTTGCTTCGTCATCCTCGGGTCTGCGCGTCCGCTTCGCTCCCGCTCCGCCCGTGGGATGACGAAAGCGGGGAGGCTTCTCGAGCCGTTACAAAAAATCCTCCGCACCTCCATGAACCATTTCGGTCCGGCCGGCGACACACAGCCGTGAACCGAAACCAACCATGGAGACTTCAAATGACTGCTTTTCTGCGTAACACCCTTCTCGCCACGGTCGCGCTGTCGGGCCTGGCCGGATCTGCTCTGGCCGACCAGACCGTTAGCTGTGCCAATACGAAGACCAACGACGTTTGGGCCGGCCGCTGTTGCGGCGCCGGCACTTCGGAATGCCTGGGCGGCGGCAATGGTGGCCGTGACCATCAAGGCAATGGCGGCAGGGGCGGCAATGGCGGCGGCAGCACTGCCGGCAAGAATTGATCTCGCTACAGCGCCCGCCGGCTGTCGCCGGCGGGCGCTGTTTTGCGTTGAGACGAATGTCCAGCCGCCTCGGAATTCTGCAATCGCCGGCTACGGCCGCCGGCCGAGTGCCGCGCGGATCGATGCGGTGATGTTGCGAAGCTCCGCCTCGTCGAGCTTTTCGATGTTCTCGGCCAAAAGGTTGGCGAGCTCGGTGGCGGCGGGGCTCAGGCCCGACGTGTCGAGCCTGACACGCGGATGCGAGGCCTCTGCCAGCCGCGCCAGCTCCTCGGCATCGTCCCAGATGATGTTGAAATAGCCGATGATCTTCTGGATCAGCGTCCAGGTCGGTGCGCCGCGCCGGCCATGCTCGAGCGCAGACAGATAGGCCGCACTGACGCCGATCGCCGCCGCCATGTCCTTCTGGCTGACGCCGCGCTCGCTTCGGAGCGCCCGCAGCTTCTCGCCAAACGGGGTCATGCGCCAGGCCTCGTGGCTTCGGGCCTCACGAGCGCACCCGCCGCAGCCTGATATAGAGCGCGCCCGAACCGCCATGGTTGCGAGCCGCATGGTCGTGGCTGGAGACCAGCGGCCGGAATGCCGGCGTCGACAGCCAGGCCGGCACCGCGCGCCGCAGCACGCCGTCGCCGCCTGAGGACGAGCCTTTGCCGGTGATGACCAGCACATAGCGGATGCCGCCGGCATGCGCCCGGTGCAGGAACGAAAACAGCAGCGAATAGGCCTCGTCCTGCGTCATCCCATGCAGGTCGACGCGGCCCTCGATAGGCAGCCGGCCCTTCGACAATTTGTCCAGCGTCGGGTCGTCGAGGCGCTGCGTGACATGCTGTGCCTTCGGCTTTGCGGAACCGGCGGCATTGGCGGCGGGCTGGGCCGGTTGCGACGGCGTCGGCTTGGCTTCAAGGGCAACGTCTGGAATGTCGACGGCGGTTCTGCCCTTCAGCGGCTTGGCCGAGCGTGCCACCAGGTTCCACAGCACCCGGTCGTCCTCGCTCAGCTTGTTCTCATGCGGTCTATCCGGGCGCTTGCTCATCACGCGCCCTCGATCAGCGGGCGCGGCACCAGCGCAAAGAAGTCGGCGGCGTTGCGCACCACCCCGGCGATCTCGCCGGCGGCATCGCCCGAACCGGCGAACAGATCGCCGCGCGCTGGCCCGGTGATGGCCGAGCCGGTGTCCTGCGCGATCATCAGCCGCCGGAAGGGTCTTGTGTCGAAGGCGGTGAGCGTCGGCGCGTCGATGTAAAAGGGCGTGCCGAATGTGTGCAGCAGCCGGTCGACGGCGATCGATCGGCCGGGCGTCAGCGGCACCTTGGCGGCGGCGATCGGGCCAAGGCTAGAGTCATCCACATCGGCCTCGCGGAAGAAGATATAGGAGCGGTTCTGCCACAGGATCTCGTCGACGCGGTCCGGATGCGCCTTGAACCAGGCGCGGATCGACTGCATCGTCACCTCGGCGAGCGGGATTTCGCCCAGCTCGCTCAGGATCTTGCCGGGCCCGGTGAAACGCTGGCCGGATTTGGCCGCGTAGGTGACGCGGCAGAGCCGGCCGTCGGTCATGGCAAGCCGCGCCGCCCCTTGCACATGGATGAAGAAGGCATCGACCTTGTCGGCGAGCCAGGCGATCTCCAGCCCTTGGCCGGCGAGTGCACCGCGCTCGATGGCGCCACGGTCGAAATATTCAGCCAGCCCGTCCCCCGTCCGCCGCGCGAAGGCGAGATATGGGTCCATGCCGTCAGGCCGATTGGCGTCGTCGACATCGACGAGATCGGCCGGCCGCGACATGAGCGGCACGGAAAAATGCTGCGTTCGCACTGGCGACGCCTCGACCTGCGGCTCGTAGAAGCCGGTGACCAGCCCGGTCTCGGCCCGCACCAGCATGGGCACGAAATGGCGTTCGAAGAACGTGCGGGCGAAGAACGCGCGGGCCTGCGCCCCGCTCAGGGAAGAGGCGCCGCGCGCCTCGGCATAGGCCTCCGCGAAGGCGTCGAAATCGACGCCGAGCGCGCCGCTGCGATAAGGCTTGGTCAGGACGTGGAAGGCGGAACGGCGAAAGGCCTCGAACGCCGGCAGATGGTCGTCGTCGCCCCAGCCGGGGAGATCATCGAAAGACTTTGCCGAAAAGAGAGGCGATAGCGACACCGGAGCCCGCCGTTGTTAGGGCTCAGTCTTCTTCTTCGGTGGCGACGAGCTTCCAGTTCGGATCGCGCGAGCGCGTGTCGCGGGCGAAGGTCCAGACGTCCTTGACCTCGGCCACGGTTTCGGGGTCGCCGTCGATGACGGTGCCGGCCTTGTCGCGCGTCGCCGAGATCAGCTCGCTGATGATGCGCAGCGTGACATGCGCCTCGCCGCCCTTCATCTCGGCCGACACGATATCGGCCTTGTCGATGCCGACGAAGGACGACTGGATCTTCTCCGACTTGGCCTCGCGCTCGCCGATCGCGGCGACGAAGCCGTCGAAAACTTCGCGCGACAGAAGGTTCTTCAGCGTTTTGCGGTCGCCATCGGCATAGGCCATGACGATCATCTCATAGGCCATCTTGGCGCCGTCGACGAAACCCTTGGGATCGAAGGACGGATCATTGTCCTTGATCGTGCGCAGGCCCTTGTTGAGGTCGGTGTCCGGCTTGGCGAAGGCATCGATCGCCGCATAGGCGTCGGGTGCGGCCGGCTCGCCCGGCAGCCGCTTGCGCGGCAGCGACACGACATTCTCGGGCTTCTGGGCGGCGTCCTTGTCGCCGGTGCGCGCCGCCGTATAGGGATCGAAAGGCGGCCGCTCGCTACCGGTCCGACGGCCCAGCACATTGCGCAGCTGGAAGAAGATCACCACCGCCGCGATCAGGAAGAAAATCGTGCCGAAGTCGAAGAATCCCATGTCTTCCGCCAATCAATCCCTGCCTCGTGGCCGGACCGCCCGGCCCGGAGCCGACGGTCGCATAGCGTTCATTATCCAAAGCATATAGAACGCAAGGCGCAATCATTCAAATCAAAGGCAGGCATACCTATCTAACAGCCCTAGTGCCAGCGGCGATTGGTCGCCGAGGGGACAAAACAATCGAATGGTCGGTAAAGACTTGCGCATTTCGCTGCTTCCCTTCTTTCTCCTCGCACTTCCGCTGCTGGAAATCGCCGGTTTCGTCGTCGTCGGCCGTGAGATCGGCGCGCTGGCGACGGTCGGCCTGGTGCTGGCCTCGAGCCTCGCCGGCGTGCTTTTGCTGCGGCACCAGGGTTTTGGGGTCATGTCGCGCATCCGCACCGAGATGAACGACGGCCATGATCCCAGCCGCCAGCTCGCCCACGGCGCCATGATCGTGGTCGCGGCGATCCTCCTGATCATCCCGGGTTTCATCACCGACATCATCGGTCTGCTGCTGTTCCTGCCGCCGGTGCGCGACCTTGCCTGGAGCCGGCTCAAGGGCCGCATCGTCGTCGCCACCAATTTCTCGACCGGCGGCTTTCGCGGACGCCAGCGCGACAAGGTCATCGACCTCGACGACGGCGACTATTCGCGCGAGGACGATTTGAAGCGCGGCCCGGATCACAATTCGCCCTGGCGGCGTCTCAAGGACGATTAGGGCGCTGTTCCTGCCTGTCCCCGAACGTTAGCGCTGCCCCTCATTGCCCTGCCGGGCATTTCTCCCCGTAAACGGGGCGAAAGAAGCAAACTCAACGCCGCCGACAATTGGCGAAATCGGCGGTCCACTGTCCTTCTCCCCGTTCACGGGGAGAAGATGGCGGCAGCCAGATGAGGGGCGGCGCTGACCTCTCAGAACGATTCTCCAACGCAAAACCGAAGCCAACCGAAGCCAACCGCAATCGCCCCGCACCCGAAGGCGGCAAACCTTGTCTTGTCATGCCGACCATGGTAGCGAACGCCCGATTTCAATTCGGTCAGCAACGCTGCCCAGGCAAAAGGAAAAGGCTCATGGCCAGCAATGATGACGCGCCGGTCGGCGCGGCCAACGGAAACGGCAACGCGGCGCAGCAGCCGTCGCTCAACGTCCTGGCCCAGTATGTGAAGGACCTATCCTTCGAAAGCCCCGGCGCGCCGAATTCGCTGCGCGGCCGCGACAAGGCGCCCGGCATCGCCATCAATGTCAACGTCAACGCCAATCCGCTCTCCGACAAGCAGTTCGACGTCAATTTGACGCTGAACGCCAAGGCCTCCTTCGATCAGGAAGTGCTGTTCAACGTCGAGCTGGTCTATGGCGGCGTCTTCGCCATTTCGGGCTTCCCGCAGGAGCACATGCTGCCGATCCTGTTCATCGAATGCCCGCGCCTTCTGTTCCCCTTCGCCCGCCAGATCATCGCCGAGGCGACCCGCAATGGCGGCTTCCCGCCGCTGATGCTCGACCCGATCGATTTCGCGCAGATGTTCCAGCAGAAGATGGCCGAGGACCAGGCCGCCGCTTCGAAGACCCAGGTCAGCTGATTTCAGCCTGAGCGGACGTTTTGAAAAACCCGGCCTCGCGCCGGGTTTTTTGTTGGGCGCTACTTTGCAAGGCCCGGCGGGACAGCCCCCCTCTGCCCTGCCGGGCATCTCCCCCTCAAGGGGGGAGATTGGCAGCTCCGGCGCGACGCTCATTTCTGCAACGTTGGAGATTGGCGAAACCAGAAACGACATCCGATCTCCCCCCTTGAGGGGGAGATGTCCGGCAGGACAGAGGGGGGCGCCGTAGAACTCGACGTCGGACACCCCCTGCGGAGCATCGCATAACTCCTGCGGATTCCAGAACACTCCCTGGCGTCACCCAGCCCTATCATTCCCCCAGCAAATGGCACCCCGGCGGTCGCAGCCCCGCGTTGCCGACCGCCGGAACGCTCAACAACAGGGGAATGACGATGAAATTCATGCTGACCGACCGCAAACTGCATCCGCAAGCCGGGCCCGTCGCCGACGATTTCAGGAAGGGCGGCATCAACCGCCGCGAATATCTGGCGCTCATGGCCGGCCTCGGCGTCAGCGCCGCCGGTGCGCTGGCGCTCGGCGGTCTCGCCCCAACCCCGGCCCGCGCGTCCGAGCCGAAGAAGGGCGGCACCTTGCGGGTCGCCATGAACGTCAAGGGATTCAAGGACCCGCGCACCTTCGACGGCGTGGAAATGTCGAATGTCGCCCGCCACTGCAACGAATATCTGGTGCGCTGGAACACCGATTTCTCGTTCGAGCCCTGGCTGCTCGAAAAGTGGGAGATGAGCGACGACGCCAGGACGCTGACGCTGCATGTGCGCAAGGGCGTCACCTGGTCGAACGGCGACGCCTTCAACGCCGACGATGTCGTCCACAACCTCACCCGCTGGTGCGAGGCCGGCGTCGCCGGCAATTCGGTCGCCGCGCGCATGGGCGCGCTGGTCAACGCCGACACCAAGAAGGTGGTCGATCGCGGCATCGAGAAGGTCGACGACTTCACCATCAAGCTCAACCTGCCCAAGCCAGACATTTCGCTGATCGCCGGCATGGCCGACTATCCGGCGCTGATCATGCACCGCTCCTATGACGGCGACGGCGACCCGATGAAGGCGCTCGCCATAACCACCGGCCCTTGCGAGCTGGTGAGCTGGGATGCCGAGACCGGCGCCGAGGTGAAGCGCAAGGACAAACCCTGGTGGAAGGGCGAATTCTGGCTCGACGGCATCAAATGGGTCGACTACGGCTCCGACCCCAACGCCATGCTGTCGGCGTTCGAATCCGGCGAGATCGACACCGACCACGAGACCGCCTCCGACGCCGTCTCGCAGACCGACCAGATGGGGCTGATGAACTCCGAGATCGCCACCGGCTCCACCATCGTCGCCCGCTTCAATGTCGGCAACGCGCCCTATGAGGACGTCAAGCTGCGCCGCGCCGCCCAGCTCGCCGTCGACAATGCCGCCGTGCTGAAGCTCGGTCTCGACGGGCGCGGCAAGCCCGCCGACAACCACCATGTCGGCCCCATGCACCCCGAATATGCCGATATCGGCCCGGCCAAGCGCGATGTGGAGGCGGCCAAGAAGCTGCTGGCGGATTCCGGCAAGGCGGACCACGAATACGACCTCATCTCGGTCGACGTCGAATGGCAAAAGAGCACCGGCGACGCCATCGCCGCGCAGATGCGCGAGGCCGGGTTGAAGATCAAGCGCACCGTGCTGCCCGCCGCCACCTTCTGGAACGACTGGAGCAAATACCCCTTCTCCTGCACCGAATGGCTCGGCCGCCCGCTCGGCGTCCAGGTGCTGGCGCTCGCCTACAAGTCGGGTGCGGCCTGGAACGAAAGCGCCTATGCCAACAAGGAGTTCGACGAGTTGCTCGACAAGGCGTTGGCCACCCCGGACGCCAAGGCGCGCAAGGAGATCATGGCCGGCATCGAGAAGAATTTGCGCGATTCAGGCATCATCATCCAACCCTACTGGCGCTCGGTCTACCGCACCTACCGCACGGGCGTCGAAGGCTGCGAACAGCACCAGGCGCTGGAACAGCATTTCGAGAAGGTGTGGATCGAGTCTTAGCATCGAAGACCATTCCAGCTCACGCCTGCCGGCGCCCGGGCCGCCTGATTGCCGCTGTTGCGATGGCGCCGGGCTTCCGCCCGGCGCCATATCGCCGGATCGCCGTGCCGAAAACGGCGCGATCTGCAAAATGTTGCTGGACGCGCGGATCTCGCGTGAACATCGGGGGAGCTGTCGAGGGGTGCCGCCCGGGCTTGCAGACTACATTTGGCCGGGGCATCGATTGAGGAAATGGCCGGCGCGATGCCGTTGTGACAATTGCCTGAGCCCCGCGCCGGCCACCCAGCGACCTTGTTCAGGTCCGCCGCCCGATTTGTGTACCGATCCCCTATTGCACGAGCAACCGAGCCGGGAACTTGGTACGGTTTCGTACCGTCGTGTTGGATTGATCTTGGGAGAGCGCTCGGGCGGTGAAGGCCTTCCCTTCTCCCCTTTGTGGGAGAAGGTGGATTGCCGCGAAGCGGCAAGACGGATGAGGGGTGTTCCAGCTTGGCGATACGTCAACTGTAGTGCCCTGAAGCAAGCAGAACTTTTACCGCCTCACTCCGCTGGAGCACCCCGTCTCGGCGCTGCGCGCCGATCCACCTTCCCCCACAAGGGGGGAAGGAAGGCGCGTCAGCGCCCTACTTGATATGTTGCGTCAGCCGCCTGAAGCGATCATCGCTCGAATAGCCGGCGGCAGCGCGGGGAAGCCCGAAGGCCTCCCGCGGACTCTATTACCCACACGGTTGCGAGATCGGACAGGCGATGGCCGTCACGGCCGAGAGCTTCTCGCGCTTGTTCAGCGACGGCTTTTCATAGATCTTTTTCATGGATAATCCCCTAGCCCCCAATGGCCGGCGCCCAATGACGCCGGTATTCGCGCGATGTCAATCGGGGTGGATGCCGGATCGGGCGGTGCAGCGGTGAAGCGCGTTCTTCCTTCCCCCCTTGTGGGGGAAGGTGGCCTCGCGAAGCGAGGTCGGATGAGGGGTGTTCCAGCTTGGCGACACCATCGAACAATTGCGGGATCGAACCAGAAAACACCAACGCCTCACTCCGCTGGAGCACCCCTCATCCGTCTCGGCGCTCCGCGGCAATCCACCTTCCCCCACAAGGGGGGAAGGAAGACCCCTCACCGCTCATCCCTCAGCAGCGTCCATATCCACCCAACAAAAGTCAGCACTAGGAACGGATAGCCGGCGGCGGGCAGCGGTGCCGAGGTCGGCAGCAAGGGCGCGCCCCAGAGGATCATGCAAGCCGAGACGACAAACAGCACGGCAGCCACCAGCGCGGTAAGCCGCATCCACAGGGCAAAAGTCCTGGGCGCGCTGACCATGACCAGTGCCGCCGCCCAAAGCGAAATGCCGCCGACATAGGAGGGCACGCTGGCCTGCAAGCCGGCTGCATTGCCGGCCATCAGCAAGGTCTCACCGGCCAGGAAGGTCAGGAAGCCCGCGGCGACGCAGTCATTGCCGAGGCGCTGATATTTCATGGTCAACAGCGCGGTCGCGACCACGAGTGCTGTGCCGTCGATCGTCCAGAGTGTTTCGCGAAGCGGCGCGCTGGCGACGAAGGTGCCTGCGAGGCCGAAGGCGCCACCGATGGCGAGGCCGAGTGCGGCGACGGTGTCTGATGTGGTGCGCATGTGATGTTTCCCCAGGGTGGGGACAAGGATACGACAGAGTGCATTGGAGATGAAGGGGAAGTACAGGGCGTCAGCCGATGACCATCGCCAACGCCGCTATATGATTCCCTTCGCCAAATAACTTTTCTCAGACATGATGTATGAATGGGTCTTGGCAAGCTTGGCTTTATCACCCTCGGCAACTTCCGAGCTGCGTAGCACAGATTGCAAAACCAACATCTTTTCGTGCGTGCACTTAAGCGGAACGCTGTCGTTCTTTGCGCCAACAACCGATTTGATGCGTCCGTATTTTACCGCCTCCCCCTCGAGATCCTTATGAAATTCGAGTAGCTCTACCCCCTTAGGCAGTAACCGCTCCATAAGATAGACATAATACTTCGGGAACTCATCCTTGTTTTCTCTCAGTCGAGGCCACATTCCAGCAACCAACCGCGACAGAGACTCGTCGTTTGTCCAAATATATTCCGTTTCCTCAAGAAAGTTAAAAATGGTTTTGGCTGCACCAAATCGAGAGAGGATCCAAATCGCCGCGTAAACTGAGCAGAAATCGTCTTTTGGAAAATAGGCGAGTACTGCCTTAAGGGATTCCGCCTCTGTCCCATCATATTCGATTTTCGCCTCGACCAAGCGCCTTGCAAGAACCAAGCGAAAGTAGTCGTCGCAAACCAAGCCTCTTTCAAACACGCCCTTTATTCTATCAAAATCGGCCTTACGAATACCACATATTCCTAAGTTTCGCAGCGATGCCTCGCGCAAATTGGGATGCAGAGAGATGAAGTATTCAAATAAGAGTTCCGGCACTCTTGCCGATAATTTGCTATATATGCCGATAAGCCTCTTAATTATCTTCTCGCCATTTCCTATTCTAAAATAACCTTTTTTATAGAGCTTCTCGAATATATCTGAGATTCTCTTTAACTTCGGCTCTATGGGTTCGCCAAATGAGGCCATTGCCAACAATCGCATCTCCAGCTGCTCTAAGAAACGATTGTCCCTAACTCTGAAATGCGAATAGGCCTCTTTGGCGGTCAATATCCGCGTTTTGCCGGCATTCAACCTCAAACTGCGGGACTGCAGGACTAGATCTGTATCGCGGAGTAACCTCTTTGCGTCCTCGATCGTGTCCACGCCTGCATCGATGTCATCCATAAACCGCGCATAATTCTTTTGAGAGCGCTGCTCCATGAAGCGATCCAACTCAAATAGGTAGCAGTGGGCGAGCAGCCTTGGCGCGTCCAGATCAATCTGCGGTAAACCTATTTGCCGTGGGGGCATGAAATCTGGCCGCCAGGCGAGCGCGGAAATTATATGGATATAGAAATCAAAAAGCGATTCCTGAACTTGGACAAAGGAGGTTATCACGTTCCTCAGCTGCACGAGATCAATAAAATCGTAGTAATTTGAGATATCTGTCACGACGACAAATTTGTTCTCATCACTGAAGTTTAATATCTTCTCCTGGAACTTCTTCCATGACTTGAAAGTCCCGTACTCCTGATCATCGGTCGGCTTAAAGCTATGATCTTGGGGTTCGAAAAAAGCATTTTTCGAAGGAGCTTGTTTCTTTATGTCGCTGTAGAGTTTGTCCGATAGACATTGGAGTATGATGGCAGTTTCGACTGAGGTTTGAACCATCAACCGGCACAGCCCCAGACTTTTTTCAACGTGGTAGCGTCTGGGCTGACTTACGCTGAAGTTCCCTCTGCGGATTGACGACCGTATGCGCGCAATTACAGCATCTATGCTTGACTGAAAGTCGAGATACTCCACTGGATCTGGGAACACCTGCCTTTTCAGATCGTATCTCGTTTTCTTCCGCCACTTTTCTTCTAATCGCTTGGCGGTAAGATACCTTAGGATATCTTGGGCTCTTAGGCTGTATTTTGGAGAGTGTTGAGTCACTCAGGTTACCCAAGAGAGAATCGTTCGTTCTTAATGGTGCTATTTAGCCAAAAGGACAGCCGACGTCCATCTTGGGTCTATTGTCGGATACCGGCAGGCGATGCCTGCCAACGGGCAGACTGGGTTCTGGCCAATCAGCCAGAATTTTGCCAGAGGGCTGACGGCCGGTTGAACGCAAGGTTTCCAGTCTCAGCTAACACGCTTTCCATCGACGAAGAGATTGCGCCGAACAAGTGATGGCCGTGTTTTCGTTTCGATGCGAATTGGGAAACCTTTGAGGATCAGGCGGATTGCTTCTTCTTCCGTTGGAACGAGAACTTCATTCTTCTTCTGGTGTTTGACGTTTCGAGCTGAAGGGTCGCCGAGAACAAACAGCCCGTCCTTTTGGGCTGGCGGCCATTGCCGGCCATCAGAAGTCAATCGGTATATCCGGGTCATCAGCTTCTTGCTCTCCGCTGAGGCTGCGGCCTCTCGTTGCCTATCCAACAATTGTTGTCGATTAATCGGGCTGAAATCCTTTTGCACTGGGAGGTCACCGCACTGACGCAACCCCCGGGGTGGGACCCGCTGACTTCGGCAGCTCCCACCCGGACTTGCGCTCGCATCGATCCGCCGGATCGATGCGTTCGGCCGAAGGCCAAACCGCTTAGTCCCCCATCTTCAGCGCCTGGATAAACGCCTCCTGCGGGATATCCACTTTCCCGAATTGCCGCATCCGCTTCTTGCCTTCTTTCTGCTTGTCCAGCAGCTTGCGTTTGCGCGAGACGTCGCCGCCGTAGCATTTGGCGGTCACGTCCTTGCGCAGCGCCGAGATGGTTTCGCGGGCGATGACCTTGCCGCCGATCGCGGCCTGGATCGGGATCTTGAACAGATGGTGCGGGATCAGCTCCTTGAGCTTCTCGACCATCTGCCGGCCGCGCTTTTCCGCCGCCGTGCGGTGGACCAGCATGGAGAGCGCGTCGACCGGCTCCTCATTGACCAGGATCGACATCTTCACCAGATCGCCCTCGCGATAGTCGGTCAGGTGGTAGTCGAACGAGGCGTAGCCCTTGGAGATCGATTTCAGCCGATCATAGAAATCGAAAACCACTTCGTTGAGCGGCAGATCGTAGGTCAGCATGGCGCGCTTACCGACATAGGAGAGGTCGGCCTGGATGCCGCGCCGGTCCTGGCAAAGCTTCAGGATGCCGCCGAGATAGTCGTCGGGGGTCAGGATCGTGGCGCGGATCCATGGCTCCTCGATGGCGGAGATCTTCACCACGTCGGGCATGTCGGCCGGGTTGTGTAACTCCTTCATCGATCCGTCGTTGAGGAGCAGCCGGTAGACGACCGAGGGCGCCGTGGCGATCAGGTCGAGGTTGAATTCGCGCTCCAGCCGCTCCTGGATGATCTCCAGATGCAGCAGGCCAAGGAAGCCGCAGCGATAGCCGAAGCCGAGCGCGGCGGAGGTTTCCATTTCGTAGGAGAAGGAAGCGTCGTTGAGGCGCAGTTTGCCGACGGCGGCGCGCAGATCCTCGAAATCGGCGGCGTCGACCGGGAACAGGCCGCAGAACACCACCGGCTGAGCTGGCTTGAAGCCGGGCAGGGCATGCGCGGTCTGCCGCTTGTCCTCGGTGATGGTGTCGCCGACGCGGGTGTCGGCCACTTCCTTGATCGAGCCGGTGAAGAAGCCGAACTCGCCGGGGCCGAGCTCGTCGACATTGATGCGGGCGGGCGTGAACACGCCGGTGCGCTCGACAAGGTATTTGGCGCCGGTGCCCATCATGCGGATGGTCTGGCCCTTTTTCAAAACGCCGTCGATGACGCGCACCAGAACGATGACGCCGAGATAGGCGTCGTACCAGCTGTCGACCAGCATCGCCTTCAAGGGTGCCGACGCATCGCCCTCGCGCGGCGGCGGCAGCTGGTGGACGATCGCTTCAAGCACATCGGGAATGCCAAGCCCGGTCTTGGCCGAGATCAGCACGGCGTTGGAGGCGTCGATGCCGATCACTTCTTCCACCTGCTCGCGGATGCGCTCGGGCTCGGCGGCCGGCAGGTCGACCTTGTTCAGCACCACGACGATCTCGTGGTTGTTGTCGATCGCCTGGTAGACATTGGCGAGCGTCTGCGCCTCGACGCCCTGGCTGGCGTCGACCACCAGCAGCGAGCCCTCGCAGGCGGCGAGCGAGCGCGACACTTCATAGGCGAAGTCGACATGTCCGGGCGTGTCGATCAAATTGAGGATATAGTCCTCGCCATTGTTGGCGCGGTACTTCAGCCGCACCGTCTGCGCCTTGATGGTGATGCCGCGCTCACGCTCGATATCCATCGAATCCAGCACCTGCTCCTTCATGTCGCGCAGCTCCAGCCCGCCGGTGGACTGGATCAGGCGGTCGGCCAGCGTGGATTTGCCATGGTCGATATGGGCGACGATGGAGAAATTGCGGATGTGGTCGAGGGGCGTGCTCATGCCGCGCGCTTTAGCAGGGGCGGCCAGCGGCGGCAAGGCTTGCGGGCCAAGGGCCGCCCTGTCGATCACAAAGCGGTGAGCCGCGCCAAAAAGCCCGCAATACCGGCCCGGCGGCCAGGAATGCTTAAACTTTGATCTATCGCGTTAGACGTTGGTTTGTCGGCTGCGTGGTACCTGCGCAGCCTCTAATGCCTTTGGGGGTTGCGAAATGCGCAGGGTTGCCAGCGGGTTCGCCCGTTCACGCAGCGGGTCGATGATGCCGCTGTTCTTTCTCATGCTGGTGCCGATCATATCCGCCGTCGGCTTCTCGGTCGACTATACCAGCGCGGTCCAGACCCGGTCCAACCAGCAGCAGGCGCTGGATGCGGCGCTCCTGTCGGTCACGACCATGGATACCACCTCGACGCTGGCGCAGCGCCAGGCGGCGCTGCAGGATTCCTTCATCGCCAACGGCGGACAAGGCACCGCGACGCTGAACAGCTTTGTGGCTGGTACCGCCACCGCCGCCACCACCGCCCGGGCCACGGCAAGTTTCGCCATGCCGACCATTTTCATGAAAATCGCCCGGATCGACACCGTGCCGGTTGCCGTCGGGTCGGCGGTCAGCAAGCCGCCGTCGCTGGCAAACGCGACCTTCAAGGTCACCGGGGTGTCGGGTTACTGGAACAAGACGATGACGCTCTACGGCACGCAATTCGGAGCGACGGTAGCCAAGCCGCTGATGACGGTCGCCTACACCTATGGCAACACCAAGGACCCCAAGGGCTACGGCACCACCAACGTCAGCGTCCTCACCACCGATTCAGCGGGGAAGACCGTCACCACCTTGGTTCAGAACCAGGTCTGCACCGTCGGCAACAACCCGCCCAACGGCGTGAGCCTCAAGACCGACGCGAGCGGCACGAAATATTACTGTGTCGATACGATGTACCCGGCCAATAGCGCCGGCGCGGCGGTCGATGTCAGCACGATGGGCGGCCTCTATCTGCAGATGGACGTGCCGTCCGGTAACCCGAAGAAGCTGATGTCGAACGATCCGGCGACATCCAACCGGCTCTATAACGGGGCATACGCGAACAGTCTGACCGAGACCGCGACCGGTCAGACCGTCGATATCTTCAGCATCGTGCCCTGCGGCGCGACAAGCTATCAGGCCTGGGAAGACGGCGGCAACCCGGTCCCGGCGCCTGTCAGCAACGCCGACTTCTTCTACAACGTCACCGGCAAATGCGACTTCAACAAGCGGCCCTCGGCCACGGCGCTGACGCAGTAGGAAACAGCCGATCTCCCCCTCNCCGGCAAATGCGACTTCAACAAGCGGCCCTCGGCCACGGCGCTGACGCAGTAGGAAACAGCCGATCTCCCCCTCGAGGGGGAGATCGGCTGCTGCTGCGCCTTCGCCATCTCCGGTGCCCCAGAGAGGCGCCTCCCGATAACAAACCGGTGAGCGCTGTAACGAAACGGCGGAGGACGGCGAAGTGGGGATATCGGCGGCGCATCGCAGCGCCGTCCCCACGGAGCAAAGTCGATGCCGAGATCATCAGCCGGAAGGTTCGCCCTGTTGTCCAGCCTGGGCGCGCTTGCGCTCGCGGCTAGCCTCGGTGCGGCGGCCGCGCAGCCGCTCACCGTGGTCGAGCTGTTCACCAGCCAGGGCTGTTCCTCCTGCCCGCCGGCCAACGCCAACCTCATCAAGGTCAAGGACCAGCCCGGTGTGCTGGCGCTGTCCTTCAACGTCACCTACTGGGACTATCTCGGCTGGAAGGACACGTTCGGCAGGAAGGAATTCACCCAGCGCCAGGTCCGCTACGAGCCAGCGCTCGGTCGCGACGGGCCGTTCACGCCGCAAGTGGTGGTCAATGGCCATGCCGATGGCGTCGGCGCCGCGTCCGGCGAAATCCAGCGCCTGATCTCCAGCGCCGGCCGCACCAAGGGCCCGTCGCTGTCGCTTGATGGCGGCAAGGCCGTGATCGGCGCCGGTTCGGTGCCGGGCGGCAAGGCCGATGTCTGGCTGGTGCGCTACACCAAGGGCGTCGTCGAGGTGCCGGTGGCGCGCGGCGAAAACACCGGCCGCACGCTGCCCCACGCCAATGTCGTGCATGCGCTGACAAGGCTCGGCGGCTGGACCGGTGATGCCACCGCGCTCGATCTGCCGGCGGCTTCCGGCGGCCTGAGCACCGCCGTGCTGGTGCAATCGCCGGGCGGGCCGATCCTGGCCGCGGCGACCAATTAGAGTTCACCGGAGCGAAGATCACGCTCCCGCAGAATTTGCGCAACGCCGCACGAGCGGCGCCGCAAGACCCCGGCCGCCGAAGCGCGAGCCCACCCAAGGAGACCACCATGACCGTTCTTTCCCGCCTGACGCTGCCGGCGCTCGCTCTCGCTCTATGCTCGACGGCACTGCTGGCCGGTGGCATCGCCCGCGCCGACGACGCCACCAACGCGATGAAGCCGGCCGCCGATGCAATGAAGCCCGCGGCCGATGCCATGAAGCCGGCAACCGATGCGATGAAGCCGGCCGATCCGATGGCCACCAACGCCATGAAGCCCGCGGCGGATGCGATGAAGCCGGCGGCGGACGCCATGAAACCCGCTGCCGACGCGATGAAGCCGGCGGATGCCATGGCTCCGGCCAACTGAACATTGGCCGTGGCCGCTGTCCCTGGCGGGCTCCCTGTCCAGCCGGGGACAGCCCCTGGAGTTCTCGTAAAGTGCATGTCCGGCAAGTGCATGGCGCACACGAATGTGAGCTCATTCCGCAACTCACGCATCGCGCCGTCGTACCTGATCCAATAGACTGGTCCCAATGCAAGCCATAAGGAGTGCAACCATGATCAATACCAAGAACCGTTCGATCGGCTTTGCCAGGGGCGCGCTGGCAGCCTTGGCGCTCGCCGCCGTGGGCGCCACCTTCTGGCTGACGCCGGCTGTCTCGGCGGAGGACGCCGTGGTGATCCCGCCGCCCGCGATGGACGAAAAGGCCGCCGGCGGCAGCGAAAAGGCAATCTTCGCCGGCGGCTGCTTCTGGGGCGTGCAGGGCGTGTTCCAGCACGTCAAGGGCGTCAGCATGGCCGTTTCCGGCTACACCGGCGGCGCCAAGGACGACGCCGTCTACGAGACGGTCGGCTCCGGCCGCACCGGCCACGCCGAATCCGTCGAGATCACCTACGACCCGTCGAAGGTCACTTACGGCCAGCTGCTGCAGGTCTACTTCTCGGTCGCCCACAACCCGACCCAGCTCAATTACCAGGGTCCGGATTCCGGCACCCAGTACCGCTCGACGATCTTCGCCGAAAACGATGCGCAGAAGAAGATCGCGCAGAGCTACATCGCCCAGCTCGACCAGGCCAAGCTGTATCCCAAGCCCATCGTCACCACGATCGAGACCGGCAAGACCTTCTACCCGGCCGAGAACTATCACCAGGACTTCCTGACGCTGAACCCGACCTATCCCTATATCGCCTACAACGATCTGCCCAAGGTGGCGAACCTGAAGGCGCTGTTCCCCAATCTCTACAGCGAGAAGCCGGTGCTGGTGCAGGCGGCCAGCAACTAAGGCATCCAGCGGTTTGCAGGAAACAGGTGAAAATTTGCGCGGGGAGCTAACACTCCCCGCGCCCCCGGGACCAATCGGTATGCCACCCGCCCCCAGCCCAGTATATGGGCTGACGCCGATCGGTCCTTGGCCTGGCGTGGGCACGCTTGGGATCGTCCCACACCAGGGCTGAAGCAATTCCAGGAAAAGCGTCAGACCAGCGATGGAGCCGGGCGCGATGCCGGCATCCGGTTCAGTCGCTCATCGTCACCGCGTCGCACGACACGTTCGGGTTCATGTCGGCGAAGGTGCCGGTCGGGTTCTTCTTCCACGCCCAGACATGCAGCTCGTAGAAGGCGCCCAGGCCATAGCGGTTGGGCGCGCTGTTGAAGTTGAACAGCTGGCCTTCGAGCGAGGCCGGCCCTTTCGAGGTGATGTATTCCACCGCCACCAGCTGCAGCTTGCCGTCCGCCATCGGCTCGTACATCACGGCCTCGGGCTTTGTCAGATCGACGGCATCGTCCTTCAGGTAGGCCGCGTTGACATAATGGATGCCCATGGCGCCGCCGGTGATGCCGCTGGCGCAAGGGATCGGCGCATAGCCTTCCGCGGTGGCCGTCGCGACGTTCTCGAAACGGCCGTTGGCTTTCCGCACCTTCTCGTCCAGCGCGCCGCTGTCATGGGCGCTGGCCGCCGTGGCTGCGATCGACAGGAACGACAGGTTGATGAGGTGCTTGGTCCACAGATGGATGTTCATTGTCTCTCCATTCATTATTGAGGGTGCATCAGGAGCGGCCTGCCGCCCCCGCTGCGAAGTCGGATCTGGACTGGATCAGCGGTTCGACCGGGTGAAGTCCCAGTATTGCGGCAGCTGCTCCACGAGCTCCGGCAGGCCGATGTCGCGCCTCAGATAGTCGCCCTGCGGAGGCAAGCGGCGCCGGCGCGGGCGCAGTGGTGGCAACAGCAACGAGGCGACCCGCCGGAGAACCCGGCCCAGTAATGGGCCGCGTCCGACCGGCCTCGAGGCCGCCCACACCTCGCTGGACGCGTGGTGAGGCAAGCCGCCATAACCGCGAAGGGCAGTTGGATGCTCATTGTCGGCATCAACGGTAAAAGTAAGGGTCAAGAACCCGCACCTCCGTGATCTTGTCGACCGGCAGCATGTTCTTCTGGGCGGTGGCGCGGATCGCCTCCGGGGAGGGCGCGTCATAGACGCAGAAACTCTGCTTCTTGTCGGCAGAAACGAAGGACTGCACCCAGGTGACGCCCTTCTCGGCGTTGCGCATGATGACGCCGCCCATCGCATCGGCGCCGGCTTCGTTCATCGGCACGTTGAGACCATCCGGAAAAGTGCGTTCAACAACATAGCGAGGCATATCGGGTTTCCCTTTTTCATGGATTTGACACTCGGTTTCGAGCGCTGGGGCCTTTGACCACGCTCGCCAAACCCGCGCATCGGAACCATTCCCCATATTTGCCGGGACGATTCCCCATGTTTGCAACGTTGGTTGTCCGGAGCCACACAGCGGATACCGAACCCACCTATAGTGGTGGCTGAACGCGACACGACGGCAAATCAGGCCACAATCGAGCGGATGATGATGCTTCTGGAACGGCAGACACAGCTGGAGCACCTGGACGGCCTGTTGGCGGAAGCCATGCGCGGCCACGGCCACGTAGCGGCCTTGTCAGGCGAGGCGGGCGCCGGCAAATCGGCGCTTGTCGAGGCCTTCATCGCCGAAGCCGGCGAGCGGGCGCGCATCTTGCGCTCCGCGTGCGAGGACCTGTCGATCCCCGATCCGCTTGGCCCGCTCTACGATCTGGCGCGCGAGGCGCAGTGGCCGCTGCCGCAGGCGATCGACGCCCGGCAGGGCCAAAGACTGCCCCTGTTTTCCGACGCCCTCGCAGTGTTCGAGAGCAAGGCCCGGCCAACATTGCTGGTGATCGAGGACCTGCACTGGGCCGACGACGCGACCCTCGATTTCATCAGGTTCCTCGGCCGGCGGATTGCCAACACCCACATCCTGCTGCTCCTGACGGCGCGCACCGACCGCAGCGAAGGCCAGATGCGCGTACGCCGGGCGCTGGGCGAAATTCCGGCGGGTAGCATTACCCGCATCGAGGTGCCGCTGCTGAGCGAGGCGGCGGTGCGGTCCCTGGCCACGAGCGCCGGGCGCGATGGCGAGGCCATCTACCGGGCCACCGCCGGCAACGCTTTTTTCGTCACCGAGCTTTTGTGCGCCGACAACGAGACGATGCCGCCCGCCAGTGTGCGCGACGCCGTGCTGGCGCGCGCCGAGCGGCTGTCCGCCGGCGCGCGTTCGATGCTGGACGCAGTGTCGGTATTTCCGCGCCGTGCCGACGCCTGGGCCTTGCAGGGCCTGTGCGGCGTCGCCAGCGCCGGCCAGCTGGCCGAATGCGTGTCGAACGGACTGCTGGACGATCTGGGCGATGCCTATGCTTTCCGCCATGAGATCGCCCGCCGCGCCATCGAGATGACGCTGACGAGCAGCCACAGGCGGCAGTTCAACCAGCGGGCTCTGTCGGCGCTGCTCGAAAGGGGAGACATCGCCACCGCGCGTCTGGTGCATCACGCGGTCGAGGCAAGCAATTTCGAGGTGGTGCGGGAGTTGGCGCCGCTCGCGGCGCGCGAGGCATCAAGGGTTGGCGCCCATCGCGACGCCGCCGGTTACTATGAAGTTGCCTTGCGCCAGGCGGACGGCCTGCCCGCCGAAGAGCGTGCCGCGCTTTACGAGCAATATGCCTTCGAATGCCACTTGATCGGCCGCATCGACGACGCCATCGCGGCGCAGGAACACGCGCGCAAGCTGCAGCGGGACCTGGGCAAATTGCTGAAGGAAGGCAACAGCCTCAGGTGCCTGTCGCGCTTCGCCTATCTGCTCGGGGATCGAAAGAGCGCGGATTTGTTGGGCGCCCAGGCGGTCGCGTTGCTGGAGACCGCGCCCGCCGGCCCGGAACTGGCCATGGCCTATTCCAATCTCTCGCAGCTGGCGATGCTGTCCGAACGGCTCGACGTGGCATTGTCGCTGGGAGACAAGGCGATCAAGCTGGCCGGGCTGCTGGACCGGCCCGACATCTTCTGCCACGCGCTCAACAATGTCGGATCAGCCGAGCAATGGCTGGATCTGGCCAGCGGCCGCCAGCGCCTTGCCCAGAGCCTCGAAATCGCCATCGAGCAGAATTTTCAGGAGCACGCGGCGCGCGCCTTCACCAACAGCGCCTGTGTCGAGATGAACCAGCTCGGCTATAGCGAGGCGCGATCCCTGCTCGAGCGCGGCATCAATTACTGCGTCGAAAACGACCTCGTCACCTGGCGCGATTACATGCGCGGCGTGCTGGCCCAGCTGCGGCTGCGCCAGGGACAATGGGATTTGGCGGAGGCCGAGGCGCTCGACCTGCTTGCCAATGACCAGGCGACGGCTCTTGTGCGCTATCCCGCCGTGGTGGCGCTGGCCCGGCTGCGGGTCCGGCGCGGCGACCCCGGCACCGGGCCGCTCTTCGAGGAGATGATGCGCTTCCTGGAAAGGGGCGGGGAACTGCAAAGGCTGGCGCCCTACGCCTTGCTGATGGCCGAGCGGGCATGGCTCGGGCAAGCCGACACGGACGAGGCGCTGGACCTGATCGACGCGGCCGAGAGCCTGTCGCCGACGCGGGCCGTGTTCGCCGAACTGGCCTGCTGGCGGCAGGTGCTGGCGCCGGATTGCGACCCCGGCGACACCACGGGCATGGCCGAACCCTACCGGATGCTGCTGGGCGGCGACTGGCGGGGGGCGGCTGATGTGTGGGCCGGAATGGGCGCTTCCTTCGAGCGCGGGCTCGCGCTGATGCAGGGCGACGAGCCGGCGCAGCGGTCGGCGTTGGAGATTTTCGAGCGCCTCGGCGCCGGGGCGGTGGCACACAAGGTACGCGAGATCATGCGGCGCAACGGCGTCAACAACATCGCGCGCGGCCCGCGCCAGACCACGCGCGCCAACAGCGCCGGCCTGACGCAGCGCCAGATGGAAGTGCTGCAGCTGATCGAGCGCGGCCTCTCCAACAAGCGGATCGCCGAGCACCTCGCCATTTCGCCGAAGACGGTCGATCACCATGTCTCGGCGGTTCTGGGAAAACTGGACGCCATTTCCCGTGGCGAGGCGACGGCGGCGGCACGCGATTCCGGACTGATCTGAAACTCCGGCAACCGGCGCCGGTGCGTCAGTCGTAGGTCAGATCCGTCGCCTTGCCGCCGAACACACGGTAGGCATAGAAGGAATAGAAGATGATGATCGGCAGCACCACCACGGTGCCGACCAGGATGATGGCCAGGCTTTCCGGCGCCGAGGCCGCCTGCCAGATGGTCAGTCTGTCGGGCACCACGAACGGATAGAACGACCAGGCAAGGCCGGCAAAGCCGAGCATGAAGATCGCGGCCAAAGTCAGGAACGGCGTCAGCGCATGGCGGTCGTCGGGCTGCGGCAGATGGAAGGTCTGCCGCCACAGCCACAGGAACAGCAGCGCCGACAGGATAGGCAGCGGCGAGAGATACAGCATCTGCGGCCAGACGAACCATTTGTCGAAGATGCGGGGGCTGGCAAACGGCGTCGCCAGCGACACCGCCACCATGCCGAGCGCGGTCAGCACCAGCGCGGTGCGCAGCCAGCGCACCGCCTTCTTCTGCAGCTCGCCTTCGGTCTTGTAGATCACCCAGGCCGCGCCCATCGCCGCGTAGGCGGCGGCCAGGCAGAACGCCACCAGCACGCCGAACGCCATTCCGCCCAGGCCGACATCGAGGCCGAGCACATACACGCCCAGCATATAGCCTTGCGCCAGGGAGGCGATGATGGATCCCAGGAAGAAAATACGGTTCCAGCGGTGCTTGCGCTCGGTCGGTACCTTGGCCCGGAAATCAAAGGCGACGCCGCGCAGGATCAGCCCGACCAGAAGCACGAACACCGGGATGTAGAGTGCGGTCAGGATGACGCCATGCGCCATCGGGAAGGCGACCAGCAGCAGGCCGACGGCCAGCACAAGCCAGGTCTCGTTGGCGTCCCAGAACGGACCGATCGCGGCGATCATCGTGTCCTGCTCGGCATCCTCGGCGGCTGCGAACAGGATGCCGATGCCGAGATCGAAACCGTCGAGGATGACGTAGATCAGGATGGCGAGGCCCATCAGGCCGGCGAAGATGAGGGGAAGCAGGGTTGGCCAGTCGTAGGTCATTTTCTTACTCCCCCGCCGCCGGCTGCGACATCGGTGCGTTGAGCACGCCCGGCAGCGGCGATCTATCGCCGTCCTTCGCCGCCTTCAGCGCCAGATGCACCAGCACGCCGAGATAGGCGATCAGCAAAAGCACGTAGAGAATGAGATAGATGGCGAGCGTCAGCGCGACATGGCTGCCGGCGACCGGGCCGACGGCATCGGCGGTCTTCAGCACGCCCGTCACCAGCCAGGGCTGGCGGCCGATCTCTGTGGTGTACCAGCCGGCCAGCGTCGCCAGCCAGCCCGACAGCGCCATCGGCACCATCAGCAAGGCGAGCGGTTTCGGCAGGCTGTGGCGGCGCTTGAGGAAGAAGGCCGCCGACCACGAGACGACAAGCATCAGCAGGCCGGTGCCGACCATGACGCGGAAGCTCCAGAAGATCGGAAAGACCGGCGGATGATTGCCGGGATAGTCGTTCAGCCCCGGCACCACGCCGCTGGTCGAGTGCCGCAAGATCAGACTCGCCCCATCCGGAATCGTGATCTCGAATTTGTTCTCCTTTGCCGCCTCGTCGGGGAGTGCGAACAGGACCAGCGGCACGTTGGGCCCGGTGTTCCAGTTGGCCTCCATCGCGGCGATCTTCTGCGGCTGGTGTTCCAGCGTGTTCAGCCCATGCTGGTCGCCGGCAAGGATCTGGATCGGGATCAGGATCGCGGCGGTGAAGACGCCGGTGCGCAGCGCCTTCCACATCGATTCCGAACGGTCGCCGTAGAGGTAGCGCAGCGCCGACAGGCCGGCGATCAGGAACGACACCGTCAGGCCCGATGCCAGCAGCATGTGCACCAGCCGGTAGGGCATCGACGGATTGAAGACAATCGCCCACCAGTCGACGGCGTGCGCCTTGCCGTCGATCATCTCGAAGCCGGTCGGCGTCTGCATCCAGGAATTGAGCGCGATGATCCAGAAGGCGGAGACGGTGGTGCCGCCGGCCACCAGCACCGTCGCCAGCGTGTGGATGCGGTTCGACACGCGGCGGAAGCCGAACAGCATGATGCCGAGGAAGGCCGCCTCCAGGAAGAAGGCGGTGAGGATTTCGTAAGCCAGCAGCGGCCCGGCGATGTTGCCCACCGTTTCCATGTAGCCCGGCCAGTTGGTGCCGAACTGGAAGCTCATGGTGACGCCCGAGACCACGCCCATGGCGAAGGACAGCGCGAACACCTTCACCCAGGTGAAATAGGCCCGCATCCAGGCGGAATCATTGGTCGCGTTGTAGCGCAGCTTGAAGAACAGCAGCACCCAGCCAAGCGCAATGGTGATCGCGGGAAACAATATGTGGAACGAAATATTCGCGCCGAACTGCATGCGCGACAGTATGAGCGGGTCCATGGCAGGCTCCGGCTGCTTCCAATATTCGCGAAAGATAGGCCCGTCTCGCCGGTCGGTCAAAGCGGCTTCCCGCCGCGAGGCGGAACGCCGCAGCGCCCCGCCAATATGACGCATGCGGCTCTACGCCGTCGTTTCGGGTACCTCGCCAAGCGCGTCCGCGAACTTGCGCATCTTCAGACTGATCACGGCTTCGCGCACACGCCGATCGGCGGCGCTTGGCAGGCTGGCGGCTGACGACAAATTCTACGTCAAGGACAGCCAGCGAGCGTTGGACCGGAAGCTCTTTTCGCACGAATAGGCACTATCCAGCCGCATCCAGTGCTGGCCCGCCCTGGCCGGCACTTTTTGCCACCGCATGTCGCCCAGAATGGCATAGCTTTGTCCAGAATTGTCAGGAGCGGCATTGACTTCCGGCCCTGCGCACCGACATTCAGCGCAACAAAAATCTCTTTCAAGCAGCCTTTTTCACTCATGCCCTCCATCCTGACCATTTCCGGGGTCTCCAAGACCTACGCCACCGGCTTCACGGCGCTCAAGGAAGTCAATCTCGACATCGAGCGCGGCGAGATCTTCGCGCTGCTCGGCCCCAATGGCGCCGGCAAGACGACGCTGATCTCGATCGTCTGCGGCATCGTCAACCGCTCGACCGGCACGGTCATCGTCGACGGCCACGACATCGGCAAGGACTACCGCGCCGCGCGCAGCCTGATCGGCCTTGTGCCGCAGGAACTGACCATC
The DNA here is from genome assembly GCF_000502935.1 of Mesorhizobium sp. LNHC221B00. Lineage (NCBI taxonomy): Bacteria > Pseudomonadati > Pseudomonadota > Alphaproteobacteria > Hyphomicrobiales > Phyllobacteriaceae > Mesorhizobium > Mesorhizobium sp. LNHC221B00. The sequence goes on along the minus strand of NZ_AYWR01000025.1, from coordinate 35,365 downwards.
GACGCCTTCGAGAGCGTCTGGGCGACGGTCAATTACAGCCGCGGCCTGTTCGGCAAGCCGGCAAATCACGCCTTTGTCGAGAAGGTGCTGCGGGACCTGTCGCTGTGGGACAAGAAGGACGCCAAGGCGATCACGCTCTCGGGCGGCATGAAGCGGCGCTTGATGATCGCCAAGGCGCTGTCGCATGAGCCGCGCATCCTGTTCCTGGACGAGCCGACCGCCGGCGTCGATGTCGAATTGCGCCAGGACATGTGGGCGATGGTGCGCCGCCTGCGCGAGGACGGCGTCACCATCATCCTCACCACCCATTACATCGAGGAAGCCGAGGCGATGGCCGACCGTGTCGGCGTCATCAACCGCGGCGAGATCATCCTGGTCGAGAACAAGGCCGAACTGATGCGCAAGCTCGGCCGCAAGCGGCTGGTGATGGAACTGCGCAATCCGCTGACGACGATCCCGGAAGCCTTCTCGCACTATGCGCTGGAGCTGTCGCCGGATGGCGGGCAATTGACCTACACCTATGATAACCAGGCCGAGCGGCCGGGCGTCGCCTCGCTGATCCGCGATCTCGAGGCCGGCGGCATCCAGTTCCGCGACATCGACACGCAAAACTCTTCGCTGGAGGAGATCTTCGTCAATCTGGTGAGGAGGGAGCCATGAACCTTCGCGCTGTATGGGCGATCTACCGGATGGAAATGGCACGTGCTTTTCGCACCGTGCTGCAGAGCATCGTCTCGCCGGTCATCTCGACATCGCTCTATTTCGTCGTCTTCGGCTCGGCCATCGGTTCGCGCATCACCGAGATCGACGGCATCAGCTACGGCGCCTTCATCGTGCCGGGGCTGATCATGCTGTCGCTTCTGACGCAGTCGATCTCCAACGCCTCCTTCGCCATCTACTTCCCCAAATTCGTCGGCTCGATCTACGAGCTTTTGTCGGCGCCGGTCTCCTATCTGGAGATCGTCATCGCCTATGTCGGCGGCGCGGCCACCAAATCGATCATCCTCGGCCTGATCATCCTGGCCACCGCCTCGTTGTTCGTGCCGCTGCAGATCGAACACCCGTTCTGGATGCTGGCCTTCCTGATCCTGACGGCGGTGACCTTCAGCCTGTTCGGCTTCATCATCGGCATCTGGGCGAAGAGTTTCGAGCAGCTGCAGCTGGTGCCGCTGCTGATCGTCACGCCGCTGACCTTCCTCGGCGGCAGCTTCTATTCGATCCACATGCTGCCCGGCATCTGGAAGACGATCACGCTGTTCAACCCGGTGGTGTATCTGATCAGCGGGTTCCGCTGGAGTTTTTACGGCAAGGCCGATGTCTCGGTCGGCGTCAGCCTCGGCATGACGCTGGTGTTCCTGGCCGTCTGCATAGCGATCGTCGCCTGGATCTTCCGGACGGGTTATCGGCTGAGGAATTGAGGCGGGCACTCACGGGCAGGTCTGTCGAGATTCAGGCCGGGCCGGCATCACTTGAATAGCGGCAGACCTAGATCGCCTTGACCAGCCGTAGCAGCCCCAGCATCTCGATATAAGTCCCCTTGCGGAAGGCGACATAGACCGGCTCTTCGACGCCATGGAAACGGCGCTTGAAAGCCGCCTGGCCTTGCAGGTTGAACCTGCGGCGGTTGACCCATGGCGACGAATAGGTGCGCTGGAAGGTGTTGCGCCAGAAATCGCTTTCGGCAAACCCGCTCTGGGTCACGTCGACGAGCGGCGACAGGCCAAGCGTGACCACTGAGATGCCTTCCTCGCGAAAACGGTCGACCGCGAATTTGGTCAGGCCGATCTCGGCGTGCGGCGAGGCATCGATATGCTTGCGCTTGAAGGCTGTGGTGTAGCCGATGACCTTGCCGTCGCGAAATATCGGATCGAAATCGAGCAAGGCAATAAGGTCGCCGTCCGGGCCATGCAGGACGAAGCGGCGCATATCGGTGCCGAGCTGATCGTAAAACGGACGGTTGAGGAACCCCATTTCCCAGCGCTTGACGATGCGGTCGCCGCGCCAATTGTCGGAGAGCCGCTGTATCTCGTCGAGATGGATCGTGCGTTTGTCCTCGTCGAACGAAAAGCCCTTCTTTGAAAGCCAGCGTTCGGAATAGCGCACGGTCTCGTTGCGCTTGCCGGAAAAATCATGTTCGGGCAGGACAAGGCGGGTGTCGATGCCCAGCCGGTTGACCTTGTAGCCGAGCCCGGCCAGCACGCGCGCGGTCTCTTCGCCGATCTGCACGAACCACGGGTCGCCGGCGGTCTCGACGAAGCGCCTGATGTAGTCGGGCCGCCGGGCCGGCGCCGCCACCGGGTCGCCAAGCGCGAAATGATGCTTCATCTTGGTGCCGAAGGCGATGTAGCCGTCGGCGTCGCCAAAATAGGAGAGCTTCGCTTGCACGGCGGTGGAATAGGCGAGCGAGAAATCGCCGTGGCGGCGCACGATTGCCAGGCGTTCGACATGCGTCAGTTCCTGGCGCTCGACCTTGGGCGAGACGCCCTCGAGGATTTTGTCGAAATAGATCCGCAAGGAGGGCATGGTCGAGATTTCCGCGTGCCATCTGTGGCGCGACGTGTCTGTCGACACGCAGGACGCGCCACGGCGCCTTGTTTTTTCGCGGGAAGCCGAAATCGGTTGCCGGTTTCGAATTCCTGCGTCGGTAACGGGATCCGCCCCCGGACCTCGAATCAATCACATTGCCGCGACCTGATTATCGCCGATGCCGCCGATATGCCATATAGGGCGCGATCTATTGGGACAGAAGCCGGCAATTGGCTCCGGCCGGCGTGGCGGTGGAATGCTCCGGAGCGCAGCCGCAGCTTGGCGCGGGCCTCGAAAATCGCTGCCGATCCGCTGTATCGGGGATCCTGCCCGCAATCAGACGGTTACAGCGCCCTGCGAGCCTTGCGGGGATGCTATTGTGGTTGAACGGGACCGAAGAGTGAATGGCTGATACGACAACCAGACAGATGATGGAACAGGTGGCGGCGGTCGAGCCGGCGATCGTCATTGGCGCCGGCGCCGCCGGACTGGCTGTCGCACAGGCTTTGATGAAGGCCGGCGTGCCGACGTCGATCCTGGAAAAGGAAAGCCGGCTGGCCGAGCCCTGGCATCGGCGGCACCGGCAGCTGCGTCTCAACACCCACCGCGATCTCTCGACGCTGCCGGGCCTTGCCTATCCGACGGGTACACCCGCCTTTCCGCAAAGGGAGGTCGTCATTCGCCACATGAACGATTTCAGGGAGGCGAACCGCCTGCCGGTGGAGTTTGGCGTTGCCGTCGAGACCATCGTCTTCAGGGGCGATCATTGGGCCATACGCACCAGCGCCGGGCCGCGCCTGGCGCGTCATGTCGTTGTCGCCACCGGCCGCGACAGGCAGCCTTTCACGCCGCAGTGGAAGGGTATGCTGACCTTTGCGGGCCGGATCGTCCATTCGGCGGATTTTGGCGACGCGACGACCTATGCCGGCAAGAAGGTGCTGGTCGTCGGCGCCGGCAATTCGGGCTTCGACGCGCTCAATCATCTGGCCGACGTGGATACGTCCGCGATCTGGCTGTCGGCCCGCAACGGACCCGCCCTTCTGCCCAAGCGGATCGGCAAGATTGCCGTGCATCGGCTTTCGCCGCTCATGGCGCGCTTGCCGACCCGCATTGCCGATGCGGTGATCGCGGCGACACAGCGCCTGGTTTTCGGGGACCTCACCAAATTCGGCATGCCGCCCGCGCCGTCGGGCGGCGTCAGCCGGTTGACCTCGGACTACACCGCGATCGCCGCGGATGACGGCGCCGTCGACGCCATCAAATCGGGCAAGATCGTCGTGGTGCCGGCGATACGGGAGTTCACCCGCGACGGCGTGATCCTGGCCAATGGCAGCCTGATCGGTCCCGACATCGTCATTGCCGCGACGGGCTACCGCACCGGGCTGGAGAGCATGGTCGGCAATCTCGGCGTGCTCGACAACAAGGGCGTTCCGCTCTTCAACGGCGGCGAGGCCGATCCGAAACTGCCGGGCCTCTGGTTCACCGGCATGCGGCCGAGCATTCGCGGCTGTTTCGCCAATGCCGCCATACTGGCCAAGGCGATCGCCAGGCGAATTGCCGGCTCCTCGCCCGTATCCGGCGCATCGGGCTGATTCAGGTCGAGGCGACGGAAAAACGTCGGATATCCGCGCCTTGACTTATTTACTTGCCTTGTTATATAACCTGTTATGGTTATGCATCGAACGGATTGATCATGGAAGATGTTCTGCGATCCCTTGGATATCTCTGCCTGGGCAGCCGGCTGAAGCGCATAGGCGAGCAATTGCAGGCCGATGCGCAGCGCGTGCTCGATGGCCTGGAGGTTCCGCTTCAGTCGAGCCAGTACCCGTTGCTGGCCGCGCTCGACAGGCTGGGGCCATTGGCTGTCGGCGAACTGGCGCAGTCGCTCGGGCTCACGCAGCCCGGCGTGACGCGAAGCGTGTCGCTTCTGGCCGAGTTGGGCCTGGTCGAAGCCATCCAGTCGGACGGCGACCAGCGGCGCAAGATGGTCTCGCTGACCAGGAAGGGCCAGCACCTGGTCGACGTTGCGAAGCAGGACGTCTGGCCACGCATCGAGCGCGCCGTCGCGGATCTGTGCCGGGATCTTTCGGGGCCGCTTCTCGATCAACTCGCCGCCATCGAGGACGGCCTGGCCATGGCCCCGCTCGATCGGCGTGTGAAAAAGGGCGCAGCGCAATGAAACATGTTCTCGACCGGCCCGTCTGGAGCGCGCTGGAGACGCGGCATCGGGCTTTCGCGCAAGGCGGCAAGCTCGCCAGGCGCTATTCACCGTCGATCGCCCTCTTTGCCGCCACCGCAGCGGACGATGCTGAAAGCCTGCGGGCGCTCAGTGACCTTGTCGATCCAAGCGAAAGCGTGATCATGCTACAGGCCGACGCGATTGTCCTTCCGACCGGCCTCTCGGCAACACTGTCGGCGACCGCCGTTCAGATGCTCGCCGACGCGCCGGTGCAGGCCGTGTCTGATGAGCGCGTGCAGCGCCTGACGCACGATGATGTGGCCGAGATGCTGGCACTGGCCACGCTCACCAAGCCTGGTCCGTTCACATCAGGGGCACTGAGCCTCGGCGACTTCTGGGGCGTGAAGGTCGAGGGCAGGCTGGTGGCGATGGCCGGCGAGCGCATGAAGCAGCCTGGCTATAGCGAACTCAGCGGCGTGTGTTCGCATCCGGAATTTCGCGGCGCCGGCCTCGGCCGGCTGTTGTCCGTGTTCGTCGCGAATCAGATTTTAGCCCGCGGCGAAATCCCTTATCTTCACGCATATGCCACCAACACAGGCGCGATAAAGCTGTACGAATCCATCGGCTTCAGACTTAGAAGCACGATCAATGTGGCTGTCGCTCAGCGTGCCAGATAGAGCGACCCCAGGAAAATGTGAAACGGCATTCCGCCAGGAACCGGCCACCCCAAAAAGCCCGAGCAGTTCCTTGCCCCTGGCGTTCACGCCGATTTCGGTTCCAGCCGCCGGAAACCGACGGCTTCCATCAGCATGTCCTCGTCGACCATGCCGGCATTGTGGAGCGCAAGCAGGGTGAGAGCCAACTCGCGCGCCTCGGTGGATTCGGGATGCGCTTCGCGCCGTCGGCAGGCCTCGTCGAACACGCGTTGCAGCCTGGCGATATCATCGGGTTTGAGCAGGCCACGGTCATAAACGGACTTAGGCATGGCGGTCTCCTGAAGGAAGAGTTAGGGCGCCATTCCTAAATTGCCAATCTTTCCCGAGGCTTGAACGGGTTCAGTCGGGATGGCCATGGATCGCCAAGGCCATCCCGCAATTGCAAACCGCCGCCTGATATCAGACAGCGATCTTGCCGCCACCCTGTTTCGTAATCGCGACAACCGCCGGCCGTACCGGCATGTCCGGTTTGAAATCCGGCCAGCGGGTCGACAGATCCTCGTAATAGGATGGGCGACCGAACGCTTCCCAGTCCTCGCCGCCGTCGCCCGGATGCTGGACGGCGACGAAGGCGGTCTGGTCGTCGGGCGCAAACAGCGGGCCGCACATTTCTGCGCCGATCGGCACGCGGAAGAACAATTTCGAGATCGCCCGCGCCGATCCCTCCGTGTCGACCGCCCACAGGCCGTCGGTGCGGCCGGTAGCCTTCGGCCCCTGGCCGTCGGTGGCGACCCACAGGCGCCCGGCCGAATCGACCGCGCAATTGTCGGGCATGCCGAACCAGCCATTGGCCGTCGTCGCCGTCGAGAAGGTGGCGCCGACATCGGCCACCGAGGGATCGCCGCATTTCAGCAGCACTTCCCATCTGCCTTTGGCAGCGGCAAAATCGCCGCCCTCTTCCGAAATTTCGATGATGTGGCCGAAGGCGTTCCCGGCGCGCGGGTTGGCGGCGTCGACCTGGTCGGCCTTGCGCTTGGAATTGTTGGTCAGCATGACATAGACCTTGCCGTTGACGGCATTGGGCTGAATGTCCTCCGGGCGGTCCATCTTGGTGGCGCCGAGCAGGTCGGCGGCCCGGCGCGTCTCGATCAGCACGTCGGCCTGGCCGGCGAAGCCGTTTTCGGCCGTTAGCGGCCCCTGGCCGAAGACGATCGGCAGCCATTCCACCGAACCATCCTCGGCGAACTTGGCGACATGCAGCGTGCCGTCGTCCAGCAGGTCCTTGTTGGCGGCGCGGTCATTGGCATTGAAGGTGCCCTTGGTGACGAACTTGTAGACATAGTCGAAGCGCTCGTCGTCGCCGAGATAGAAGACGACGCGGCCATCCCTGGCGACGATCGATTCGGCGCCTTCGTGCTTGAAGCGGCCCATGGCGGTGCGCTTCCTCGGCGTCGAGGTCGGATCGTTGACGTCGACCTCGACGATCCAGCCGAAGCGGTTGGCCTCGTTAGGCTCCCTGGCCAGGTTGAAGCGGTCGTAATGCGCGCCCCATTCGTAAGCGCCTTCAGGGATGCCGAGGCGCTTGTAGTTGGCGGCCTCCTTGTGGCCCTCCGGCAGTTCGCCGGAGAAATAGCCGTGGATGTTCTCCTCGGACATCACATAGGTGCCCCAGGGCGTGACGCCGCCCGCGCAGTTGTTGATGGTGCCGATGACCTTGGTGCCCGATGGATCGGCATTGGTCTTGACGCGGTCATGGCCGGCGACCGGGCCCGATAGCGCCATTTCGGTGTTCGAGGTGATGCGGCGGTTGAGCTTGCCGTCGCGCACCACTTGCCATTTTCCCGAGACCTTGCGGATCTCGACGATGGTGCCGCCATGCGCGGCCATCTCGACATCGACTTGCTCCTTGCTGAGCGGCGCGACTTCGGCCGCCTTCTTGCCGTCCTTGTCGACGATCTTGACGATGCCGGGGAACATCAGATGCGGGTTGGTGTATTCGTGGTTGACCACCAGCAGGCCATGCTCGGCCGAGCCGTCGATCGGGATATAACCGACATAGTCGTTGTTGTAGCCGAACTGCCTGGCTTGGGCTTCGGCCGACTGTTTGGCCGGATCGAACTCCGGCGAATCGGCAAACAGCGGATCGCCCCAGCGCAACAGCACGTCGGCGTCATAGCCCGGCGCGACATGGTGCTTGTCATCGATGCCGGCCTCGAGTTCGTCGAATTTGAAGGCGGAGCCCTCCGCGGCACGGGCTTCGTCGGCGCTGACAAGCGCCAGCGGGCTGACGGTGGCGGCAATCGCCGAGACGGCGAGCGATCCCTTCAGGAACCCCCGGCGCGAAAACCGCACGGCGATGATCTCGCCCATGGTGCGGTTGTCGGTGGGATTGATGGCCGGTCCGTCGTTTTCCTCGAGCAGGCTGGTGCGGAATTTGGCGTCGGGGGCGCGATGTTCGGTCATTGGGGCCTCTGGCTTTGGAGTGGCTGGAGCTTGTGTCTTTCGACCCCTTACAGTCGGCCGGTCACATTTTCGTGACATGAGAAGTCACTTTTAAACGACATTCCGCAAACGCCGGCAAGGCGGTCGTGTCTCCTGTGCCGGAGAGCCGCGAAATGGGTTCTTGAACAGGCCAGGCAAGGGGTTCTTTCTGTCACCTCCGCCACTCCCGCCAGAGGTGACCTTCAGGCTCGACGGCTGTTGTCTCCCGTCGGCGGTGATGCGCGGCGCGGCCGCTCCATTGCTCCCGCGAGGCGGGTTCTCAGGCATCCGAGATGGGACTTTAGTCCAAGCTTGCGCTTGCAAAGGTCTTGGGTGACAAACGCAACGGTCGGAGGTTGCTTCCGGTCACCACGTCTTTCGGCGATGTTGGTTGCACTGCAACGTTGGGATGGGCACGCCGGCTCAATCGACGGAGATCAGGATGTACGGATCGATCACGGCCCGTTGCCGACGGCTGACGCTCGGATCGGCGGCTTTCCTGGCGCTGACTCTCGCCCCCTATCAGATTGCCTTTCACGGCTCCGCCCTTGGAATCGACGCCGCTAGCGCACAGGCCGCCGGCGGTGGCCATGGCGGTAATGGCGGTGGCAACGGCGGTGGTAGTGGAGGCGGCAACGGTGGTGGCAATAGCGGCGGCAACAGCGGCAATGGCAACAGCGGGAACGGCAACGGCAATAGCGGCGGCAATTCCGGAAAAGGCGGCGCCGCCTCCGGCAAGGGCCAGAGCGGCAGCCATGTCAACGCGGCGACCGGCGACAAGGTCGACATCAATGGCAGCACGATCACGGTCGAGCACCCGGACGGCTTGACGGAAAAGATCGAGAACGGCCGTTTCAGAATGCAGGATGCGCTCGACCGAACGATCGTCGACCGCCCGGCCACGCCGGCCGATGTCAAACGTCTTAATGCTTTGTGAATCCGGGCCTTGTGGAGCTGGTCAACAGGCAACGGCCGGCTTCGCATGTCACCTCCGCCGCCCCCGGCGGAGGTGACCTCGTTTATCCGGCCTACCTAGAGCAATTCCAGGAAAAGTGTGACACGGTTTTCTCGAGAAAAGCGCGTAGCGCTTTCCCTTGGGAATTGCGTAAAAACAAAGAGATAGAGCGGTTCGCCGTTTCCTTGAAACGGTGAAATGCTCTCGCGCGGTTTCCCGCATGGCGCCGGCATAGCGACGGCGTCTATGCGCGGTTCCGGTCGCGGTCGCGAAACTCACGCATCATCAGGGCCGCCTCGGTGCGGTTTCGCGCGTTGAGTTTCGACAGCACGCCGGTCATATGGTGCTTGACGGTCTTCTCCTGCAGATCCAGCCGCAGGGCAACTTCCTTGTTGCTGAGCCCCTCCGCCACCAGCCGCAGAATCTCGCTCTGCCGCTCCGTGAGTTGCCGCAGCCGGTCCGCCATGCCGTCGGCGGGCTGCTGGGACTGGAGATCCGAAAGCAGCCGCGCCGACAGCATCGGCGAAAGATAGCTCTCGCCTGCCACCACGTTGCGCAGGATGTCGGCGAGCGCACGCGACCCGACACCTTTCAGGACATAGCCGTGTACCCCGGCGTTCAGGGCCTTGGTCACGTCGGCATTGGCCTCCGAAACGGTCAGCATGACGATCTTCTGGGCGGGATGGTTGGCAAGGATGCCTGCAACCGCGGTCAGGCCGCCGCCCGGCATGGAGATGTCGAGCAGCAGTATGTCGGGCCGCGCCGTCGACGCGATGCGTTCGGCGTCCTGCGCGGTCGCGCCTTCGCCGACCATCTCGAAGCCGCCGATCTCCGACAGGCTGCGCGTCACGCCTTCCCGAAAGAGCGGGTGATCGTCGATGATGGCGATACGAATGGTCTCGGTCATGCTTGCTCCTCAACCGATAAACTGATCACCAAGCGCGTACCTTGCGGTCCGGTCAAGGTTTCGAACTGGCCGCCAATGCTTTCGACCCGCTCCCTGAGGCCGGCGAGCCCCAATCCCTCGACCCGTGTCGCCGGGTCGAAGCCTGGCCCGCCGTCCGATACTTCGACGAAGAGCCGGCCGCCTTTCATTCCGGCGGCCACCGCCTGATCCTTGCCCCGGCCGTGGCGATAGGCATTGTTCAGCCCTTCCTGTACGAAACGATAGATGCTGATCTTCTCCGAAGCGCCGGGTTCGGGCAACTGCCCTGGCAGCGTGAGCGCCACCGACGTTCCGGTTCGGCGCTCGTGCTCTTTGACGGCCAGCCGCAATATTTCCGTTGCCGCGGCCGTCTCTATCTGTGGCAGGACAAGGCCGTTGCAGATGCCGCGTATCTCTTGCATCGCATCCTCGAGCGTCTTGCGGATCATTGCCACCTCGGTCGCGCGGTTCCCCTCCCAATGGTCATCGCCGGTAAACACCGGGCTGTCCATGCGCAGCGCCGCCAGGGCCACGAGTTGGGCCGGCCCGTCATGCAGGTCGGCGCCGATGCGGCGCAAATATCTTTCATTGAGCGCCGTGGCGCGGCGGGACGCCCGCTGCACGCGCTGCCGCAAGGCGCTGTTCTGCGCCACCAGGCCCTGCAGCTCCGACACCTGGCGGCGCAGCGCTCCGCGCTGGTCGTCGATGGTGCGGCTGCCGCGCAGCACGATCCCCGACAGGAGCAGGAATGCCGTCAAGGTGGTGCCGGCCACGATCAGCCAGCTCGACAGCAGGGCGGAGGCCAGCGTGGCTTTGAAATCGGTGGCGATTTCGTAGAATTCGGTGACCGCCACCACATCGCCGGACCAGGGTTCGCGCACGGGATTGTAGATCTCCAGCAACGGTTCGCCCGAAGCCCGCTCCTTCTCTTCGTTTTCGTCAAACGTGTCGAACTGGGCAGCGACGTTGCCCTGGAAGGCGGAACGCAGGTGGTCGTTCAGATCGAAGCGGCGGCCGATCAAGGAGGAGTCTTTCGAATAGAGCACGGTGCCGTCGCGGCGCCAGAGCCTGAACGAGACCAGGCGCTTGCCGAGCGCGCCCTGGCCGAGCGTTTCGTCGAGCGCCTGCTTGACGGAGTCGCTGAGCTCCTCGCTCTTGCGCAGGTCGGGCAGCAGCGGCGCGATCACGCTGTCCACATAAAGCGCCGTCGTGGCGGCCGAATTGCGGGTGACGCCGTCCCGGATCTGCGTCGTCACCCAGGCACCCACCAGCAGCATGACGACCAGAAGGCCAAAACCGCCGGCAACGAGGAATTGCACAGCGAGCGAAAGCTCGCTCCAGCGCCGCGCCAAGTTCTGAAAGATGCTGCGTATCATGAGCCCCTGACCGCCCTTCGATCGACAGGCTGAGCGGCGTCGGTACATTGAGCCTCCGTCTTGCCGTTGCCAAGGCCTTCGTTTGAACGAGGCCGCTTGACGTCCCGGCGCGCTTCGGAAACAAGGGCCGCGGCACACGCGGCGGGCGCCGCTTCTAGGGGAGGGGACGTTGAGTTTTTCGGGATTGCTGCAGCTTGGCTTTTCTACGGTCATCTTCCTTCTGGCGGCGACCGCGGCCAAGCAATGGGGATTGGCGCCGAGCCTGGGCAAGATCCTTCTGACACTCGCGCTCTATTCGCTGGGCAATCTCATCATGCTGCGGCTGATCCGCGAATTCGGCATGTCGGTGTCGTTCAGCCTCTCGGCGGTCATCCAGCTGGTCTCTGTCAACGTCGTGGCGCTGGTGTTCTTCGGCGAGCGCGTCAACGCACTGCAGGCGACCGGCATCCTGCTGGCGATCGCCGCGGTGGCGCTGATCACGCTCGGGCCCTATCTGCAAGGACGATGATAGAGATGACGGCTGCGATACCGATCCGATGAAAGACACCGCCACCACCTTGCTCAACCGGATCGAATTCCCGGTCCTGCTGGCCGGCCTGGTTATCGCCGGCGGGCTATGGGGCTTCGTGGAACTGATGGAACTGGCGCGGACAACCGAGCCGCATGCCTTCGACACCGAGATCCTGCTTGCCTTCCGCCAAGCGGGGCAGCCCGGCGTTCCGCTCGGCCCGCTATGGCTGGAAGGGGCGATGCGCGACATCACCAGCCTCGGCAGCACCAGCGTGCTGGTGCTGATCACGACGGCGACGATCATCTATCTGCTGTTGATCCGCAGACCGGGAACCGCGCTTCTCATCTTCGTCGCCGTGGCCGGCGGCCAGCTTCTGTCGAGCCTGTTGAAAGTCGGCGTCGACCGGCCCCGGCCCGAACTCGTTTCGCATCTGGTCAACGAGACGTCGCTCTCTTTCCCGAGCGGCCATGCGATGCTGTCGGCGGTGACCTACCTCACGCTCGGTTCACTGGCGGCGCGCTTCCTGCATGGCCGGGCGACCAAGATCTACGTTCTGTCGCTCGCTGTGCTGACGGCGGTGCTGGTCGGCGTCAGCCGCATCTATCTCGGCGTCCACTGGCCGTCGGATGTGCTGGCGGGCTGGTGCGCGGGCTTCGCCTGGGCGATGCTGTGCTGGTTGGTGGCGCGGTTCCTGCAGCGGCGCAAGATGGTAAGCGACGATGCCTGACGGGGCCTGACTGAGCGCCTCGGCTGTGCGTCAGATCAATCGGTTGATCACGTGCCCGCATCCCGTCAGCATGAAAATTGTCGACATCAGGCATGCCGATGTCATCAACGCCCTGAAAATGGTCAATCGCATTACCCCCTGCCCAAACCCAAAACACCCTAGCCTGCAATTTCCGGGAAGTATCAGAAAAATGGAAAAGGGGGCCGGCGAATGATCGCTGCCGCGCGGATACATGCCGCATCGGCCTTGGCCGGTATCGACCAGAAGACACGCGCCGAGTGCAATTGGCGGGGAAGTCTCTTCGCGTCCAGCTTCATCGGGAGGAAGAGAGCGGCCGCGTCCTTATCGATTGAGCGACCTTGGACCGCTGACGAATGGGTTGCCCCTGACATAAAACCGCAGCAGCCGGTCGGCATCCTTCGAAATGCCGATCCTGATACTTTGCCCGATGTCGCCGGGTGCGTGATTATCGCTTGCGAGCCATAGCGGGCCCGTCCGGCAAAGATCGAGCCCGTCGAGCGAACGATCGATCCGCAACGCCATCGCCAGCCGTCCCGGTCCGCGCGCCAAATCGCACAGGCGCTCGACACTGCGGTTCCGTCGCATGATCGCGATGCCTTCGAGCGGCTCGAGAGCCCTGATCAGAACGCCGGTGCCCGTGCCCTCCATCCCGCTCGAGACGTTCAGCATGTATGAGATGCCATAGGCGAGATAGACATAGGCGTGCCCTGGCTCGAGGAACAGCGAACGGTTGCGCGGGGTCATGCCCCGGTAGCCATGCCCGGCGGCATCGCCGACGACATACGCCTCGGTCTCGACGATGCGGCCGCTGGCCACGCCTTCGGTCAATTCCCGCACCACCAGCTTGCCGATAAGATAACGGGCGAGAGCGGCTGTATCGTCAGGCAATTCCGAACGGGTGATCGGGCGGTAGGAGGTCATGGCGGCCGGATTCTCAGGGGGGTCCATCCATGCCAAACCTCCCTGACTGTCGTTGTCGATGGACCGTCCTACCACGGTCCATCTCACGACTGTTAGCGAAGGTCGCGCGGGATGGCGCGGGATGGCCCCGACGCGCCGGTGCTCAATCGAGCTTCAATGCAGCGACCTCGCCCTCGTTCATCAACGGCACGTAGAGGATCGACTTGCCGTCGGTGCCGATGTCGGCGCTGCCCGGCTTGAAATGCGCCACTGCTTCCGGCGCACCGCCGGCCCTGTATCGGTAGAGCGTGCCGGTCATGTAGGCGGTGGCATAGATGGTGTCGCCGATGGCGACGACGCCGTCGAGGTCGGCGAATTCCTGCGCGCCAGGCAACGGCGACACCGCCCGGCTGGCGAGGTCCACGGCCAGCAGCCCGCCCGGCTCCGCGGTGCTGAAGTCGGGCTTGATGCCCTTGCCCCAGGAGGCGACGATCAGCCGGTTGCCATCGGCGAACACGCCGTTGGGCGAGGCCAGCATCGGATCCCCAGTGAACAGCTCGGGCCTGTCGCCGTCGATGCGGTAGATCGTGTCGGCCAGCATGTCGGTGACATAGACCTTGCCCGTATGATCCGATGTCATGTCGTTGAGGAAGACGGCATTCGGCACGGCGATGCTGGCGACCAGCCTGCCGCTGGCGAGGTCGACGACGCGGATTTTGGTGATGTCGGCGACATAGAGCTTGCCGCCCGATATCGCCATGCCCTTGGGCGCGTCCATGCCGTCGCTCCAGTGTTGAGTCACCGTCTTGCCGTCCGGGGACAGCACACTGAGGTAGCCATTGCCGTCGGCATCGCCGGGATTGCCGACGATGTTGGAAACGATGATGCGGTTGTTGGCGGCGTCGAACAGCGCCGATTCCGGCTGTTCGAGCCCCTTGGCGCGCCAGAGCTCGCCGGCCTGGGCAGCCGGTGTGGCGGCGATGCCGATGGTGGCGGCAAAGGCGGAAATGATGAGGCGGTTCATGGCTGGTCTCCTGTGATGATGGCGGACAGCTATGATTTTCGATACTTCTCGGGAAGCCACATTGCCGCTAGTATCGAATATCGATACGAAACTCCCGGCAAGAGGTGCATCCCATGAACGGTCTGATCTTCGAGGCGCTGAAGCGCACGCTGAAGGCGAAGGGCGTCACCTATCGCGAGCTCGCCGAGCGCATGGGCGTTTCCGAGCCGACCGTGAAGCGCATCTTCCATGAGAAGAACTGCAAGCTCGACCGGCTGGTCGAGATCTGCGCGGCTGCCGGCGTCGAGCTGGAAAACGTGCTCGGCTCGATGAACCGGGGGCCGGGGCCGGTCAACCACATCGCGCCCGAGATCGAGCGCAGGCTCGCCGGCCGGCCGGCGCTGCTGTTCATCTTCGTCATGCTGTCGGAAAAATTCACGCCGCAAGGCATCATGCGCTCGCAAGGCCTGAGCGAGGCCTCGATGTTCCTCTATCTGCGCGATCTCGAGGAACTCGGCCTTGTCGCGCTCGGGCGGGGACTCACGGCGAGGCTGCTGGTCGAGACGCCGATCCAGTGGAATTTCGAGGGGCCGCTCAGGCCGCTGTTCGAGATGACCAACAAGAACTTCATCGGCTGGGCCATCACGCACATCGAGAAGGAGGCGACCTTCGTCAGCTTCTCCAGGCGGATGCGGCCGGAGACCGCCGAGATGGTGCGGCGCGAAGCCGAGGAATTGGCCGACCGCGCCAGGCTGCTTGCCCATCACGACCAGCACACCACGCCCGAGGACGGGCTCACCGGTTACAAATGGACGTTTGCCTTCGGGGCGACGCCGTTTCCGGCGATCATGCCGATCGGCCCGCATCCGCGCGATGCCGGTGCACGCCCGCCCGAGCAGTCCGCCGCAAAAGGGCGGCGCCCGCTTCCGGCCTGAAAGGATTATTCTGCGGCCTTCGTCTCCGCGTCCGCAGCCTTGTCGTCCCAGGTCACGGCCCGATAATCGAAGCCATATTCCAGGGTCGGCTTGACGATGCGGAAATAGGGCGACAGGTCGAAGTCGCGCGGCGTGTACAGCGAGTGGTGGCGGATGTGCAGGATTTCCTTGCGCGAATAGCTCGACTGCGCCGAGGCGCGGCCGGGCGCGCGGGTGATCTCAGGCAGGATCGGATAGCGGATCTGGCCATAGGCCTCGGCAATCAGCGTCGAGCAGATGGCGCGCGTCGGATCGCCGGAGCCGAAGGCCAGCATGCGGCGGCGCCAGCGCACCGGCACCGGCGGCGTCGGCAGGAAATAGCGCAGCATGTCGAAGATGTTTTTGAGGTCGTATTTCAGGCCAAGCTTGCCGACCATGAAGGCGACGACCATGTCGCGGTCCTCCGGCGCCAGGCCGCTCGCCCGGCAGATGCGGGTGTTGTAGGTGCGGTAGCGCGACAATGGCACGGCGACGCAGCCTTCGCCCATGGTGACCTCGATAAGCCGCGGCCGCTCCGCTCCGTCTTCCGGCTTGGGCAAGGCATCGCCAACATAAAAGGCCGCATGCGACCATGTCGACTGGGTAAGGTACTTGATCGCCGCCGAGATCCTCTGATTGCCCTCGACCAGCAGGATGTCGCCGGGCTCCAGCGTGCGGCGCAGCGTTTCG
Organism: Mesorhizobium sp. LNHC221B00; assembly: GCF_000502935.1. Classification (NCBI taxonomy): domain Bacteria; kingdom Pseudomonadati; phylum Pseudomonadota; class Alphaproteobacteria; order Hyphomicrobiales; family Phyllobacteriaceae; genus Mesorhizobium; species Mesorhizobium sp. LNHC221B00. The sequence continues at coordinate 19,462 of NZ_AYWR01000025.1, read as the reverse complement.
GCATCGGATGGCGTGTAGGGCTCATAGCCCGAGGATTCTTCCTGCAGCCGGCCGGCAAGCCAGCGTCCAAGGCGGTCGAGAAGCGTGTCGGCCGGCGCGGTCATAGCAGAGCGTGATTAACACAGGCTGGCGTGCGGACACCAGCCGCGGTTAGCCGGCCGATGCGCTGGCGTCTTCCTGCGGGCCGGCCAGATCGTCGCGCGCCTTGCGGGCCAGTCTTTTCGTCGCGTGCCTCGGGCTATCGCCGAACAGGTCGGCGGCCTCGGCAAGGCAGGATTTCCTCAGGCTCCTTTCCGAGCGCTTCAGCAGCTTGCCAAGAAGCTTGGTGTCCTCGTGCGGCCCAAGCGGCGGGTCGTCGGCCTCGAGCAGCGCGCGCATGACGAACACATCATGCAGTTCGCCGAGCCGCTCGCCCAGTTCGTCGACGGCCTTGCGCCGCGCCTTGATCGGCGTCGGCCAAAGCCGGCCCAGCAGCGACAGGTGCATGCCATGCGTCTTGGCCGCCTTGCGCAGGTCGTGGAAATCGTCGGCCTCGCCGCGCGCGCCAGCCCTGTCGAGCGCCTTCCTGGCACGGCGCAGGGTGACGCGGGCGCCTTCGGCGAGCACGTCGGCGGCCTGCTCCGGCTGATCGGGCAAGGCAAGGCTTTCGATCCGCTTCATGCCATCCTGGCAAGCGGCGGTCGCCGCGCCGATTGCCGCCTGGAGGCCGGCGCCTTCGTGCAGATCATGCTGGCGGGCGACCAGCCTGTCGCGCACGGCATCGAGCCCGCCATTATCGGCGCTCTCCTTGGGAAAACCTGCCGCCAGCCGGTCGATGGTTTCGATCAGCGCCGTTGCTTCACGCGGGCCTGCAAGCAACGCCGCCACATTGCGATAGCACTGGTTCTCGATCGTGCAGAAAGTTTCGTCTCCGGAACGAACCAGGCGCAGCAAGGCACGCGCGCCCTTTAGCCGCTTACGGCATTTGTGCAGTCCCTGTTCCGGCCGGCTCTGCGCCGCGTCCAGATGCAGCAGTGCCTTGCCAATCTCCTCGGCAAGGATGCGTCTGACCTCACCGGTCAGCGGCAGGCGCGGGTCGATGCGAAAACTCATGCGGCGATCTCCGGAATCCCCCCGAGGGCGAGCGACGCGTTGTAGAATTTCTGCTCGCCGGTGACTTCACGGCCGAGCCAGTCTGGCAGCATTTCGTCCGGCACGTCTTCCGGCGTCTCGAGTTCGGCCACCACAAGTCCTGCCAGCGCGCCGCCAAAGACGTCGACTTCATAGAGATAGCCGCGATGCCTAACATGGTGGCGTGTCTTCTCTATGACACGTCCTAGAGCGAAGGCCAGCATCTCCTCGGCCTCGGCAAGAGGCACCGGATACTCGTATTCGTCGCGCTCGCGCGCCTTGCTGCCGAATTTGAGCGTCAACTTGGCGGACACGCCGTCGCTGATGCGGATCCGCACGGTCCGGCCGGGCGCGGCGGCAAGATAGAACTGGCGAATGCGGATATCCGCCTCGACCAGGTTCCGCCATGCGGTGCTGGAGACCAGGAACTTGCGCTCGACTTCCTTGCCCATGGCCGCGCACTAAAGCGTTTGCCGCAGGCGATGGCAAGACAGCCACGCACACAAGTTGACTTTAATCAATCGATTGATTAAAGAATGGATCATGATCAAATTGCCCGACGCCAAGAATCCACGCCGCGACACCCCGCCGGCGGAGTTGACGCGTGCCGCGCTCGTCCGCGCCGCGCTGAAATTGTTCGGGCGGCAGGGCTTCGACGGCACCTCGACACGCGAGATCGCGGCGGAGGCGCAGGCCAATATAGGTTCGATCGCCTACCATTTCGGCGGCAAGGAAGGCCTTCGCGCCGCCGCCGCCGACTTGATCGTCGAGACTATCCAGACGGTTGCCGGCCAGGCGCTGGGCAACAGCCAGGCCGCGGCTCCACCCGATCCCGAGGCGGCAAGGGCGCAGCTCTTCGCCGCGCTTGAGCGGATGGTCGGCTTCATCGTGGCGCAGCCGGAGGCCGGCGAAATCGTGCAATTCGTGCTGCGCGAGTTGTCCCATCCCACCGCTGCGCTCGACCGCATCTATGACGGCGTCTTCGAGCCGACGCATCGCCGGTTGTGCCTGATCTGGGAGCAGGCGACCGGCGAGCCGGCCGAAAGCGAGCGGACCCGGCTCACCGTCTTCACGCTGATCGGCCAGGTCATCTATTTCCGCATCGGCCGCGAGGCGGTGATGCGCCGCATGGGCTGGCATGACATCGGCAGCGCCGAGGCGGCAAAGGTCGTGGCGGTCACGGCCGACAATCTCAGCGCCATACTGGCCGCCAGGAAGAAGCAGAAATGAAGGGGCAAAGACCATGAGTTTTCTATGTTCGCTGCCGCTCGCCGTGCAGCTTTTCGGTGCTTGCGCCCCGGCGCCGCCGCTGGCCGTCGGCTATGTCGAAGGCGACTATGTGCTGCTGGCGCCGATCGAGGTGGCGCAGGTCGAGACCGTCACTGTCAAGCGCGGCGATCGCGTCACGTCAGGCGCGACGGTGGTGACGCTGGAAAGCGCCGATGCCAAGATCGCGGTGGCGCAAGCTAAGGCAAGCCTCGCCCAGGCGCAGGCGCTACTCGCCGACCTCCAGGTCGGCAAGCGGCCGGAAGAAATCGCCGCGCTCAAGGCCCAGGTCGACATGGCCAAGGCGCAGGCCGACGACGCCAAGCGCAAATACGACCGCGCCGCCGACCTGTTCAAGCGCGGTACCGGCACGCAGGCGGACTACGACACCGCCTCGGCGACGTTGGAAACCGCCAACGCGCAGGTCGGCCAGGCGCAGGCCAATCTCGCCGTCGGCGGCCTGCCGGCGCGCGCCGAGACGATCAAGGCCGCCGACAATCAGGTCGGCCAAGCGCAGGCGGCGCTCGACCAGGCCGAGTGGCGGCTGTCCAAGCGCATATTGGCGGCGCCATCGCCGGGCCGCGTCAACGACGTCATCCGCAATCCCGGCGACACGGCGGGTCCGACCGCGCCGGTGATTTCGGTACTGCCCGACGGGGCGGTGAAGCTCAGCGTCTATATACCGGAGGCCGCCTTCTCCTCGGTCAAGGTCGGCAGCCTGCTCAGCGTTCATTGCGACGGCTGCGGCGCGGATGTGAAAGCGCGCGTCAGCTACGTCTCGCCCGATCCCGAATTCACCCCGCCGGTGATCTATTCCCTGGAGAACCGGCAGAAGCTGGTCTACCTCGTCGAGGCGCGGCCGGAGGGCGATGCGGGTCCGCTGCAGCCCGGCCAGATTGTCGATGTCGACCTTGCGGAAACGGCAAAATGAATGTCATCGACGTTCATGGCCTGGTCAAGCGCTTCGGCGACAAGACCGTCGTCGACCACGTGACGATGTCGGTCGCCGAGGGCGAGATCGTCGGCTTCCTCGGTCCCAACGGGTCGGGCAAGACCACCACCATCCGCATCATGTGCGGCCTGCTGACGCCGGACGAGGGCGAAGGCACGGTGCTGGGTTTCAACATCCGCACCGACTCGCTCAGGATCAAGCGCGAAGTCGGCTACATGACGCAAAAATTCTCCTTCTACGAGGATTTGACGATCGGCGAGAATCTCGAATTCGTGGCGCGGCTCTACCGGCTGAAGCCGGTCGAGGAGCATGTCGCCAGGACTTTGGAAGAGCTCGGCCTCGCCACGCGCCGCAACCAGCTGGCCGGCACCTTGTCCGGCGGCTGGAAGCAGCGGCTGGCGCTGGCCGCCTGCATCATGCACAAGCCGAAACTGCTGCTGCTCGACGAGCCGACGGCCGGCGTCGACCCCAAGGCGCGGCGCGAATTCTGGGACGAGATCCACCGCCTCGCCAGCGGCGGGCTGACCGTGCTGGTCTCCACCCACTACATGGACGAAGCCGAGCGCTGCCACCGCATCAGCTACATCTCCTACGGCAAGATGCTGGCCACCGGCACCGTGGCCGAGGTGGTCAGGAATGCCGGGCTGGCCACCTTCGTGCTGCAGGGTCCGCAACTCGATCAGGTGGCCGAAGCGCTGCAAGGCCGCCCCGGCGTCGACCAGGTGGCGCCGTTCGGCGCCACGCTGCATGTTGTCGGCTCCGACAAAAAGAAGCTCGAAGCGGCACTTGCCGACGTCGAGAAAGAGCACAAGGGCGTGACGGTGGCGCCGGGTGAAACCAGCCTGGAGGACGTCTTCATCCAGTTCATGTCGGGGTCGAAGGACAACATGGCATGAACGGCATCTTCTCCTTCGCCAGGCTCGGCGCGCTGCTGATCAAGGAATTCATCCAGATGCGGCGCGACCGCATCACCTTCGCCATGATGCTTGGCGTGCCGCTGATACAGCTCGTGCTGTTCGGCTACGCCATCAACAACGATCCGAAGAGCCTGCCTGCCGCACTGGTGGCGACCAGCAGCGACCCCTACACGCGCGCCATTGTCGCGGCGCTGCAGACCACCGGCTACTACCGCTTCGATCACGTCGCGCGAAGCGCCGAGGAGGCCGAGTTCCTGATGGCGCGCGGCGACGTCGCCTTCGTCGTCACCATCCCGGCCGACTTCGCCAAGCGGGTCGAGCGCGGCGACAACCCTCAGATCCTGATCGAGGCCGACGCCACCGATCCCGCGGTCGCCAGCGGCGCCATCTCCACGCTCGGCACCGTCGCCAGCCAGGCCTTGCTCAGGGCCCAGGGCATGCAGGAAGCCGCCGCCGAGGCCGCCAGGGGGCAGCTCGATGTCGTGGTGCACCGGCGCTACAATCCCGAAGGCATCTCGCAATATAACATCGTGCCCGGCCTGCTCGGCGTCATCCTGCAGATGACCATGGTGATGATGACTTCGATCGCGCTGACGCGCGAGACCGAGCGCGGCACGATGGAGAACCTGCTCGCCATGCCGTCGAGCCCGCTCGAGATCATGATGGGCAAGGTGCTGCCCTATCTGGCGGTCGGCGCCGTGCAGGTGGTGGTGGTGCTGGCGGCGGCGAAGCTTCTGTTCGCCATCCCCTTCACCGGGTCGATGTCGCTGCTTTTGTCGGCGGTGCTGGTGTTCGTGCTGTCGCTGGTGCTGCTCGGCTACACGATCTCGACTATCGCGCGCACGCAGATGCAGGCCCTGCAGCTCACCTTCTTCTTCTTCCTGCCGTCGATCATGCTGTCCGGCTTCATGTTCCCCTATCGCGGCATGCCGGATTGGGCGCAGACCTTCGGCGAGATCTTCCCGCTGACGCATTTCCTGCGCATCACCCGCGCGGTGATGCTGAAGGGTGCGCAACTGCCGGCGGTGGCAACCGAGATCGGCTGGCTGGTGGTCTTTGTCGTTTTGTTTGCCGGCGTCGCGTTGGTGCGATTCAGGCGCACGCTGGATTAGGGGCCGCGATATCGGGAAGGTTTGAAGTCGGCGGGACAGAGGGGGGTGCTCAAGCGCGACGCTTCCGCGTGGAGCGCCGCCACCCTACGCCGCCGCCATGATCCCGGCATACGTCCCGAAATCGACATTGCCGCCGGACAGCACCACGGCAACATTTTTGCCCGAAAGCTCGATCTCGCCCGACGACAGCGCCGCCAGCCCGACGCAGCCGCCGGGTTCGACCACCAGCTTGAGATAGGCCATGGCGTCGCGCATCGCCTGCGCCGCCGCCTGGTCCGAGACGGCGATGGCCCCGGCGAGGTTCCTGCGGTTGATCTCGAAGGTGATCACGCCGGGCTCGGCGGTCAGCAGCGCGTCGCAGATGGAATCATGGCCCGGCTCATTCGAAACCCTGGCGCCAGCTGCCAGCGAGCGGCGCGTGTCGTCGAAATGCTCCGGCTCGACCGCCCAGACGGCGGTGTCGGGCGAAGCATCCTTGACGGCGACGGAGATGCCGCTCGACAAGCCGCCGCCGCCGCAGGGAACGATCACCGCGTCGAGGCCGACGCCAAGCGCTCTCGCCTGGCGCATCAGTTCGAGGCCGATCGTACCCTGGCCGGCGATGATGGCTGGATCGTCGAAGGGCGGCACCAGCACCATACCCTTCTCGATGTAAGGGCGGACCACAACCATGCGATCATCGCGAAAACGGTCGAACGGCACCACCTCCGCGCCCATCTTGCGGACATTGCCGACCTTCATCGCCGGCGCGTCGGCGGGCATCGCGATGACCGCCTTGACGCCGAACATGGCGGCCGAAGCGGCGACGCCTTGCGCATGGTTGCCCGAGGAGAAGGCAACGACGCCCCGGCTGCGTTCCGCCTCGCTCAGCGACGACAGCTTGTTGTAGGCGCCGCGGAATTTGAACGAACCGGTGCGCTGCAGCGTCTCCGGCTTGAACAGGATGCGCGCGCCGAAGCGTTTGTTCAGTTCCTGTGATTCGATCAATGGCGTTTCGACGATCAAGCCGGAGAGCCGGGCCGCGGCGGCGTGGATGTCGGCGATGCCGGGAAGGGTGGTCATGACGGATCCTGCGAGATGTGGCACCTTCATGGTGCACGCAAAGGCCGGCGCGACGCCAACGAAAAGATGTGACCGTTACAAAATTTGGCGATTATGACGAGGTACAAAATGTCGCCAGCGTTGCGGCCGGCACACCCCCCTCTGTCCTGCCGGACATCTCCCCCTCAAGGGGGGAGATTGGCTGTTTCATGCGCGGCGTTTCTTCTCTTGCGTTGGAGATTGGCGAAAGCAAAGACAACCGTCGATCTCCCCACTTGAGGGGGAGATGGCCGGCAGGCCAGAGGGGGGCGCTGTCCAGCCAACCTATCGCAATTTCACCCCAGCAGCGTCCGCTGCCTCTTGGTCCCGCCCAGCTTGCGCCAGTTGTTGAAGCGGTGGGTGGCGGCGGCGAAGGAGATTTTCATCTGCTGGGCTACCGAATAGCGCGACTTGCCCTCGTCGAACATGCGGTAGCAGCACTCGACGCCTTCCTCGGTCAGCTTGCCGTCCGGGGCCTTGTTGTGCGGATTGGCGGGGTCGAACTTCTCGACCTGCTGCTCGACCAGGCCCTTCAGGCGCTGCAGGTCGGCCTCGATGCTGGCAATGAGATCGAGAACGGGCTTTGGGTCGAAATACTCTGCGTGCGGCTTCGTCATGCGTTGATCCTCATCCTTGTCTTGGGTTCAACTATATAGGGTAACCTTTGCCAATAATGAAGAGCGCGCTCCGGTGCCGGCTTCAACAATTCTTGAGCCGCGGCCAAGCGCGCGATTGACCCGGGGTCCGGCAAACCGTAGTTTAGAACTATTCTAAACTAGGGTGATTTCCTCATGCTTTCCCGCGTTTTCGGTTTCGGCCGCCGTCCCTTCGAATCGCTGTCCGAACAGGAGATCCTGGCGCTGGCCATTTCATCCGAGGAAGACGACGGACGAATCTACAGGGCCTATGCCGATGGGCTGGCGGATAAGTATCCGCAATCGGCGAAGATGTTCGAGGAGATGGCGCATGAGGAGGACGGCCATCGCGATGCGCTGATCGAGCTTCATCGCAAGCGTTTTGGCGAGCGCATTCCGCTGATCCGGCGCGAACATGTGAAAGGCTATTACGAGCGCAAGCCCGACTGGCTTGTCCGGCCGCTCGGGATCGAAAATGTGCGCAGCCAGGCCGAGGTGATGGAGCGGCAAGCCTACCTGTTTTATGTCGAGGCGGCAAAGCGCACCACCGACGCTTCGACGCGCAAACTGCTCGACCATCTGGCGGCGGTCGAGCAAGGCCACGAGACGCTGGCTCACCAATTGGAGCAGAAGCACGTGCCTGGCGAAGTGAAGGACGAAGAAGCGGCGGCCGAACAGCGCCAATTCATCCTCACCTATGTGCAGCCGGGCCTTGCCGGCCTGATGGATGGCTCTGTGTCGACGCTGGCGCCGATCTTCGCCGCGGCTTTTGCCACGCATGACACCTGGCAGACCTTCCTGGTCGGACTTGCGGCCTCGATCGGCGCCGGCATCTCCATGGGTTTCACCGAAGTCGCCTCCGACGACGGCAAGCTCTCGGGACGCGGCTCACCGATAAAGCGCGGCGTCACGACCGGCGTCATGACGGCCGCAGGCGGCCTCGGCCACGCGCTTCCCTATCTCATCCCACATTTCTGGACCGCGACCGCCGTTGCCGCCGTGGTGGTGTTCTTCGAGTTATGGGCCATCGCCTTCGTCCAGAACCGATACATGCAGACGCCTTTCCTGCGCGCTGCCTTCCAGGTGGTGCTGGGCGGCGCGCTGGTGTTCGCCGCGGGCGTGCTGATCGGGAATGCCTGAGCGACTTTCTCCCTTCCCCCCTTGTGGGGGAAGGTGGATCGGCGCATAGCGCCGAGACGGATGAGGGGTGTTCCAGCGGAGTGAGGCGTTGATTGCCTATCTTCGCGTATCCGTTAGACGAAGGTCCCGCCAAGCTGGAGCACCCCTCATCCGACCGAGCTTCGCTCGGCCACCTTCTCCCACAACGGGGGAAGGAAAAACCGCTACCCATTCACCGCCCGGCTATCGACCGGCGCCTCATCCCTTTCCGTCAGCCCATAATCCCTCATCACATGCGCGATGCGCAGTCGATAGCCGGCAAAGATGCCGCCTCGGCCGGCCTTCTGGGCCTGTCTGTGTTCTTCCGTATTGCGCCAGGCCTTCACCGCTTCCTCGTCGCGCCAGAACGACAGTGACAGGATGCGGTCGGGGTTGGCCAAACTCTGGAAGCGCTCGATCGAGATGAACCCATCGATGCCGTCGAGCAGCGGACGCAGCTTGGCGGCGATGCCGAGATAGGCATCGCGTTTGCCCTCCGCCGGCTCGACCTCGAAGATGACCGCGATCACGGCAACACCAGCTTCGCATGCGGGCCGGAAGCCAGTTTCAGGAACATGCGGTCCTCCTTGAGGATGAATCGTTCACGCTTGGCGAACGCGTAGTTTGCCTTGCCGGCGGGATCGGCCGCAAGCCGGGCGCGATAGGCTTCATAGGCCGCCAGGCTGTCGATGTTGTAGGCGGCGTACGCCGTCGTGGCCGAGCCCTCATGCGGCGCGAAATAGCCGATCAGGTCGGCGCCGCAGCGCGGAATGGCCTGGCCCCAGTTGCGGGCATATTCCTCGAAGGCAGCCCTGCCGAACGGGTCGATCTCGTAGCGGATGAAGCAGGTGATGGTCATGGTCGTCTCCTCGGATCGTTGCATCAATGGTTCGAGCCTGGTCGAAACGTCGCGCACCTGGGTTATGCTAGGCCGTTTCGTGTCAGGAGCCGTCGTGGCGTGCTTCGCCGCCTCCTTGAGCCGATCGGAGAATAATGCTTATCTGACGAGAATGCTTCGATGAGGAACGAACTATGCGTGAAGGACCCGACATTGCCCGCATCGCCAGCCTGGTCGGCGATCCGGCCCGCGCCAACATGCTGAACGCGCTGATGGGCGGCACCGCATTGACCGCGAGCGAACTGGCGCTGGAAGCCGGTGTCTCGTTGCCGACCGCTTCCTCGCATCTGTCGAAACTGATGGAGGGCGGCCTTCTGACCCTGGCCAGCCAAGGCCGCCATCGCTATTACGGCCTCGCCGGGCCGCAGGTGGCCGGCATGATCGAGGCCATCACCGGGGTCGCCGAGGCCGTCGGCCCGAAGCGCGTGCGGCCGGGCCCGCGCGACGGCGCCATGCGCGTGGCCCGCGTCTGCTACGATCACCTCGCCGGCGAGCAGGCCGTGGCGATGCTCGATCGTCTGGTCGAAAAAGATATCCTGCAGCGTGACGACAAGGAAATCAGGCTCGGGCCGTCGGCCGCATCGCATTTCGCGGCAATAGGCATCGATGTCGGCGCCAGGCCGCGCCGCCCGGTCTGCCGCGCCTGCCTCGACTGGAGCGTGCGCCGCTCCCACCTCGCCGGCACGCTGGGCGCCGCTATCTTGGACAAGATCCTTGCCGAGAAATGGGCCCGCCGCGAGAAGGACAGCCGCGCGGTGGTGTTTTCGCCGCCGGGAAAGCAGGCGTTCGAGAGGGTGTTTTTGAGCTGATGGCTCAGCGGCGCTACTCCGGCAGTCGTTGGCGGGACAGCACCCCCCTCTGGCCTGCCGGCCATCTCCCCCGCAAGGAGGGAGATTAGGCGCTCCTCCACTTTCGCCAATCTCCAACGTTGCAGAAATGAACGACACTTTGAAATAGCCGATCTCCCCCCTTGCGGGGGAGATGTCCGGCAGGACAGAGGGGGGTGTGACGGAACGCTACGTCCGCCATTCTGCTGATGTTGCACTTGCATCGGAAGGTCTCGGCATCGTCTCGGACCTACCCCCGCTTCAACACCTTCCCTCTCTTGAAAAAATCCTCCCACGGGTCGGCTTCCTTCAACTGCTTCATCGTCGTCTTGTCGCCGATCGGGAAGGCGTTGGGCGCCAGTCCGGCCTCGATTTCGGCCCAGGTCACCGGCATCGACACGGTGGCGCCCTTCTTGGCGCGCGAGGAATAGGGCGCGACCGTTGTGGCGCCCCTGCCATTGCGCAGATAGTCGACGAAGATTTTCCCGGTGCGCGCCTTTTTCGACAGTGTCGCCGTATAACGGTCAGGGGCGGCCTGCTCGAGCGCCCTGGCGAAATCATGGGCGAAATTCTTGACCTCGTCCCAGTCCGCCGAGGGCTTCAGCGGCACCAGCACATGATAACCCTTGCCGCCCGATGTCTTGACGAAGTTCGGCAGCGACAGCTCGTCGAGCTTGTCCTTGATATCCAGCGCGGCGTCGCGCACCTTCTTGACGTCGACGCCTTCGTCGGGATCGAGATCGAAGATGATCTGGTCGGGCTTTTCGATCTCGTCGACGGTAGAGCCCCAGATATGAACTTCGACGACGCCGTACTGGACCAGCGCGGCGATGCCGTCGAAATCCCGGATGAACAGGATCTCCTCGCCGTCCGTCGGGTCCTTCATCCGGGCTATCTTGTCGCTCATCCCGGCCGAGGCGTGCTTCTGGAAAAAGCGCTGGCCGCCGACGCCATCGGGCGCCCGTACCAGGCTGAGCGGCCGGTTGATCACGAAGCGCTCCATGCGCGGCCAAACCTGCGCGTAGTGATCAAGCAGGCCCTGCTTGGAGATTTTTTCGTCGGGCCACAGCAGCTTGTCGGGATGGGAGAGTTTTACCGTGGTTGTCATCGCCCCGGCAGGTTTGCCAGCGCCGCTGGGCGCGGATTTCGCCCTGGCTGAGCTCTTGCCTCCTGGTTCCTTGGCCCCTGATCCCTTGGGTGTCGCCGCCCTGGGCTTTTCCTGCACGACTTCCTCCGCCGGCTTGTCCTCGCGCAGCCCCTGGAACGAGGCATGGCGTATTATACGGTCCGATGTCCAGCTGCGGAACTCCACTTCGCCGACAAGCTCGGGTTTGACCCAGACCAGCCCCTTGCCCTTGGGCACGGCTGCGTCGAAAGGCGAGGTATTCGCCTTCAGCGCATCGAGTTTCTTCTTCAGATCGTTGGCGCCCCTGGTGGAGAAGCCGGTGCCGACGCGGCCGGCATAGTGCAGTTTGCCGCCCTCGTAATAACCGACCAGCAGCGAACGCAGCCCGCGCCCGGTCTTGTCCGACGGCAAATAGCCGCCGATGACGAATTCCTGCCGCGCCGTGCATTTCGACTTCACCCAGCTAGGGCCGCGCCCGCTGCGATAGGGCGCGTCGGCGCGTTTGGAGACGACGCCCTCCAGTCCCATGCGGCAGGCATGCTCCAGCATGATCTTGCCGGGCTCGGTGAAATGGTCGGAGAAACGCACCGCCGCGTTCTCGGATGGCTTGCCGAGCAGTTCCTGCAGGGCTTGCTTGCGCTCGACCAGCGGCTCGCGGCGCAGGTCCTTGCCGTCGAGGCGCATCAGGTCGAAGACATAGTAGATGAAGCGGTTTGTCCGCTTTGCCGACAGGTCCTGCTGCAGCAATGAAAAGGACGAGACACCGCTGTCGGCCAGCACGACGACCTCGCCGTCGATGATGGCGTCGCTGCACTTCAGGCGAGCGAGTTCGGCAACGATCTCGCCGCCGAATTTCTCCGTCCAGTCGAGGCCGGCGCGGGTCAAGAGCCGCACCTCCGTGCCGGCGATCTGTGCCTGTATGCGATAGCCGTCGAACTTCACCTCGTGCAGCCAGTCCTCGCCCGACGGAGCCTCCCGTTCCAGCGTGGCAAGCTGCGGTTCGACAAAGTCGAGTTTCCGGCCCGCGGCCTTCGCCTTGCTGGCGGCCGGCCTGTTGGAATGCCAGACTTTCGGTTTCTCGCCCCTGGCGGCCTTGCCCGCGCCGACCTCCTCGATTGTCAGGCCCGACTTCACCGATTGCGGCGCCTCCTGAAGGATATCCTCGCCCGGACGCGCCGCCGCATCGTCCGACTTGATCAGCAGCCAGTTGTCGCGCTTCTCCCCCGGGCGCGGCCTCAGCCGCACCAGATGCCATGAGCCATGCAACCTATGGCCCTTGAGCTCGAAGTTGATATGGCCCTTCTTCATCGCCTTGGCCGGGTCGGTCTCGGGAACCCATGTCCCCTCGTCCCAGACGATGACAGAGCCGCCGCCATATTCGCCCTTGGGAATGGTGCCTTCGAACCCGGCATAGTCGATCGGGTGGTCCTCGACGTGGACGGCGAGCCGCTTTTCATGCGGATCGAGGCTCGGGCCGCGCGTCACCGCCCAGCTCCACAGCACCCCGTCATGCTCGAGGCGGAAATCGTAATGCAGCCTGGTCGCCGCATGCTTCTGGATTACGAAGAGACCGCCACCAACCTCGCCCTTCTTGCCGCGCGCGACCTTGCCGGCCGGTTCGGACGTCTTCTTGAAGTCGCGCTTGGAATGATACTGTTCGAGTCCGGCCATTATTCCCTGGTCCTCAAGCTTCCCTGGTCCTCAGGCTTCCCTGTCCCTCAGGCCGATTTGCGTTTGGGCGCGGCGGTTTTCGGCTTGGCGCGTTTGGCTGCCGGCTTGGGTTTCGCCGACGAAGACGCTTTCGATGACCCGGAGTCCGACAGGCTCTTCTTCAACGCGTCGAACAGGTTGATGACATTGGAAGGTTTTGGCGCGGCCTTTGCCTTCGGCGCCTTGTGGCCGGCCTTCTTGGCGCGGATCAGCTCGAGCAGCGCGTCCTCATATTTGTCGTCGAATTTCGACGGATCGAACTTCGCCTTCTTCTTGTCGATGATCAGTTCGGCAAGATCGGTCATCTCCTGGTCGGTCTTCACCGCCTCGATCTCGCCGAACACGGTATCGGGCTGGCGCACCGTGTTGTCATAGCGCAGCGTGGTCAGCACCATGCCCTTGCCGAGCGGCTCGATGACCACGGGACGTTCGCGTCGGTAAAGCACGATGCGCGCCAGCCCGGCCATCTTCTTGCCCGCCATGGCGTCGCGAATGACGGCAAACGCTTCTTCCGACACCTTGTCGCCCGGCGCGACATAATAGGGCGTATCGAGATAGACCTGCTGGATCGAGGCCTTGTCGACGAAACCGTCGAGGCTCATCGTGTGCGAGGATTCGATCTGCACCGCCTCGATCTCGTCTTCCTCGATATGGATGAATTCACCGTCGTCGAGTTCATAACCCTTGATCTCGTCATCGTCGCCAAGCGGCTCGCCGGTCTCGGCGTCGACATAGATGCGCTTCACCGTATTGCCGGTCTTGCGGTTGAGGATGCGGAAAGACACCCTTTCGGTTTGGGTGACGACATTGGTCAGTTCGACGGCGCAGGTGACCAGCGACAGCTTCAGATAGCCCCTCCAGGCAGGACGCGGCGCCATGACAACTCCCTTTAGGAACGCGATGAAGGTGAGAACGGATGGCGCGCGCTCCAGTTCCTTGCCAGTTTCCTGATCGCTTGATGTTCGAGCACCTTGAAGTCAGGCCCGCATCGAAGCGTCCAGAACGGAAATTTCACAGGCGCGGCGGAAATTGAAACAGAACCGCGCGCGGGCGACATTCAAACGAAACATATGTGATGCAAAAGTCACACTGGGCGAAATGGCGACAAAAGGCACCGAAACACCCCGAATCAGCCGCATTCCGGCCACCAAGCGACGGGTTTTCGACCAGAAATTAACATCACGTTCACCGACTATTCACGCCTCGATGCTATCATTCTCGCAATTCGGAAGGGACATCCGAAAATCGGGACAGGGACAGGGTAAATGAACTTCCTCACGCACCTCATCGGCTATGCCGCCGCCATCCGCGAATTCGTCGCGCCGACCTACCGGCCCGAGCGCTACTACATGCGCGGTCCCGGTCCGGCTTGCGCCCGTCGCGGCACGTCGCTGGGCGCGCACTGACCATGACGTTCGAGAGCCGCCACAACAGCCGCATCTGCAGGCCCGGTGCCAACGCGCGTGCCACCACCTATCGTGCCGAGCGTCCCGTTCTGGGTGACCGGGTCCTCGGTGACGGGCGGCGTGCGGCATCGCCGCGTCTTTGATCCCGCCTGCGGCTGGCTCAGTGTCTGGGAACACGAGCAGCCGAGGCCAGCGTGACCGATCTTCCCCAGTCAAGTCTGCCCCCGTTCAATCGACCCAAAGTCCAGCGACCCAAGTACAGTCCCTCTGAGCCGTCAGGTACAAGCCGTCAGCTGATCGTCTTCGATGGCGTCTGCGTACTCTGCTCCGGCTTCGTGCGCATGGTGGTCAAGCTGGACCGCAAAAGCCGCTTCCGCTTCGCCACCGCCCAGTCGCCTTTCGGCGAAGCGCTGTTCAGGAAGCACGGGCTGCGCACAGACGCTTACGAAACCAATCTCGTCCTTGTCGACGGCGCCGCCTTCACGCGGCTCGACAGTTTTGTCGCCGTCATGGCGGAACTCGGCTGGCCGTGGCGCGCGGCCAAGGCGCTCTTGCTGCTGCCGCGCCCGCTGCGCGACTGGCTCTATGAGCGCGTCGCCAAGAATCGCTATGCCCTGTTCGGCAGGAAGGACAGCTGCGACATTCCGTCGGCCGAACTGCGCGGGCGGTTCCTTGGCTAGATTGCGATCTCGCCGCGCAACTGGCGTTGGTGCGCTATCGCGGCTGGCTCGTGCCATCCGACCCGCATGGCTCCAGCGCGATGGAGCCGCCGGCCTCCCTGCCGAGTTCCCGGCAGCCCTGAACCGTGCACAGCGTCCAGCCGTTGCCAGTCGCGCCGGAGGCGGCGAGAGAGACGTGACGCTGCGGCCCAACCTTCGGGGCATAGGCCCACCAGCCGTCTTTCAGCTCCGCGCCCTCCGGTGGCTCCATGCCGGCGCCCGAACCCTTGATGCGCGCCTCGACCACTTGCAGGCCGGACGGCGTCACCTTCCAGTCTTCCTCCCATCGCGTCCGTTCCACCGAATGCGTCCAGGACAGCGTGAAGGCGGCGATCGCCAGCGTCACCGTCTTGCCGGCGGCGAGGATGCACAGGCTCATGCGCTGCTATTTCTTTGCTTGAGCACGATCTCTTCCGAAAACCGGATCCCACTTTTCGGGATCATGCTCTGGCCCGCCGCGCCCGCCAGCAGTGCCAGCCGATCCAGGCAAGCGACAGCGCCCAGCCGGTTTCGTCGGTGAGCGGCAGCGCCGCGACCAGGAGCACGCCGGCGGCGAAGGCGACAAGCCGTTCCCACCATGCCATGCGGGTGACGAGGAAACCGACGGCGGCCGCGCCCCACAGCACGATGCCCATGCACGCCTTGACGACGATATAGGCGACCTCGATGGGATAGCCGAACTCAGCGGCGATCGGCCCGGCGTCCTGCAGCATCAGCGCCGGCGTGTAGACAGCCATGAACGGCACCACGAAGCCGGCGATGGCCAGCTTGGTCGCCTGGATGCCGATCTTGAGGCCGCTCTCCTTGGCCATCGGTGCCGCCGCGAAGGCGGCCAGCGCCACCGGTGGCGTCAGATCGGCCATGATGCCGAAATAGAAGACGAACATGTGGCTGACCACCAGCGGCACGCCGAGCGACAGCAGCGCCGGGCCGGCCAGCGACGAGGTGATGATGTAGTTGGGGATGGTCGGGATGCCCATGCCGAGCACCAGGCAGGTCAGCATCGTCAGCACCAGCGACAGGAACAGGTTGTTCTCGCCGATCGAGATGATCCAGCCGATGAAGGTCGATGCGATGCCGGTCAGTGTCAGCGTGCCGATGACGATGCCGACGATGGCGCAGGCAATGCCGACCGGCAGTGCGTTTTTCGCCCCTTCGGCAAGCGAATCGACGCAGATCCGCAGCGTTTCGCGCCCACCCTTGAATGTCGCGCAGGCGATGATCAGGGCGCCAATGACGAGGCTTAGGACGTTGACGCCGAACTTCATGAACGAGGCCGCAGCAAGCCCGAGCGCCAGCCAGAAGACGATGCGGAAGGCGAGCGGCCCGACCGCCGCCGCCAATGGCGTGCCGAGGATGAGCACGATGGTCAGCGCCAGCCCCATCGTGCCGGCGAAGACCGGCGTGTAGCCGGCGAACAACAGATAGATCAGCGCGGCCAGCGGCAGCACCAGCGGCCAGTGCTGCCGCACCGCGTCCCACGGGTTGGGCAGGTCCGCCTTGGCCATGCCGCGCAGGCCGGCCTTGCCGGCCTCCAGATGCACCTGCCAGAAGCAGGCGCCGAAATAGAGCATTGCAGGGATGATCGCCGCCTTGACCACGTCGGCATAGGGAATGTTCAGCGTCTCGGCCATGATGAAGGCGACGGCGCCCATCACCGGCGGCATGATCTGGCCGCCCATCGAGGACGTCGCCTCGACCGCGCCGGCGAAGGCCGGGCGGAAGCCGAAGCGCTTCATCAGCGGAATGGTGAACTGGCCGCTTGCCACCACATTGGCGACGCCGGAACCGGAAATCGTGCCCATCAGCGCCGACGACAAAACGCAGACCTGCGCCGGGCCGCCGCGCCATGAACCGACGAGGCCGAGCGCGAAATCGTTGAACAGCGCGATCATGCCGGCGCGTTCGAGAAAGGCGGCAAAGACCACGAAGATGAAGATATAGGCCGCCGAAACGTAGATCGGCGTGCCGTATATGCCTTCCGTGCCGTAGGCGAAGGTGTCGACCAGCTGGGCGAAGTCGTAGCCGCGATGGATGAAGGGCGCCGGCAAATGGTTGCCGAAGAAACAATAGGCGAGGAAGATGAAGGCGATTGTTGCGAGCGGCAGCCCCATCAGCCGCCTGGCCGCCTCGAACACCAGCACCACCAGCACCGCGCCGACGATCAGGTCCGGTGTGGTCAGGAAGCCGGAGCGCCGGATGAGATCGGAATAGAACATCCAGTTGTAGAGGCCGGTGCCGAAGCCGAGCGCGCCGAGCGTCCAGAAAATTGTTTTTGCTGCCATGCTTTTGGCGCGCAGATTGGCGATCAGGGCAAAGCCGAGCAGCAGCAGGAAGCCGACATGCATGGCCCGCACCACCTGGCTCGGAAGGCTGCCATAGGCGGCGATGTAGATCTGGAATGCGGAAAAGGCGACGGCGATGACAAACGCCGCCTTGCCGGCGATGCCGTCGCCGAACCCCGGCGGCAGGCCTTCGACTTGCTCTTCGGCGACAGGGAGATGGAAAGTACTGGAGGATTTGCTGTCGGCTGGTTCGCTCATCCGACGCACTCCCAAGCAAGCGAACTGCAGCGCGAGGCGCCCCCCTCTGCCCTGCCGGGCATCTTCCCCTCGAGGGGGGAGATCAGCGGCATCGATGTCGGCGCAGGTTTTGCAAGGTTTGTCGAAGAACATAACAACGGCCAATCTCCCCCCTTGAGGGGGAGATGCCCGGCAGGGCAGAGGGGGGCGCTTAGCGAAGACATCTCAGATAAGCCGAGCGAACCTTGCTACTTCACCAGCCCCTTCTCCTTGTAATACCGCTCCGCGCCCGGATGCAGCGGCACCGGCATGCCGTCGATCGCCTTGGCCGGATCGATGCCCTTGGCGGCGGCGTGCGCGGCGGCAAGCTGGTCGAGATGGTCGAACATCTGCTTGGTCATCTGGTAGGCGGTCTCGTCCGGGACGTCGGCGCGGGTGATGAGGAAATTGCCGACGGCGGCGGTGGCGACGTCCTCGCTCTGGCCCTCATAGGTGCCCTTGGGAATGACCACCGACAGATAGGGCGCGCCGATCTTGGCGACGTCCTCGGCCGGCACGGCAACGACGTTGATCGGCACCGAGGTGGCGAGGTCGCGGATCGAGGCGACGCCGAGTCCCGCCGACTGCAGCGTGGCGTCGAGCTGGCGGTTCTTGATCAGTTCGACGGATTCGGCGAAGGGCAAATATTCGACCCGGCCGAGATCCTCGTATTTCAACCCTGCGGCGGCGAAGATGGCGCGCGCGTTGAGTTCGGTGCCGGAGGCCGGCGCGCCGACCGACAGGCTCTTGCCCTTGAGGTCGGCAAGCGTCTTGATGCCGGACTCCTGGCTGGCGACGATCTGGATGTAGTTGGGATAGATGGCGGCGATGCCGCGCAATTTGTCGAGCTTGCCGGGGAAACCGGCCTCGGCATTGCCTTCGGCGGCGAGCTTGACGGAATCGCCGAGGGCAAACGCGATCTCGCCCTTGCCCTGCTGCAGCAGGTTGAGGTTCTCGACCGAGGCCTTGGTCGCCTGCACCTGGGTACGGGCGCCCGCGATGCCCTTGCCGTAGATCTCCGACAGCGCCACGCCGAGCGGGTAGTAGACGCCTGACGTGCCGCCGGTCAGTACGTTGATGAATTCTTGCGCGCCGGCGGAAACAACGCCAAGGCCAAGCGAAAGCGCCACCGCGCTGGCTGCAACAAATCTCGTCCTGAAACGGAACATCTGCTTTCCTCCCTGAAAAGATCGACCGCACCACCTCCTCGGTGCGAACCGGGCCAAGTTTAGACAGCGAGCCGCAAATGCCAACCGGCAATCGTAGCCATTAGACGAACGGTTGAGTGCATGGGCGACACCTTCCGGCTTGCGCTAGGCGCGGCCACGGCCGAAAGATTTTCACGGCACCTGTCGAAATCGGCCGACACCGCACGACATACGTCTGGCCCCGCAAGACGCGGCCTTCCAAACCACGGGAGAAAACCCATGCGATACATGCTTTTGATCAACAATGACGAAGCCGCGCTGGCGAACACGCCGGTCGAGAAGGCCCAACAGATGAGCGCGGCCTATGCCGCCTACACCGAAGCGTTGAAGAAGTCCGGTGCGTGGCTGGCCGGCGAAAGGTTGCGTCCGACCCAGGCAACCACCTCGGTGCGGATCGCCGACGGCAAGACCAACGTCATCGACGGCCCCTATGCCGACACCAAGGAGCAGCTTGCCGGCTTCTACATGATCGAGGCGGCCGACATCGATACCGCCATCGAATGGGCGGCGCGCTGTCCGGCGGCCAGCACCGGCACGGTCGAGTTGCGGCCGATCTGGGAAATGGCCGACTACATGCCCAAGAAATGACGATGTGCCGGGAAATAGCGATGTGATGGACAGTCGTCCGGAGATCGTCCGGGCGGCGGCGGAAGCGGCCGCCCGGCAAAGCTATGGCAAGCTGGTCGCCTGGCTGTCGGCGCGCACGCGCGACGTAGCCGCCGCCGAGGACGCGCTGGCCGATGCCTTTGCCGCGGCGCTCGAACGCTGGCCGCGCAC
>NZ_AYWR01000024.1:0-84747 GCF_000502935.1 Mesorhizobium sp. LNHC221B00 | reverse complement strand
TTCAAGCCATTTTCCGGCGTCGCTTCTTCACGCTTGATCAAAGCACGAAGCAAATGTGTGCGCACGCTAGCCCCTTGTGGGAGAAGGTGGATCGGCGCGCAGCGCCGAGACGGATGAGGGGTGCTCCAGCGAAGTGAGGCGTTCAAGCCGCCACCGGCCGCCGCGCCAGCCCACCGCGTATGTGCCGCGCGAACTCCTGCGCTGCCGGGCCGACGCCATGCCTTGGCAGATGCAGGTTGATGGCGAAATTTGGTAGCGGCGGCAGGCCCGACTCGAACGGCAAGATGTCGAGATCGACTGGCACGGTCGAGGCGAGCCAGGCGGTGACGGCGAGGTCCGATCGCACCGTGGCCGTCGTCGCGTCGATATTGCCGTTCTCGAACACGGTGCGCCATTCCAGCCCATGTTCGTTGAGCGCCGAAAGCACCGCCGGGCGGAAAGCGCAGGTATCGGCGACGATCGAAACCGGCAGCGGCCGCTTGGCGCGCGCGACGCCGCCCCTCGCGCCGACCCAGACCAGCCGGTCGACGGCAAGGCATTCGCCCGTCGTCGGTCCGACCCGCTCTTCGATTACCGCAAGGTCGACGGTTCCTCCCGCAAGGGCCGTGGCCAGTTCGGGCGACGAAGCGCAGACCAGCGAGATCTCGACCTGCGGATNGTTCCTCCCGCAAGGGCCGTGGCCAGTTCGGGCGACGAAGCGCAGACCAGCGAGATCTCGACCTGCGGATAGGTCTCGGCATAGGCCTTCAGCACCGGCGCCAGCAAGGTGCCGACGAGATCGTAGGGCACGCCGAGCCGCACCTGGCCGGCGACAGCACTTCCCGCCATCTCGGCCCAGATCTCGTCGTTGAGGCTGAGCAGGCGCTTGGCCTTGTCGAACAGCCGCTCGCCGGAACGCGTCAGGCGCAGGCGGCGCCGGTCGCGCTCGAAGAGGCTGCAGCCGAGCGTGTCCTCCAGCCGCTTGACCTGCTGGCTGACGGCGCCCTGCGTCAGATGCAGCGCGTTGGCGGCCGCCGTCATGCTCGCCTTGTCGGCCACGGTGACGAAGGTGCGCACCAGCGCGGTATCGAGATTGTGGATCATCCCAGCATTATAAACGCTAATGTCATGCATCGCAAACATTGCATTTACCGATATAAGATCAAGCCTACCATGGAGCCTCCGACGAAGGACGCCCCATGCTCCAGCCGATCCTGCCGCTCATCCTGTTTGCCTTCGTGGCCACCGCCACGCCGGGCATCGCCACCACCTTGTCGACCGCCTCGGGTGCGCAGTTCGGCTT
Source organism: Mesorhizobium sp. LNHC221B00 (assembly GCF_000502935.1). Classification (NCBI taxonomy): domain Bacteria; kingdom Pseudomonadati; phylum Pseudomonadota; class Alphaproteobacteria; order Hyphomicrobiales; family Phyllobacteriaceae; genus Mesorhizobium; species Mesorhizobium sp. LNHC221B00. The sequence goes on along the minus strand of NZ_AYWR01000024.1, from coordinate 83,465 downwards.
TCGCCGGTCGGTTCCGCTGATGATCGGCAGCGCCGCCGGCCTCGCCACGGTGACCGCGGCCGCGGCCGCCGGCCTTGCCGGTCTGCTGCTTGCGGTGCCCTCGCTGCAATTGGCGATGAAGGTGATCGGCTCGCTCTATCTCCTGTGGCTGGCGCTCAAGATAGGCCGCGCCGGGCCACCCAATCTCGATGTGACGATGGCCAGGCCGAACAGCTTTCTTGGCGGCGCCGGCATCCAGTGGATGAACCCAAAGGGCTGGGCGATGGGACTGGGCGCGGCGGACTCCTTTGCAGCCCTTGCCGATGGGCCTGGACAACTCGCCTTGCTGCTCGGCTCGACCTTCGGCCTCGCCGCCGCCATCTCGCTGTCCGTTTGGTGCGTCGCCGGCATGGTATTGGCCCGGCTGCTCAAGACCGAATGGCAATGGCGCGCGCTCAACATCGCGCTGGCCCTGGTGCTGGCCGCCTCGATCATTCCGATGTGGCGGTCGGCGTAGAAGCCGCGGCCTTGCAGAAGCTGGGGGCTTGCCCCCGACAAAGTGCTTATGCTGTGCTGGTCGACCCCCACTCCGTCTCGGCTTCGCCGAGCCACCTCTCCCCCGATCGACGGGGTAGAGGAAGGGCGCCGGGCTTTTTGCCGTCAACGCTCGTCCAGCAAAGCTCCCTTCCTTTCCCTCCGGAGGGGGGAAAGGTGGCGCTGCGAAGCAGCGACGGATTGGGGGAACTACGTGGCAATCAAGCCTCGGGCCGATCGGGTCACGCCAGTCACAGAAGGTATGTGCATTGGCTTCAAACCCCGTAGCGCGCTGCCGGCTTGTCGGCGTGCAGGCTGCCGTAGAAGGCTTGCCGGGCGCCGAGGAACGTGTCGAGCTTGGCGGTATCGGCAAGTGCGGGCACGGTGACGGCTTCGCCCCTGGCCAGGCCGACAAGGGCGGCATCGACCATGTCGTCGGCGGTCATGATGATCTCCTTCGGAACGTTGTCGATATCGGTGCCGGCAAGTTCCCAGAAATCGGTCCGGGTCGCGCCCGGCAGCACCACCTGCACGTTCACGTTGGTGCCCGCGACCTCGCGGTGAAGCGCCTCGGTGAAGTTGACGACATAGGCCTTGGTGCCACTGTAGATGCCGCCGAAGGAGGTGTCGAAGGCGAGCACCGAGGCGATGTTGACGATGCCGCCGCGGTTGCGTGCCAAAAGCCCCGGCAGCACGGCGCGGGTTAGGCGCGTCAAGGCGATGGTGTTGACCTTGATCATGCGTTCGGCCGCATCGACGTCGGCGGTGGCCACGACGGCCTGACCGCCGATGCCGGCATTGTTGACCAGCAGTGTGATGCTTTCGTCGGCTGTTACAGCTTGCTCGACGCGGCGCACATCATCGTCGTTTGCAAGATCGGCGCTGATCACGCTGACCTTGCGATCGTAAGCATGGCGCAACTTTTCAGCCAATTCTTCCAGCCGGTCGGCGCGTCGCGCCACCAGCACAAGATCGTAGCCCTGGCCGGCGAGCCGGTCGGCATAGACGGCGCCGATGCCTGACGAGGCGCCGGTGACGACCGCCGTGCCCTTGTTGTTTTCTGCACTCATTATCCTGCTCCTTGTTTCGACCATTGGTTCGTTTCGACCCGTGTTGCCGGGCTCCGTGGGCAATCGCCCTCGCCTTCACCAAAGTCGCTCAACCCAATAGTGGCATATGCCACTATCAACGAAGTAGGCATATGCCACTATCTTGTCAATGATCTCAACGGGGATTATTTGTCAGGCTGCGACGGACATCATGTCTCTGCCGCGAGGACCTATCATGCCGAAAGACGCCCTGCCCGGCCTTAACCTTTGCAACAACGCCATGCTGCGGCGTGCAACGCGCAAGCTCGGCCAATTCTATGATGATGTGCTGGCCCCTTCGGGGCTCAAGGCAACACAGCAGGGTCTGCTCTACCAGATCCATGTCGGCAACGAGCCGGCAATGGGCGCCCTTGCCGCTGCCCTTGTCATGGATCTGTCGGCGCTCGGCCATACGCTGAAGCCGCTGATCCGCGACGGCTACCTCGAAACCTTCGCCGACAAGGATGACCGCCGCATCAAGCGCGTCCGGCTGACGCCGTTGGGCCGTGTCAAGCTCGATGAGGCCGTGAAGCTTTGGGAAATCGCCCAGCGGCGATTCGAGGATCTGGTCGGCAAGGAACAGGCGGCGAAGTTGCGCGAGGTGCTCGATGGAATTGCCGCGCTGGATTTCGATCTGCCGTCGGCCACCTGACGCAGCCGACGGCTTTTCGCAGACCTTATTCCGCCGGCATCGCCACTGGCTTGGCCAACATCCGGCCGGCCAGCACGATGCCGAGCCCGACAATCGGGAATGCAGCCGCGACCAGGCCGAGGTCGGCCGGCGCGCCATAGCGCAGCACGGCGCCGCCGACCACGGCGCCCAGCGCCACGCCGAGATAGAGCGCCGAGGCATTGAGCGATAGCACGATCGGGGCGGCATCTGGCGCCAGCTTGATGATGCGGCTGGCTTGCGCCGGCGGGAACGCCCAGCCGACGATACCCCACGGCACCATCATGCCCATCAGCGCCGGTCCGGCTATGTTGTGCGGCAGGAAGGTCGGGATCAGCGAGAAGGTGACCAGCATCGCCGCGCTCAGCGCCAGCGACCAGGCAACGGTGCGCGTCGCGCCGAAGCGGTCGGCGGCCTGGCCGCCGGCGACATTGCCGATGACGGCGCCGACGCCGAAGGCGAGCAGCATGCCGGGCAGCGCCACCGGGCTGAGCCCACCGCCTTCGATAGCCAGGGGCGCGATGAAGGCGAAGACGGTGAAGGCGCCGATCAGGGCGAAGACCGNGGCAGCCGATACCACAGGATGGCGCCGGCCAGAGCGCCGAGCCCGGCGATGGCAAAGAAGGTGCCGCGCCAGCCAGCGACCGTGGCCACCAGCGCACCGAGCGGCGCGCCGAGCGCAACGGCCACCGTGGTGCCGCCGACGACGACGGCGATGGCGCGGGCGCGGTGGTGGTCATCGACCAGCGCCACCGCCGTACCCTGCGCGGTCGCCGCGAACAGGCCCGACGACAGCGCCATGATGATGCGCGCGATGAGCAGCACCTCGAAGGACGAACTCAAGGCGGCGGTGATGTTGCCGACGACGAAGAACACCAGCGTCCACAGGATGACGCGGCGCCGGTCCCATTCGCCGGTGAGCGTCGCCAGGATCGGCGTACCGATCGCATAGGCGAGCGCGAAAGCAGTGATCAATGTGCCCGCCAGCGGGATGGAAATGCCTGCATCCCCAGCGATGTCGGGCAGAAGGCTGGAGATGACGAAGCCCTCGGTCGAGATCGTGAACGATCCGAGCGCGAGCCAGAAGAGACGCTTATCCATGGGGAAGTGTCCTTAGTTCAAAATTTATTGAACAATTGGACATAACGGAGCATGATGTCAATGAAGCCAGCAGAAAATAGCTGAACCATCCTGACAGCCCTGTGTCAGCACAAAAGGTCAGCACGGGTCGAAACGGGAGAAACAGTGTGTACGGGCAGGCGAGGACGGATGCGTTGAAATCGGCCCGAACTGCGCTTAGGTTTCCAGCCATGACGCTGCCTCACCCCAATACGGACCAGATCAGCCTGCCCATCGTGCTCGGCGTGCTCGGCGACCCGACGCGGCTTGCAATCGTGCGCTATCTCGCCAGCAAGGAAGGCGTACCGCTGAACTGCAGCCGGTTTCTCGATCTCGGTTCGAAGACGAATTTGAGCTATCACCTCGCCAAATTGCGCGAGGCCGGCGTCACCCGCACCAAAGTGGTCGGCACCAACCGGATGATCACGCTGCGCCGCGTCGACCTCGACGCCCGCTTCCCCGGCCTGCTCGACAGTGTCATCGCCGCGGCTGGCGACTCTGCCCTTCCGGCGGTCGGCGGTCCCGACATCGAAGTGCCGGCGTAGACTGCAGGTCCCGAAGCAAAATTCAGTCCCCCTAGCGCTGCCAAAAACCGATATGCGGTGCGAGAAGTTCTTCCTCCATCTCGGAGAAAGGGCCGTAGACCTCGACCGGTTTCTGCCCGGAGGCAAGGACCGTGCGTGACGCGAGGTTCATCGTCGGGTTCTCGGCATGGTCGCCAGTCAGCGCCAGAAGCTTGGTCTCCTCGAAGCCGTAGACCAGCCGGCCGATATTCGCCCAGTAAAGCGTTCCGGTGCACATCGCGCAGGGCTCGCCGGTCGAGACCAGCGTGCAGGACCAGAGGAATTCCGGCGGATAGGCGTCCGCGGCACGCCGGGCGAGTTCGGTTTCGGCGTGGCGCACGGTGCTGATATTGCCTTGCCGCATGAGGATGCGATCGTCGGGACCGACGAGCACACAGCCGAAAGGATGGTGCCCGTGCGCGGCGGCGTCGCGCGCAACGTCATTGGCGGCGCGCAGGTGGGCGAACATCCGGTCGCGGGTCATCGCCTGGTGCCTTTCGAGGCTATCTAAGCGGATATTCCCATCTTAACTTCGGGACGACGTGGACGCTAGCAGATGGCGTGCTTCCGCGATAGCCACGGGTGGGCTGCCCCTTGGTCCCAGCCCGAACGATCTCAAGAGCCTGATAGCAATGACCGGGGATTGATAACGAAGGCGGGGGCTTGATAACGAAGACGGGCCGGAAAGGCCTCCAACGGGGCCGCGCCAAGGGAGCCCGCCGCATGCGCATAGCCGTCCTCGCCGATATCCACGGCAACATACTGGCGCTGGATGCCGTGCTGGAGGATTTGGCGCGGCGTGGCGGCGCCGATCTCACCGTCAATCTCGGCGACAGCGTTTCCGGCCCACTCTGGCCGCGCGAGACGTTTGCAAGGCTGCAGGCGCTGAACCTGCCGACGGTGCGCGGCAACCACGACCGCCGCGTCGCGGCCGACCCTCCCAATAACGAGATGTGGCCCTCGGACGTCTACGCGCAGGAGCGGCTGACGCAGCCGCAGCGCGAGGCACTCTTCGCGCAACCCCTCACCCTGGAGGTCGCTCCCGGCGTCGTCGCCTTCCACGCCCGTCCCGATCATGACGAGAAATATCTCACCGACGCGATCGTCGATGGCCAGTTGGTGCGCGCGCCGCTGGCGGCGATTCGGCGCCGGCTGACGGCGCTCGACCCGGCCTGCCGTATTGCGCTGTGCGGCCACAGCCACCGCGCCGAGCTGGTCCGTGTTCCCGATGGCCCGGTCATCTTCAATCCCGGCAGCATCGGCTGCCCCGCCTATGACGATTCAACGCCGCCTGCGCATGTCTCAGAACAGGGCTCGCCGCATGCCCGCTACGGCATCGTCACCTTGGGCGGCGGCGGTCTGCCCGACCGTTTCGAGGCCATCGCCGTCGACTACGACCACGAGGCGGCCGCACGGCAGGCCGAGCAGGCGGGACGGCCGGAATGGGCCCACGGCCTGCGCACCGGCTTCATGCCGTAAACCACGCCACCAGCTTACCAGCCATCAACCGGCACCAGCTTCGCCACAATTTTCGGACTTACATGGCGCCCCGTCGTCCCCTATAAAACCGGCCGGGCATGCGGCGGGACTGCCGCGGCATGGTGTTTTGAATATCGGCGCACGGCCAAGTGATGAGGCGCACAGTTACGCTCCGAACAAGTTTGCAGGCGCTGATTGCCGTTTCGCTGCTGATGGCGGCGTGGCCGGCCATTGTCCCTGCCCATGCCGAAGACTTCATTTCGGTCGTCACCGGGCTTGCCCCCGACGACCTGCTGAATATCCGCGCCAAGCCATCGGCGATCGGCAAGACCGAGGCCCGCCTGGCCGGCGGCGCAAGCGTACGCAACCTCGGCTGCAACGACATTGACGGGCACCCCTGGTGCAAGGTCGAGTCCGAAAATCCCAAGGCCACCGGCTGGGCTCCCGCGCGCTATCTCGTTCCCCTCAATCCGGCGACCGTGTCCGATCTGGACCTGGCGGATGCGCCTGCCGGCGATGCCGCCGCCCCTCCACCAACGCCTGATCTGACGGCACGGCTGGGCGATGCGGCCCACGACGCCGAACCGCCAGTGAAATCCGTTGCCGAGACCGCCATGCGGGATGCCTATGGCCTGGCTCTGGCGGCTGGAACCCCGCCGACCGGGGCGGTTGCCGACCCCGCCGCGGCTGTACCCGTCGATAAGCAGACCGTCGCGGAACTCCCGCCCCAGCCCGACGCTCTTGCCTCTGGCGGCGGCATCGATATTCCCTGCGCCCGCAAGGTCGGCCAGCCGATGACGCGGTGCGCGGCAACCGTCCTGCGCAAAGGCACCGACAAGGCCGAAGTGACCGTGACCTGGCCCGATGGCGGCACCCGCATCATCACCTTCGACGCCGGCCGGCCGGCCGGCTCGGACGCGGACGGCAATTTCCGCTTCACCCGCGAAGGCAGCCTCAACATGATCCGCATCGGCGACGCCGAGCGTTTCGAGATCACGGATGCGGTGGCGTTTGGAACAAAGGGAATAGGGCACTAGGGCAGTAGGGCAGTATGTGAAATTGCCTTGACTGCTCCCCCTACTGCCCTACTGCCCTACTGCCCTACTGCCCTACTGCCCTACTGCCCTACTGCCCTACTGCCCTACTGCCCTACTGCCTACTGCCTTCTCCTCATTTTCGGGGTTACATCCGACAAAACTCTTCCCTATAAGGCCCTCCTAGCCTGATACCAGAATCGCAAGCACAACCGGCCGGGTCTTCCCGTCCCGGTTTTTCGTGTAAGCCGCTCGCCGAACGGAATCCGAACCCATGCCAAGACGCACTGACATCAAGTCGATCCTGATCATCGGGGCCGGCCCCATCGTCATCGGCCAGGCCTGCGAGTTCGATTATTCCGGCACCCAGGCCTGCAAGGCGCTCAAGGAAGAAGGCTTCCGCGTCATCCTGGTCAATTCCAACCCGGCCACCATCATGACCGACCCGGAACTGGCCGACGCCACCTATATCGAGCCGATCACGCCTGAAGTCGTCGCCAAGATCATCGCCAAGGAGCGGCCCGACGCGCTGCTGCCGACCATGGGCGGCCAGACCGCGCTCAACACCGCTCTGTCGCTGCGCCGCATGGGCGTGCTCGAGCGCTACAATGTCGAGATGATCGGCGCCGACGCCACGGCGATCGACAAGGCCGAGGACCGCGCGCTGTTTCGCGAGGCGATGAGCAAGATCGGCCTGGAAACGCCGAAGTCGATGCTGGCCAACGCCACCGACGTCAAGAACGCCGACCGCAAGACGCATGAGGCTGAGCGCGCCGCGCTGAAAGCCGAGAAGCCGGCCGATCTCGATACCGCGCTCGATGCGCTGGAGACACGCTGGAACCTCGGCGAAGGCGACCGCAAGCAGCGCTATATCAGCCACGCCATGGCGATCGCCGCCCAGGCGCTCGACCATGTCGGCCTGCCGGCCATCATCCGCCCGTCCTTCACCATGGGCGGCACCGGCGGCGGCATCGCCTATAACCGCGCCGAATTCTACGACATCGTCCAGTCCGGCCTCGACGCTTCGCCGACCACCGAAGTGCTGATCGAGGAAAGCGTGCTCGGCTGGAAGGAGTATGAGATGGAGGTCGTCCGCGACAAAGCGGACAATTGCATCATCGTCTGCTCGATCGAGAACATCGACCCGATGGGCGTGCATACGGGCGATTCGATCACCGTCGCCCCGGCGCTGACCTTGACCGACAAGGAATACCAGATGATGCGCAACGCCTCGCTCGCGGTGCTGCGCGAGATCGGCGTCGAGACCGGCGGCTCCAACGTGCAGTTCGCCGTCAACCCGGCCGATGGCCGCCTTGTGGTGATCGAGATGAACCCGCGCGTCTCACGCTCCTCGGCGCTCGCCTCCAAGGCGACTGGTTTCCCGATCGCCAAGATCGCCGCCAAACTCGCCGTCGGCTACACGCTGGACGAGCTGGAGAACGACATCACCGGCGGCGCCACGCCCGCCTCGTTCGAGCCGTCGATCGATTACGTCGTCACCAAGATCCCGCGCTTTGCCTTCGAGAAATTCCCCGGCGCCGAGCCGGTGCTGACCACCGCCATGAAGTCGGTCGGCGAAGTGATGGCCATCGGCCGCACCTTCCAGGAATCGCTGCAGAAGGCGCTGCGCGGACTGGAGACCGGCCTCACCGGCCTCGACGAGATCGAGATCCCCGGTCTCGGCCACGGGGCGGCAGTTGCCAGCCATGTCGACGACCGCAACGCCATCCGCGCCGCCTTGGGCACCCCAACGCCGGACCGGCTGCGCATGGTGGCGCAGGCGATCCGCATGGGCACCTCGCTGGAAGACGTGCACGCCATGTGCAAGATCGACCCGTGGTTCCTCGAACAGATCGCCGGCATCCTGGCCATGGAAGCCCGCATCCGCGAGCACGGCATCCCGCAGGACGCCGTCAATCTGCGCATGCTGAAGGCGATGGGCTTCTCCGACGCCCGCCTCGCATCGTTGACGAAGACCGACGCCGAAGTGATTCAGAAGATTCGCGAAAAGCTCGACGTTCATCCAGTTTATAAGCGCATCGACACCTGCGCCGCCGAGTTCGCCTCGCCGACCGCCTACATGTACTCAACCTATGAAGTGCCGTTCGCAGGCAGCCTCGCCAACGAGGCCCAGGTGTCCTCGCGCAAGAAGGTGGTCATCCTCGGCGGCGGGCCGAACCGCATCGGCCAGGGCATCGAGTTCGACTATTGCTGCTGCCACGCGGCGTTCGCGCTGCGTGACGCCGGCTATGAAGCGATCATGATCAACTGCAACCCCGAGACCGTCTCGACCGACTACGACACCTCGGACCGGCTCTATTTCGAACCGCTGACGGCGGAGGACGTGCTGGAGATCCTGCGCGCCGAGCAGGCCTCGGGCGATCTGGTCGGCGTCATCGTCCAGTTCGGCGGCCAGACGCCGCTGAAGCTGGCGGACGCGCTGGAGAAGGCCGGCATCCCGATCCTCGGCACCTCGCCCGACATGATCGATCTGGCGGAGGACCGCGACCGCTTCCAGAAGCTGCTGCACAAGCTCAACCTCAGCCAGCCGAAGAACGGCATCGCCTATTCGGTCGAGCAGGCCCGCCTCGTCGCCGGCGAGCTCGGCTTCCCGCTGGTGGTGCGCCCGTCCTATGTGCTGGGCGGCCGCGCCATGCAGATCATCCATGACGAGAGCATGCTGCAATCCTATTTGCTCGACACCGTGCCCGGGCTGGTGCCGGAGGACATCAAGCAGAAATACCCCAACGACAAGACCGGCCAGATCAACACGCTGCTGGGCAAGAACCCGCTGCTGTTCGACACCTATCTCAGTGGCGCCATCGAGGTCGATGTCGACTGCCTCTGCGATGGCAAAGCGACCTTCGTCTCCGGCATTCTCGAACACATCGAGGAGGCCGGCATCCATTCGGGCGACAGTGCCTGTTCGCTGCCAGTCCATTCGCTGCCTTCCGAACTGGTCGACGAGCTGGAGCGCCAGACGGCCGCACTTGCCCGCGCCCTCAATGTCGGCGGGCTGATGAACGTGCAGTACGCGATCAAGGACGGCACGGTCTATGTGCTGGAGGTCAACCCGCGCGCGTCGCGCACCGTGCCCTTCGTCGCCAAGACCATCGGCCGTCCGATCGCCAAGATCGCCGCCCGCATCATGGCCGGCGAGAGCCTGGAAGATGCCTTCGCCCATTACGGCGCCATGCCCGACCCCCGCAACCCCGGCCACATCGCGGTCAAGGAAGCCGTCTTCCCCTTCGCCCGCTTCCCCGGCGTCGACATATTGCTCGGCCCGGAAATGCGCTCCACGGGCGAGGTCATGGGCCTCGACCGCGACTTCGCGCTGGCCTTCGCCAAAAGCCAGCTCGGCGCCGGCGTCGACCTGCCCCGCTCCGGCACGCTGTTCGTCTCGGTGCGCGACGAGGACAAGAAGGGCATCCTGCCGGCGGTCAAGCGCCTCGCTGGCCTCGGCTTCAAGGTGCTGGCCACCTCGGGCACGCAACGCTTCCTCGCCGAAAACGGCGTCGTCGCCGAGAAAATAAACAAGGTGCTCGAAGGCCGCCCCCACATCGAAGACGCCATCCGCAACCGCCAGGTCCAGATCGTCTTCAACACCACGGATGGCCAGAAGGCTGTGTCGGACTCCAAGTCGCTGCGGCGGGCGACGCTGATGCAGAAAGTGCCGTATTACACGACGCTGTCGGGGGCTGCAGCGGTGGCCGAGGCGATTGCTGCGCTGAAGGCGGGGAGTTTGGAGGTGAGGCCGCTGCAGGAGTATTTTGCTTAGGCGATTAGCTATCTTTCCCCGTCCGACGGGGAGAAGATGCAGGCAGGCAGATGAGGGGCAGCGGCAACTTCAGATCGAGATCGTTGATTTCGACTTTTCCTCGACTTCTAGCCTAGAGAAAAATTGCGCCAACCTATCGTAGATAGATTGTAACAAACTCCCACGCCCTACAGACGCCACCTCCAACAATGATCGGTGATTGTGCCTAACCGGACGCGCCGCATAAGACAAATGCCGCATTAAAAGTGGAAGCAGTGACTTGCCTCGGACATATTTCACATAATTACCTAACACCATCTGATAAAGATCCTCTGGGTAGACTTCATCCCCCGCGAGTGTCAGCTTACCCCGAAGCTCGTTTTCGTCGTCAAGTATATGATTTGGATGAGTTCGAATTCTGCCAGCAATTCCGGCTAAGGAGCGGCTAACGGCCAAAGCGTACCATCGAACAAACAGCTCCAACTCCTTATCAAACGCTGCCTTCTCCTCCTTGGAAAGCAGTTTCTCGAGATTCCCATCCGAGTATAGGTCATTCTCAATTGAATATCCGCAAGTAAATATCAACGATTCTTGCACATAATTGTCTGGAATGCTGGAAAAAACCCACAAATCACGATCAGATACAAATGCAACAGACAACCCCTCGAATTCAGACTTTCGATCAAAAATCGCCAAAAGCTTCTCTCTTCCACCCACAGGGAGAACGGCTAATCCCAGTGCGGCAAACTCAAGTTCCGCGTCTCGAAAGACAACAACATCATCGCCACCCTCAGTGATAAGGGTTGGCAACGAGGACCTCTTCAGCGTTGAGACTAATTCATCAACGGAAATGTCAACAGGAGACCGTTTTGAGCCCATCACCTACAATCCACGATCGCCGCGATCTGGATTTATATTAATCTCACGATCAGGGTATTTGCTATAGATAAACGGTGAATGGGTGGCTATGATAAATTGGTTAGACGATTGCTGTTGTTCAAGTATTGTAAATAGTAGTCTTTGCCAATCAACATGCAGACTAAGTTCAGGTTCATCAATAAATATCGCACTATTTTTGTAGAAAGCGTTGTAGCAAATAAAACTAAGCATCTGCTTTTCGCCAGCTGACAACGCATCAGAGTTTACGGCGCTAGCCGCATCTCCGAAACTAAGACGAGGTCCGAAATTTATGCCGGTACTTTTGAATAGCCGCTCGACAAGAGAACGCACCGCAGCTATCGGATTCATGATTACCTCACGATTCTCCTCCATTTTTTCTATTTTTTGTCTTATTTGATCAATAATGCTGTTGGCCGTATCGATTTGAAGGACGTCATCCTTGTCAGATTTGAACGTCTTGATTGTCTCAATTATCTCCTGAGATGTCTTTTGCTGATTCCTGTTGGATATCTCCGACAAATCCGCATACTGGCGTAACAATAGCCCCACAATATCTACAGTGGAGATTGACGACACAAAGACATGCGGGTCGTTGGTCAATTTTCTTGCCAAGGAAACTAAGGCTTCTTCAACATCATTTCGAGTGCGGGCCGGCCTCGCGCTTGGCGCCGGTGCCCTCGTTGTATTCAGAGTAAACCCACCTTCAATTCGTCGAAACGTAGGGAAAAATACTGAGCTACCGCGCTGAGCCAATATAGGATTCACTTCGTCTTCAGCATTTCTATAAGTTATATCATCTTCATCTATAATGTCTTCATAGTGGGTAGTTACACCATCCACCGTCAAATCAATTTTACAAGTTGCGCGATTTATCCTATGAACAGTACACTCGTATTCCTCCGTCTTTAACGTCGCTCGTTGAAACTCAACTTCACTGAGAGCTATGAGTATATTTCCGCTCATTATATACCAAATTAACTTCAGAATAGTCGTTTTACCCGCACCATTCCTACCGGTTAAAATGTTAAGATTGCCGTTAAATTCACAAAATACTCTCCTGTCACGATCAAATAGACCGATAATTTCGATGCTTTCTATTTTCATTTTAGCAACCGTTTTCCTCTAGTGCGTAAAATGATATCGAGGGAGAAGGGTAATCCGCTTGAGATCAAAAGCCAATACGATAAGAAACGAGACCATCCTGGCCCCCCTCACGCCACCGCCACACACTCGATCTCAATATCAAACTCCATCGGCCAAGACGCCACCGGCACGAAGCTCCGCGCCGGCGGGTTGACGCTGAAGTACCTCGCGTAAACCCGGTTGATGGCGTTGTAGAAGCCGGAATTGACGGCGTAGATGCGCACCATCACCATTGTCCAGCGAGGTGCCCGCCGCTTCCAGGCAGTGTTTCAGCGCCTTCAGCGACGCCTCGGTCTGCACCTCGATGTCGCCGCGCACCATCTCGCCGGTCACCATGTCCACCGGCGGCGTCGCCGATATGAACACGAAGCCGTTCGCCCTCACCGCTGTCGAACAGGGCAGGCCGAGTGAGCGAACCTTGTCCGACATGACCGGCACTTCGATGACTTCTTTTTTCATGGTGATGCTCCCCTGGGGTTGGCGGAAGCTTATCGCGCCAGCCGCCGAACGCCAGCGCCGTTCTTCCTTCTCCCCCTGTGGAGAAGGTGGCACGGCGCGTCAGCGCCGGGTCGGATGAGGGGTGTTCCAGCTTGGCGGAACCGTCAAACAATTAAGAGATCGAACCAGAAAACACCAACGCCTCACTCCGCTGGAGCACCCCTCATCCGTCTTGCCGCTTTGCGGCAATCCACCTTCTCCCACAGGGGGAGAAGGGAAGAACCCCTCACCCCCTGCCCCGGATATGGCGTTCCATCCTTATGCAGAAACCGTCCATCCGAACTCGGGCTCATCATGTCGATGTCGGAGCAGGTGATGACATCGTCCGGGTTGCGCGAGCCGACCTCGAGGTAAACAACCGTCGTCGCCAAGCGGTTGATCATGTGGTGGCCGTTGCCGCTGTTCTTGGCGAAGGCAGCACTATCGCCCGCCCTGAGCAGCGTCTCGCCGCCATCCTCGACCAGCGTCAGTTCCCCTTCCAGCACATAGACGAACTCGTCCTCATGGCTGTGCCAATGGCGCTGGCTCGACCAGCCGCCGGGCGGGAGTGTCATCAGGTTGACGCCGAAATCGGTGAGCCCGCCGGCATCGCCCAGGCGACGGCGTTTGCGGGTGGCGCAGGGGGCATCGAAGGGTGCGGGGTAGCCGGAGCCTTGGCGGGCGGGCACGGTGGCGAGGTCGATCTTGGGCATGGGTGCTTCCTCGGGGATTGATGGCGGCTAGTCTAATGCGCCGCTGGCGCAGGCACAGAGCCATCTTGGCGTCGCTTGGTTGCCAAGGACTAGCATCCGCCGTCGCGCCCTACGGCGCCCCCCTCTGTCCTGCCGGACATCTCCCCCTCAAGTGGGGAGATGGCAGCTTTGCCGACGCGCCATTCTTTTAAACGTCGAAGACTGGCGAAACCCGGGATGATGGCCAATCTCCCCACTTGAGGGGGAGATGTCCGGCAGGACAGAGGGGGGCCTCGTAGGGTGCCGACCATGGACCGTTCGCGGACTCCATGCACCGCCGCCCCGCCCCCCTAATGACAACATCCATACTGCAGCTGCTCATCCCAGTTCGGCCTTCCCTCCGGGGTAAAATCCATCAGGTTCCACAGGATCTCGCAGGTGCCGATGGCGCGCGGGTCCTGGCCGGGGTCGGTCGGCGCGAAGCCGAGTTCGGACGACCAGAAATGGCGGATAGCGTCACCATCGCGGTGGAACACCGAGAGCAGCGGGAGTTGCGCGCCGTCGGCCGTCTCCGCATTGTAGTCGCGCTTGAAGCTGTTGTTGGCCGACGACAGCAGCCGCATGTTCCTCCAGCCACGGTCGCGGCCGAGCGTCACCAGGTTTGCCAGCGCGGTCTTGGCCACCACGGCGAAATTGAAGCCGGCGGCCTTGAGATGCCCGACGGCGCCGTCGAACTGGTCGAGCAGCGCTGTGCAGGACGGGCATGGCTGGTCCGGCCGGGCGAGCTTGGCCGTGCCGCCGCTGGTGGCGACATCGCGCGTTTCCTGCGGATGGCGGGGAAACATCATTTGATAAAGGATGAGCGTGTCCTTCCCAGGCGCGAACAGCTCCGACAGTTTGACCTTGGCCGGCCTGCCATCGGCATCGAGCGCATCGAACACGTAATCTTGGCTGATCAGCCCGCCCGGCGGCAGCGCGCGGCGTGCCTCGGCCACGGCTTCCATGGCGCGGCGCAGCTCGATTTCCTTTTTCAACAGCTTTTCGCGGGCGGTGCGGTATCTGGCGGATTCGTTGGGAAAGGTGATCATGGTGGGCTCCTTGCGTCGTAGCGCCGGCGTCCCGGCGCGGTTGCTCTGCGACCCAAGGACGTTTTGCGACGACCGGTCCCGACAATTTGTACGGGGCGGCATCCCAATGTATCTGTTCGCCACCGCGCTCCGGGGACATCCATGCAAGAAGACGACGAGATCGACCTGCGCTGCCCGCAAGTGGTGGCCGACAATGCCGCCAAGGGCCTCCGGCTGCGCCAGCAGTTCGGCCGTGGCGGCACCGAGATCGGTGTCGCGCGGGCGACAGAACTGAAGAACCGCGAGAAGCTCGCCCCTTCCACCATCCGGCGCATGGTCAGCTACTTCGCCCGCCACGAGGTCGACAAGCGCGGCAAGAACTACGGCAACGAGCAAAACCCCTCGGCAGGCCACATCGCCTGGCTGCTGTGGGGCGGCGACGAGGGTCGCGCCTGGGCGCTGGAGCTCAAGAAGAAGATCGGCAACGCGCCCGATATCTGACAGGCAACCGGGCCGTCACCCCTGACAGGCAAGGCCGTCATCCCTGATCGGCAGAGCCGTCATCCCTGATGCGCGGCGGCCAGTTCCTTCACATGCTTTTCGTGCATCTTCAGCACCGGCAGCGTCTTCTTGGCGAACTCCTTCATCGTCGGGTCGTCGCCCGACTTGGCGTAGGTGCTGAACAGCGCGACCGCCTGCTTGTGCGCTTCGGTCTGCATCATGATGTATTTTGTGTCGAAATCCTTGCCGCTCGCACCCTTCAGTTCGTCGAGCATCCGCTGCTCCTTGGGCTGCAGCGCCGGTCCGGCCGGCTTGATCGAAGCCGTGGTCTGGCCCTGGCTCAGCGCCGTTTTGAAATCCTCGCCGGCCTTGGTGTGGTCCTTGATCATCTGGCCTGCGAAGGCCTTGACGCCGGCCGATGCGGATTTCTGCTCGGCCAGCTTGCTCGACTGGATTTCGAACGCGTTGGCGTTGGGCACGGTGGTGACGAAGGTCTGGGTGTCGACCTTGCTGTCGGCCACCAGCGGCGCGACTTCGGTGGATTTGGTGCCGTTCGTTTGCGCAAGGGCTGCCGGCGCGCAGGCCAGCAAGGCTGCGGCGGTCGCGGTCAGAAGCGTTTTCATCTGAAATCTCCGATCCGGAATGGTCCCTCTGCCAACTCAACGCCGCACGAGCCGTGCGGTTCGCCTCGATCGACAAATCGTTGTCGATTGATCGGCCCCCTCACCCGTCGCCCCCTCACCCCTTGACCCCGCCGGCGGTGAGGCCGGAGACGATCTTGCGCTGGAAGATCAGCACCAGCACCACCAGCGGCACGGTGACGATCACCGACGCGGCCATGATGTTGCCCCACGGGATCTCGAACTGCGAATTGCCGGACAGCAGCGCGATCGCCACCGGCACGGTGCGCTGTGCGTTGTTGGAGGTGAAGGTCAGGGCAAACAGGAACTCGTTCCACGCGCCGATGAAGGCGAGCAGGCCCGTGGTCGCCAGCGCCGGCCACATCAGCGGCACGAAGATCCGCGTGATGATGATCCACGGCGTCGCGCCGTCGAGGATCGCCGCCTCCTCGACCTCGACCGGCAGGTCGCGCACGAAGGCGGTCAGCACCCAGACGGTGAACGGCAGCGTGAAGATCATGTAGGAAAAGATCAGCGCGAACAGCGAATTGTAGAGGCCGAACAGGCGCACCAGTTCGAACAGCCCGGCCAGCACCGCCACCTGCGGGAACATCGAGACCGACAGGATAGCGAACAGCAGCGCCGAGCGGCCCCGGAAGCGGATGCGCGCCAGCGCGTAGGCCGCGGTGACGCCCAGGAACAGGGAGAGTGCCACGACCGCGCCCGAAACGAACAGCGAATTCAGAAGGTTGCGCACGAAGCTGCCCTCGGTCAGCACGTTGCGGTAGTTGGCCAGGCTGAACGTCGTCGGCCAGAGATCGGCCTGGAACAGCTCGGTTCCGGATTTCAGGCTGGTGACGATGGCGTAGTAGAATGGGAACACGGCGACGAAGACGATTACCCCAACCAGCAGGTAAAAAGCCCCGCGTTTCAGGAACCACATCTCAGCGGCCTCCATCCAGGCTGACGCGGCCGATCCGGATGGTGGCGATGGTCAGCAGGGCCAGGATCAGGAAGAGCAGCGTCGAGGCGGCCGAGCCATAGGCGAACTTGTCGAACTCGAACAGGTTCTCGCGGGCGAACACCGACATCGACTTGGTGTTCACATTGTTGGGCGTCAGCACATAGATCAGGTCGAAGATGCGCAGCGCATCGAGCGCGCGGAAGATCACGGCCACCATCACCGCCGGGCGGATCAGCGGCAAGGTCACCCGCCAGAAGATCTGCCATGGATTGGCGCCGTCGAGCTTGGCGACCTCGATGATCTCGCGCGGCAGCATCTGCAATGCGGCCAGGATGAGCAGCGCCATGAACGGCGTCGTCTTCCAGATGTCGACGATCAGCACCGCCGCCATCGCGGTTTCGGCGCTGGCCGTCCAGGCGATCTTGCCGTCGATCAGGCCGAAATTGATGAGCACGACATTGATGATGCCGAACTGGTCGTTCAGCATCCACTGCCACATCTTGGCCGAGACGATGGTCGGGATCGCCCAGGGTATCAGGATCGCCGCCCTGACGATGCCGCGGCCCGGGAATTCGGCATTGAGCACCAGCGCCACGACCATGCCGAGGACCGTCTCGCAGCTCACCGAAATCGCCGCGAAGCGCACCGTGTTCCAGACGGCGCGCCACCACACCGGATCGACCAGCAGGCCGTCATGGAGGACGCGGCCGCTCGGCATGCTGAACACCGAGAAATAATTGGCGAAGCCGACCCACTGGCGCGCGTCGAGATCGGCCAGCGAGGCGTCGGTGAAGCTGAAATAGACCGTGCGGGCAAGCGGCCAGCCGGCCGCGGCGGCCAGCACCAGCAGCATCGGCGCCAGGAACAGCCACGCCGAGCGAACGCGCTGTGCCATCAGCCGCGAGCGCGGGCGCCCGGCCTGGCTGGCGCCTGCCGGCTCCGCGCTCACCAGCCGCGGCCCTTCAGCCTGGTCAGCGTCGCTTCGAGATCGGCCAAATTGTCAGCGGCGGCGCCGTCGCCCGACAGCGTGTTGTGAACGGCATTCCAGAACTGGCTCGATGCCTCGTTGTACTTGATCCCTGTCGCGGACGAGGGACGCGGCACGGCATTGAGAAATATCTGCTTCCAGTGCGGAACGATCGGCTGCTCCCTGGCGATGTCGACATCGTCATAGAGCGCCTGGATGGTCGGCAGGTTGGATGTCTTCAGCGTGCGGTATTTCTGCATCGCCGGCGAGGCGATGAACTTGACCAGCTCGATCGCCGCGTCCGGATGCTTCGAATATTTGGAGACGGCGAGGTTCCAGCCGCCGAGCGTCGCGACCGGCCGGGCGCCCTCGCCCGTGCCGGCCGGCAGTGGCGCCACGTCGAACTTGCCCTTGATCGGCGACCCCTCGCCGTTGCCGAGCGCATAGGCATAGGGCCAGTTGCGCATGAAGACCGCGTTGCCGGTCTGCCAGACGCCGCGCGATTCCTCCTCCTGGTAGGCAAGCACGCCGGGCGGCGCGATGGTTCCGATCCAGCCCTTGGCCATGTCGAGCGCCGCCGCCGCTTTGGAATTGTTGATGGAGACGGTGCCGTCCGGCTCAATGATCTGGCCGCCGCCATTCGACATCACCCATTCGAGCGCGTTGCAGGTCAGCCCCTCATAGGCATTGCCCTGGAAGACGAAGCCCCAGATGTCGCGATTGCCGGCGGCTCGTTCCTTGTCCATCACCAGCTTCGCGGTATCGCCCAGCTCCTTCCAGGTGGCCGGCACCTTGGCGCCGTATTTGTCGAGGAGATCCTTGCGGTAGTAGAGCGCCGGGGCATCGGTGAAGATCGGCAGGGCGACGAGCTTGCCGTTGACGGTCTGCGACTGGATGATCGAGGGGAAATGCCCGCCCACGACATCCCGCGTCGCCGCGGTCAAATCCACGAGCTGGCTGGCGAGCTGCGGCGCCCAGATGACATCGGTCTGGTAGATGTCGATGTCGCTGTTTCCGGCGGCAAGCCACAGCCGGTACTGGCCGAACTGGTCGGTCCCGGACGACGGCATGACGACGATGGAGACCTTGTTGCCGCTCTCCTTCTCGTAGCGGTCGAGGATTTCACGCAGCACCTTGATGCCGTTGCCGGTGTCGCCCGACACGATCGACAATTCGACGGCACGCACTGGGACGGTTCCCAGCATGACGGTGACCGCCAACGCCAGAAATGCATGGAAAAGCTTCACGATGGCGGATCTCCATGCTGAGCTGGCGACGCGGACACGCCGGCAGTTCGTCAGGCCCCACCGTTCAATGAATGCAAAGCGACGCTTTGGGTTCCCGAGTCATCGCGGCCAACCAGCGATCGGGCCGATCGGAAGCTAGCCCTCCCAGGCGACAGGCATCATCCCCAGCCGCTCATAGAGCCGCACGGCGGCGGCGTTCTCGACCGTGTTGGTCTTGAGGTCGACATGGTCGGCGCCGCGATCGCGAAAGGCGGAGAAGACGTGCCACATCAGTGCTTCCGCTATGCCCCGGCCGCGCGCCTCGGGATGGACGGCGAGATCCTTGACGAAAGCGCGCGTCCAGCAAAGCGCCGCCGCCGCCAGCCGGCCCTTGGCGTCGATGACAAGGAAACAAAGCGCGGGGTCGAATTCGGGATCACCGGATATGCGCGGCCACCATTCGTCGAACGGACCGTCGGCGCCGTCGTCGAACACGTCGCCGAGCAGCGCATGCAGGGGCAGCGCGTCACCGGGCTCAAACGAGCGCATGGTGAAACCCTCCGGCCAGTGCGGTACAACGAGCGTCTCGTCGAGGATCTTGCGCAGCCGGATGTCGTCAGCGGCCGGCGGGCGCGGTTCAGGCATGACGCTCAGGCGTCGGGCTGCAGGCGCTGCCGCTTGCGGTCGGTGCCGAGGCCCGTCGCCTCGAGCAGGCCCTTGCGCTTGGCGTCGAAATAATAGCCGGTCTGGTAGAGCCAGTCGGCCTTCTTGGCATTGCCGTCCGACACCAGCCAGGCGCCACGCAGATATTTGACCGCGTATTTGAGGTTGGTCTCGGCGTCGAACAGGCCCTTGGCCGGTCCGTCATAGCCCATGCCGCGCGCCGTCGCGTGCTTGATCTGCATCAGGCCCCAATGGCCATTGTTGTAGGCCTTGGGATTGAAGGTGCTTTCCCGGTTGACGACATGGCGAACCAGATCCACCGGCACCTGGTAAAGGGCGGCGTATTTGATGATCAGCCGGTCGACGTCACCGCGCATGCCTGTGTGCTCTTCCTGCGCCGGAGCGGCCGGATCGACCGGCGCGGACGGGAACTGCACCAGGGCAGCCGGATTCTGCGGCACGACATAGGCCACCTGCTGCACGCCGGGCATGGTTTTCAGGCCACCCTTGGCGACTGCGGGCACGACGAGCCCCGCGGTCGTGTATGTCTCTGCCGCCTTGGCCGGTTGGCCGGCCTTGGACTCCTGACCTGCCTTGGACGGGGGCGGCGCCTGCCAGGCATTGGCGGTCATCACCGCGGGCACGGCCGGCGCGGTTGGCGTCGCTCCGGCAAAGGCAGCGGTCGTCGCGGCAGCGGGATCGAGACCCGGCGCGGCCACGCTAGGCGTCAGTTCGGCGGCCTGGACGGGCGTGATGCCAGAGGATTGCGGCAGCACCGAAACCGTGTCCGGCAACGGCACCGTGAAACCTGCATCGCTGCCGGCAACTTCAGCGGTTTCGGTCAGGGATGGCGCCGCCTTCATCTGCGAGGTCGACGTGCAGCCGCTAAGGCCGGCAGCGGCGACGATCACGCCGATCGCGATAAGGTTCAGTTTTGCTGGCAAGCCGCGCTCGGGTCCGGTTCGTCGGGTGTTAAGAAATCCCTTACACCAGCGATTCAGCACCGGCAATCGGGGCGATCAGGTGGTTTTCGGGTGGCGAGACGCGGGCGGCGATGCCATATTGTTCCTGATATGTACCGGCAGGAATCCCGGATTGCGCCGGTTTGCGGAAAGGAGTGCATCATGGAAACGCCATCTTCGATCACAGCCGGCCACGCAGTGTTAGAAACAGTGATCGGTTTCACGGGCATCGCCTGGAGCGAAAAGGGCCTGATCCGGCTCTGCCTGCCCGAACGCAGCCGCGAAGCGGTGGAGCGGCGGCTGATGCGCCATGCCGGCGTTTCCGCCTCCACGGCCCAGCCGCCATGGGTGGTCGACCTGATCGCTTCGATCAAGGCATATGCCGCAGGCGAGGACGTCGATTTCACCGGCGTACCGGTCGATCTCGACGGCGTCGACGATTTCCGCCTCGCCATCTACGACGCGGCGCGAAAGCTCAGCTATGGGCAAACCACCACCTATGGCGAACTCGCCAAGCGCGCCGGCCATGCCGGCCTGCCGCGCGAGACGGGTGCCGCCCTTGGCGCCAATCCGGTGCCGCTGGTCATCCCCTGCCACCGCATCCTGGCCGCCGGCGGCAAGATCGGCGGCTTCTCGGCACCCGGCGGCTCGGTCACCAAGGAAAAGATGCTGGCCATGGAAGGCGTGCGCGTCGGCCCGCCGCCGCCGGCGCAGGTCTCGTTCGGGTTCTAAACCGGCGGCTGGGGGGCCTGGATCAGTACATGGGTCGCTTGTTCGCCGGATTGGCCGGCATCGGCTGCATCACGTCCCTGCTCGGCGGTCTTGCCATCCTCGACGCGGAAAATATCCACGATGACGGTCTCCGGCGTGTCGCCCNTCACGTCCCTGCTCGGCGGTCTTGCCATCCTCGACGCGGAAAATATCCACGATGACGGTCTCCGGCGTGTCGCCCGTCTTCGGCTGGACGACCTCCGTCATGACAAGGTCGCCTTCGGCGATGACCCGCTTGAAATCCACCTTCTGTTTTGGCCAATGGGCGCTGCCGTTCTCCTCGGAGATTCCTCGACAGTCCGGCGGATCAGATCGAGTTTCGAGGCCGCGTCAGCCCCACTTCATCTCGCCCTTGGCGACCTTGGATCCGATATCGAGGGCGACGCCCATGCCGAGACCTGGAAAGCGGGCCTCCATGGCTGCCTTTAGCGCTGCGCTGTCGGCCGCCTTGTTCAACTCGTCCTCGAAGGCGAGGAGATAGGATTTGGTGAATTCCACCGCCGAAGGACCGGTCGCGGCATCGGGGGTCATGTGGCCAGGCACCACGACGGCCGGGTGGCGGGCGGCAACAGCATCCAGCGTCCTGATCCAGGCGGCACGGCTTTCCTTGGTCTGCGTGTCGGCGGTCCAGACATGAACACCCGCGAAGATCATCACGCCGCCGAACACGGCATTGAGAGACGGCACGAACAGGTACCGGCGATTGGCTAGTCCTTCTTCGGCATTGACGATCTCGATCGTCTCGCCGTCGATCGTGAGCGTTGGGCCGTCGAAAGCCTCGGGCAAGACGATGTCGGTCAGCGCCTGAGGGCCATTTTCCTTCAATTGCGGGCCCCAGACGGCGAGCTTCTTCTCCACGCTGTCCTTGATGGCTTCGAGCGTGGCTGAAGCAGCGATCACCTTTGCCTCCGGGAAGGCTTCCCGCACCGGCTTCAGGCTGAAGTAATAATCGGGATCGGACTGGCTGACATAGATGGTGGTCAGCTTCTTGCCGGTCGCCTTGATGGCCTCGGCGAGCGCCTTGCCGTCCGGATAGGTGAAGCCGCCATCGATCAACAAGGCCTCGCTGGGCCCGGACAGCAGCACCGGCGCGCGGAAGAAGCCGTTCGGACCCGCCGGGAAATGTTTCCAGTCGAGCTGGCTGCCGGCGGCCTGGCCACGCTCGGCGGATGCGAAAACGGCGGCTGCGCCGAGGGCCAATGACGTCTTCATGATCTGTCTCCTTGTGAACATCGAATAGCTCCTTGGAATGGAATGGGATGGGATCGGATCGGGAGGCGTTGGCATCCGCGCTCCGCCGCTGATTGAGAGAACAGCTCGGAACGTAGCCCCGTTGGATTAATTGATAAATTCTCTATAATAATACAGACTGTATGCCATAGGATTACAATAAAACCGAAGGCGTTCCCGTGGAACCGATCAACCTCAACCGCCTCGCCTATTTTGCCACCGTCATCGACGCGGGCTCGTTTACCCGGGCAGCCGAGCGGCTTGGGATCACGAAGGCCGTCGTCAGCCAACAGGTCGCCCGCCTTGAAGCCGAACTGCAGGCCACGCTTCTCGTGCGCACGACGCGGAGGCTCGAGCCGACCGAAGCAGGCCGCCTTCTGCATGCACGTTGCGTCATGATCCTGCGGGACGTTGAAGAGGCAGTCGCCGAGGTCGGAGAGGGCAACACCGAGGTGGCCGGCGTGCTGCGCGTTTCCGCGTCCAATGATTATGGCGCGATCGTGCTGGCCCCGATCGCCGCCCGCTTTCGGCAGGAATTTCCAGCCTGCGGCGTCGAATTGTTCATTTCCGATGCCATAATTGATCTGATCGGCAGCAAGATGGACCTGTCCATCCGGGTCGGCTGGCTGGAAGATTCCAGCCAGCAGGCGCGCCGCATCGGCACCTTTCGGCAGATCCTGGTCGCTTCGCGGGATTTTGCCACCAAGGTCACGGTGGACGAACCGGAAGATCTTGCTTCCTTGCCGCTCGTTGCCAATTCCGTCCTTCGCAAGCCGTTCACCTGGAGCTTCACCCGAGGCGATGTCGAGCGGCGGACCGTCACCATGCGCGAGACGTTCTCCATCAACTCGACACCGGCCGTCCTGGAAGCAACCCTCGCCGGCGGCGGACTGGCGGTTCTGCCGGACTATCTGATCGCCGACTATCTATCGCAGGGTCGCCTCGTCCATATGCTGCCCGATTGGGCGCTGCCTTCCGGCGGCATTCACGTGGTCTACCCGGCCGCGCGCTTTCGCCCGCAAAAGGTGACGCGGTTCGTGTCGATGCTCATGGAACAGATCCGCGAATGAAAGCGCATGCCGCCGAGAGGCGCAGTTGAACAACTGAGCGAAGGCCTCCACTGCAGTCGATGAGCGGCCTAGTCGTTGTGGAAGAATCGCCGCCGGAAATGCCTTTCATTATCCGGCCGCTTGCAGTTGTAGACCGGACAGGACTTGGTGTCGGCGCTCGGCACATAGGCACGCGTCCTCACCTCGCCCATGGTGCAGAACTGCTGGCTTTGTACATAGCGGTCGTAGAGCGGCAGCCCCGGCACGCGTGTCGACTTGTAGCGCAGGATGACGGCGCCCTGCCGCGCGATCGTCGACTGCACCTTGCCGCAGCTCATATGCGTCGGGTCGTAGCGCGAGATCGCCTGCGCCTCGGCGGCCACCAGCGTCAGGCAGGCGGCAAGCAGAATGGTTTTCATGGTCCTCTCCCCCGATCCGCGATCCTGCGACAGCGCGATCTTCCGCAACGGTTTCACCAGATTGGGGCGGCCGTTGGGCGGCCCCTCGATCACGGCTTTTTCACGCAGTCTTGTTTTTCGTCGGAAAGCAGCCTATATCAGGCCCATTGATATTTCGGCCGATCGATCCGGGCCTCGCGATCTTCGCGTTTGCTGACGTCTATCTCCAAAATCTCGATGCACACCGGCTGGACCTCGGTCCGGTCAAACCAAAGCAAATGCAAGGACTATTTTTATGGCAACTGGAACGGTCAAGTGGTTCAACGCCACCAAGGGCTTCGGCTTCATCCAGCCTGACGCGGGCGGCGCGGACGTTTTCGTCCACATCTCCGCAGTCGAGCGTGCTGGCCTGTCGACCCTGGTCGAAGGCCAGAAGATCAACTTCGAGATCGAGCAGGACCGCCGCACTGGTAAGTCGTCCGCTGGATCTCTGAGCAAGGCAGCCTGATTTTGCGAATGGCGCGCGCCGGGCGAGATCTCGGGGCGCGCGGCAAGTCACGGATGTACTGACGGTCGCGCGAGAAGCGCGCCGGAGCGGAAAGACCCGACAGACTGGATCAGCAGATAGCTGCCAGCCCGGACCGGACGCTCCCGATCAGGCTACCAAGCACGGAAGGCGGGATTTATCCCGCCTTTTTGCTGTCTGGAGCTAGGTGCCGCAGCCCGCACTATAGTTCCAACTTGTGGTGCTTTTAGCCCATTGGTGGTACCATTCGGCCATGACCAAACTTGAGCAGATCGAAAAATCAGTCGCCGAACTGAGCCCCGAGGAACTGAAGGCGTTTGCCGTCTGGTTCGAGGCGCTCCAGGCGGATATGTGGGACCGGCAGATGGAAGCCGACGCGAAGGCGGGCCGTTTGGACAGGCTTGCCGAACAGGCGTTGTCCGACCATCGCGCTGGTCGGACGCGGCCTCTGTGAACTACGTCGCCTCTCCATCGTTCTGGGAGGCTTATGAAAAACTGCCATCGTCAATCAGAGCAAAGGCGGACAGGCGTTTTGCCCGACTGCGTTCCGATCCTTTTCATCCCTCACTGATTTCAAACAGGTCGGTCGCTATTGGTCGGCGCGAGTCGACGAAAACTACCGGGCTGTTGCCATACGCAACAATGAAGATGTGATCTGGTTCTGGGTCGGCACTCACGCCGACTATGACCATCTATTGAAATAGCCCCTCCTTCAGGAGGAGAAGCCTACCCCACCCACCCGATCGGCACGTGCCCCGGATCCGCTTCCACCCGCCTCAGCCAAGGCCGCCACGGCCGGATAGGCGTCGAGCTGGAAGCCGCCCTGCTCCGCCGTGTGCGTGTAGGCATAGAGCGCGATGTCGGCGACGCTGAAGGCGCTGCCGGCGAAGAAGGCGTTGTTTTCCAGATGTCTGTTCATCACGCCAAGCGCCTTGTTGCCGCGCTCCAGTGTCACCGCCAGCCGTTCGGGCGTAGCATCCGCGGCCCTTTCGGGAAAGGTCAACAGCGCCTTGCGCACGGCGATGTAGGGCTCGTGGCTGTATTGCTCGAAGAACAGCCACTGATAGGCGAGCCCGCGCTCATACTTGTCCGCCGGAAGGAAGCGCGTGCCCTCGGCGAGGTAGAGCAGGATGGCATTGGACTCGGCCAGCCGCCGGCCATCGTCGAGTTCGAGCAGCGGCACCATGGCGTTCGGATTCTTGGCGACGAACTCGGCTTTTCGCGTGTCGCCCGTATGCGAACTCACCTCGACCGTGGTGAAGCCGAGGCCGAGCTTGGCCATCAGCAGGCGCGGCTTGTAGCAGTTGCCGCTGTCGATCATGTTGTAAAGTATCATTGCCGTTCCCCGAGCGCTGCCTTGCAGAGGCGATTATCCCAAGGGCGGCGTTCTCAACCAATGATTTGTTTTGGCGCGACCATCAGCGCCGCTGATGCAAGGTCCTGGCAAACAGCGGCACGACCTTGTTGTCGAGACCCAGCAGCGCGTCGACGACGAGCGGCGCTTCCTCGAAGACGGTGCCGGCCAGCGCCGGCCGGGCCAGAAGAAAGCCCTGCAGCAGATCGACGCCGGCTTCGAGCGCGACGCGCAGATGGATGGATTGCTCGATGCCTTCGACCAGCACCTTGGCGCCGCGGTCGTGCAGACTGGATACCAGCGGGCGGAAAAAGCGTTCGGCGGCGGCATGGCGGCAGAACTGCGCGAACCAGCCGCCGTCGATCTTGACGATGTCGGGCTTGAGCAGGCTCACCCGCTCCTCGGTCGAATGGCCCGTGCCGAAATCGTCGATGGCGATGCGGATGCCGTCCCGCCGCATCTCGCGTGCCAGCCGGGCAAGCAGCGCATCGTCCGCCGCCTGTTCGGTGATTTCGCAGACCAGCATGCGAGGTGCGAGGCCGAGTTCGCCCAGATGCCTGCTCATCAGCCGGATCTCGGCCAGCGCCCGCCCGGCATGGTCGTTGACCAGCGGATTGTAGTTGAAGAACAGATCGAGCCCGTCGACGCCGATATTGTGGAAATTCCGAAGATGCAGCACCCGGCACATGGTCTCGACAAACAGCCGGTCCGGTGCGGCAACGCCTTCAAAGAACACCCGTGGCGACCCTGGCCGGCCGGCGCGGTGCGGCTCGATCAGGCCTTCGACCGCCACCGGGTACAGGGTGTCGCCGCGCGGGGCAAAAATCGGCTGATAGGCGCTGCGCAGACGGAAGTCGCCATAAACGCCGAATTCGATGCCGACCTCGTCGACGAAGATCGCATCGCCGACATTGCGCCGCCGTTCGGGCCTCATGGCGCCACCTTGCGCCCGAAGGCTTTCACCGCTCGCGCCGTTTGCCGAACGGGGGTCGCGACAGGCACGGTCTCGGCGGCGGAGACGGGTTCCGGCGTGACTTTGGCGAAGGCGCGAAAGCTGGTCGGCGCCAGCTCGGGCCATGCCAGCACATAGCCCTGGATCATCGACGCTCCCGACTTCTCGGCAAGCTCCAGCTGCCATCCTTCCTCGATGCCCTCGAACACGGTGCGGATGCCTTGCTCCTCGAAGCTTTTCACCATCGTGGTCAGCAGCGCGAAGCCGGCGCCGGACTCCATCAGCTGCGTGATCCACTGCGCATCGAACTTGACGATGTCGGGCTTCAATTCCTTGATCCGGCCGATGTCGGACTCATCAGCGCCATAGTCGTCCACGGCAATGCGAAAGCCGTTGCCCTTGAGCGCCGCCACGAAGCTGTGCAGGGTCTCCTGCGACGCCGACCTCTGTTCCGTCACCTCGCAAACGACGCGGCCCGGGTCGATACCGGCCTCGTGCAGCACCAGCCGCATTTCGCGCAAGGCATTGTCGGCGATCGCCCGCTCGGTGAACACAGACGGGTCGAAATTGATGAAGATCGATGCCTCCTGCGGCAGGCAGGCGCCGGCATTCAGGAGATGCAGCGTCCTGGTCAGCGCTTCGACATGCAGGCGGTCGGCGGCCGGACAAGTCGAAAAGAAGCTCATCGGCGATTGCGGCTCGCCATCGCGAAACGGTCGGATCAGCCCCTCGAAGGCGGTGACCGACAGCTTGCCCTCCTTGAAGGCGAAGATCGGCTGGAAGGCACTTTGCAGCGTATAAATGCCCCAGACACCGGTAGAGGTGCCGTCATCATGACGGATGATATGGGCAAGCCCGACGCTGCGCGACACGGTTCCTCGCTCCGCAATTGGATTGCGATCCTGTCACGCAAGCCTCTACCGCCCGTTAATGAATTTATCGTTGCCAATCACGGCTCTCAATCACGGGTCATTGACCGCGCGACCCACCTGGCCCAGCCAAGAAGGCTTGCACTGCGCGGAATGATGCGACATGAGAAGCGCCGCGGCCGCTCTTGGCCGCGCTGATCCTCTCAGGAGAGACAAAAGGTCATGGCCTTTCTTGCCGACACCCTTTCCCGCGTGAAGCCTTCCGCCACCATCGCGGTGACGCAGAAAGCCCGCGAGCTGAAAAATGCCGGCCGTGACATCATCGGCCTCGGCGCCGGCGAACCGGATTTCGACACGCCCGACAACATCAAGAATGCGGCGATCGAGGCTATCCGTCGTGGCGAGACCAAGTATCCGCCGGTTTCGGGCATCGTGCCGCTGCGCGAGGCGATCGCGAAAAAGTTCAAGCGGGAGAACAATCTCGACTACAAGCCCGAGCAGACCATCGTCGGCACCGGCGGCAAGCAGATCCTGTTCAACGCTTTCATGGCGACGCTGAACCCCGGCGACGAAGTCATCATCCCGCGCCCCTACTGGGTCAGCTACCCGGAAATGGTGGCGATCTGCGGCGGCACGTCGGTGTTTGCCGACACCTCAATCGAAAACGGCTTCAAGCTGACCCCGCAGGTGCTGGACAAAGCGATCACGCCGAAGACCAAGTGGCTGCTGATGAACTCGCCGTCGAACCCGTCGGGCGCGGCCTATACCGAAGCTGAACTGCGCGCGCTGGCCGACGTGCTGCTCGAGCATCCGCATGTCTGGACGCTGACCGACGACATGTACGAGCACCTGACCTATGGCGACTTCGTCTTCAAGACCCTCGCCGAGGTCGAGCCGAAGCTCTATGAGCGCACGCTGACCATGAACGGCGTATCGAAAGCCTATGCCATGACCGGTTGGCGCATCGGCTACGCGGCCGGCCCGGTCCAGCTGATCAAGGCTATGGATATGATCCAGGGCCAGCAGACATCGGGCGCCTGCACCATCGCGCAATGGGCCTCGGTCGAAGCGCTCAACGGCCCGCAGGACTTCATCGCCAAGAACAAGGCGATCTTCCAGGGCAGGCGCGATCTTGTCGTCTCGATGCTCAACCAGGCGCGCGGCATTTCTTGCCCGTCGCCGGAAGGCGCTTTCTACGTCTATCCGTCCTGCGCCCAGCTGATCGGCAAGAAGACCAAGGCGGGTAAGGTGATCGACACCGACGAAGCCTTCTGCTCGGAACTGCTCGAGGCCGAGGGCGTGGCGGTGGTGTTCGGCTCGGCCTTCGGCCTCGGCCCGAACTTCCGCATCTCCTACGCCACCTCGGATGCCCTTCTGGAGGAAGCCTGCACGCGCATCCAGCGCTTCACGGCATCGCTGACCTGATCGGACGCATCATCGCGGCCAACGGAAACCCGGCTCCACGCCGGGTTTTTTTGTGAGCCCGGCTCGGCCTCAGCCGCCATACTGCTCGTTGGTCACCGCTTCCAGCCAGTCGGCGTGGACGCCATCGAGCGCTTCCTGCATGGCGATATGCGTCATTGCCGATTTCGGCGCCGCGCCATGCCAGTGCTTCTCGCCGGGCGCGAACGAGATGACGTCGCCTGCCCTGAACTCCTGGACCGGCCCGCCCCAAGTCTGGGCAAGGCCGGCACCCGAGGTGACGTAGAGCGTCTGGCCGAGCGGATGTGTGTGCCAGTATGTGCGAGCACCCGGCTCGAAACTGACCAGTGTCGCCCTCAGCCGCGCCGGTTCCTCCTTCTCGATGATCGGCGTCTGCAGAACGCGGCCGGTGAAGTACTTTTCCGGTGCGATGATGGTGGGTACGCTGCCGCAAGCAATGATCTTCATCGTCTAATCCCAAGACCGGTCAAGACCGGTGGTGAAGCGACCGACGGCAAACGCCGTCTCTCATTCGAGGCGGCTGCATTCTCGACCGATATCTTCCGAGGCGCAACAGGCCGTTTGCCGCGCCGCCGCAATATCCGGTTCTCTCTCCTTAACCATGACCGTTTCCGACATCGCATCGCGGGACGAAAAGACGGTGAATTCAATGTCTTCTTAACGGCTGCCCTCTAGCCCTGAGCCTGCATTTCAGGGGGCGGTGAGATGAGCATACTGGCTACGATCAAGGACCAAAGCGGCCGCATCTACCGCGGCATCCAGTCATTGCTTTTGATCAGCATCGGCGCCGCGCTGCTTGGCACCGTCGAGATGTCGGAAAACCTCCCCTCCAGCGGCGCTTTCGTGGTCTCGATCCTCGCCACCGGGCTGGCCTTGATGGCGCTGATGTACATGCGCAGCAGTGTCGTTCATAGCCTGAGATCCGCAGCCGCCGCCGAGGCGGAAAAGCATCATTTCCTGACCAGGGACGCGATGACCGGGGCGATGACCCGCCGCTATTTCCTCGAAGCGCTGGGTAACAGCCTGGGCACCATGCGCGACCGGCGCGATGCGGCCTTGCTGCTGATCGACCTCGACCATTTCAAGCAGCTCAACGACACGTTCGGGCATCAGTTCGGCGACCGCACCCTGGCGCATCTGGTGAAGACGGCCGAGCGCATTTTCGCCGGCTGCATGGTCGGTCGGCTCGGCGGCGATGAATTCGGTGTCATCATTCCGCATGGCGATCTCGCCGCCATCAACAAGCATGCCAGGCAATTGCTGGATGCCATGCGGGCCGGCAAGTCACACGAAGGCAAGACCATTCCGCTTTCCATTTCGGTCGGCGTGGCGCTGGCGCCCGCCCATGCCTCGAACACGACGGAATTGATGCTGGTTGCCGACCTCGCGCTCTACGAAAGCAAGGCGGCGGGCCGTGGCCGCGTCACCGTGTTCGACGAGGAGATGCTGTCCGACAAGCGCTATCGGCGCCTGGTCGAAAGGGAACTGCGCGCGGCTGTCTATCTCGGCGAGCTCGAACTGCATTACCAGCCGATCGTCAATCCGGATGGCTCCACCCATGCGTTCGAGGGGCTGATCCGCTGGCGCCATCCGGTTCGCGGCCTGATCCCGCCGGTCGAGTTCATCGCCATCGCCGAGCGCTCGACCCTGATCGACATGCTCGGCGAATGGGTGTTCAAGCGCGCTTGCGCCGACATCGGCCATTTCGCCGGCCGCCGCATCTCGATCAACGTCTCCGGCGAGCAACTCAACCGCGACGAGATCGTCACCATGTGCGACCGCGTGCTGAAGGAAACCGGCCGCTCGGCGGCGCAATTCATTATCGAGATCACCGAAACCGTGGCTACCGCCGCCACGCCGGAAGTCCTGCGGCGTCTCGAAGCGTTGCGCGGCCTCGGCTTCCATATCGCGCTCGACGATTTCGGCACCGGCCATTGCGGCTTCAACTATCTGAAGACGTTGCCGATCGACACCATCAAGATTGATCGCTCCTATATCCGCAGCCTTGCCCATGACCAGGTGGCGCAGATCTTCGTTTCGGCGCTGGCGCAGATTGCGCGCATCCAGGACGTCACCATCGTGGCCGAGGGCGTCGAGACGCAGGAAGAGTTCGCACTGGCCAGGGCGGCCGGCTGCAACCGCTTCCAGGGTTATTTCTTCGGCAGGCCGGCGCCACGCGACAAGCCTCTACCGTCACGCCTGGCAAATATCGAGCCGCTGGCGCTGAGCGCCTGACGCAGCGGCGGATTCCTATTTTTCTTGCCCTGCCGGCAAACAAGTGGGACGATGCTTTCGGGCAGGTGGTGAAACCAAAAGAACCCCGCCCGCGACGGTCGAACAGGCCGGCCGCCGCTTAGGACCGATTGACCACGCCTGAACCATGCATGCCAGTCGGTCCTACGGGAAACGCCTGAGTGGAGGTCAGTCATGGGTACTCGCGCCGGAGGACGACGCACGGGACCGAAATGCATTGCCATAGTCGGTCCCTTCGCAAGCGGTAAGACGACACTTCTCGAAGCCATATTGGCCCGTACGGGCGCCATTCCCCGACAAAATCCCGTTTCTTCCGGCAACACCGTTTCCGACCATTCGCCGGAGGCGCGTGCCCACGCGATGAGCGTCGAGGCGACGATCGCCACCACCGAGTTCATGGGCGAGCAGATCACCTTTATCGACTGCCCCGGCTCGATCGAATTCTCCTTCGAGGCCGAACCGGTGTTGGCCGCCTGCGACCTCGCCGTGGTCGTGGCCGAGGCCGATGAAAAGAAGATCCCCGCCCTGCAATTGATCATGCGCAAGCTCGACGATCTCGGCGTGCCGCGCCTCCTGTTCCTCAACAAGGTCGACAAGGCGATATCGGGCGTGCGCGACACGCTGAAGATGTTGCAGCCGGCCAGTTCGGTACCGCTCCTGCTGCGCCAGATTCCACTGCGCAAGGACGGCGTCGTCATCGGCTCGATCGACCTGGCGCTGGAGCGCGCCTACATCTACCGCGAATATGCCGAGAGCGAGGTGGCCGAGATACCAGGCGACGACAAGGCGCGCGAATTGGAAGCGCGCTTCTCCATGCTGGAGACGCTCGCCGACCATGACGACCAGTTGATGGAACAGCTGCTCGAGGAGATCGAGCCGCCGAAGGATGCGATCTTCGACGACCTCTCGGCCGATCTGCGCGACGGCGCGGTGACGCCGGTGCTGATCGGCACCGCCGAGAAGGGCAATGGCGTGCTGCGCCTGCTGAAGACGATCCGCCACGATGCGCCCGACATCGAGGCGACCCGCAAGCGGCTCGGCGCACCGGATGGCAACGCCATCGTGGCCCAGGTGATGAAGACCATTCACACGCCGCACGGCGGCAAGCTGTCGGTGTCGCGCATCCTGTCAGGCCAGGCTGCCGACGGCTCCGAACTCTGGCTGCCCGGCGGCGGCACCGCCAAGGTCTCCGGTATCTACCGGATGCTCGGCAAGGACCAGTTCAAGCTCACCGCCGCCAGGGCCGGCGACACGGTCGCGCTCGGCAAGCTGGACGAGGTCAAGACCGGCCAGACGCTGACCTCGGCCAAGGGCGGCATCAAACAGCTGTTCGATGTCGAACCGCCGCAACCGGTCTTCGCCTTCGCGCTGCGCCCCAAGGAGCGCAAGGACGAGGTGAAGATGTCGGCGGCCATCCAGCGCCTGGCCGAGGAGGATCCCTCGCTCAACCTGCGCCACAACCAGGACTCGGCCGAGACCGTGCTGTCGGGCCATGGCGAGATGCATCTGCGCGTCGTGCGCGAGCGGCTCGAGGGCAAGAACCAGATTCCGGTGGAAGGCCACGCGCCGGCGGTGCCCTATCGCGAGACCATCCGCAAATCGGTGCAGCAGCGCGGCCGCCACAAGAAGCAGTCGGGCGGCCACGGCCAGTTCGGCGATGTGGTGATCGAGATCAAGCCGCTGCCGCGCGGCTCCGGCTTCCAGTTCACCGACACCATCACCGGCGGCGTGGTGCCGAAGACCTACATCCAATCGGTGGAGACCGGTGTGCGCGACTACCTGAAGTCCGGCCCGCTCGGCTTCCCCGTGGTCGATGTCGCCGTCAACCTCTCGGACGGCTCCTACCATGCGGTCGATTCCTCCGACATGGCCTTCCAGATGGCGGCGAAGCTGGCAATGAAGGAAGGCATGGCCGCCTGCTCGCCGGTGCTTCTGGAACCGGTGATGAAGGTCGAGATCGTCACGCCGTCCGACGCGACGTCGAAGATCATCGCGCTGATCCCGCAACGCCGCGGCCAGATCCTCGGTTATGACGCGCGGCCCGACTGGCCGGGATGGGATGTCGTCGAGGCGACCATGCCGCAGGCCGAGATCGGCGACCTGATCATCGAGTTGCGCTCGGCAACCGCGGGCGTTGCCAGCTATCGCGCCGTCTTCGACCACATGGCCGACCTCACCGGCCGCCTCGCGGACGAGGCGATGAATGCCAACGGCAAGGCCGCGTGATTTCCATCCTGATATAACGCCCCCTCGAAATTCGAGGGGGCGGAAATAAAAACGACGCCCGGGGAGCCGGACGCCGTTTTGTTCTGCGGACCGTTTTCTTGGGAGGAGAAACGGCAGGTCCGCCGCATGAGCAGTCGCCGAGCTTCGGCAAAAAGGTTCGGACGCGGTAGCCGCCTGAGCCCGGGTCGTTCGAGTGATGCCCCCATCTCCCGTCCGAACCACACCGCGTCCTATGATCTACATAGCAGATGGAGGATGCCCTTGTCATGTTACCAGAGGTTACATGACACTGTTACGCGGCAATTCAGGTGAAATTCTCAGCCGCCCTGGGGGGCATGCGGGCAACAAAAAAGCCGGATCAATGAAGATCCGGCTGAGTTTGATGGAAGTGCCTGTTAAGGCTAACCTCCAGAGGGGAACACTCGAGGGCGCTAATGGGAGGAGAACGCGCCCAGGAGATGATCTATATATGTGCTCATCATGCCCAAGAAACAAGCATCTATTTTGCAACACACGCATGCAAAAAGACGCAGGCTGTGGTCTAACCCGCTCCCGACGCCAATAGGACCAGTGGAATCGTCGAATTGCAGCGCGCGATCGGGCCATTGTCACACCGGAATCGCGAATAGCGATCGGTTTTCGCCGCGAAATGCCAAAACCGCGCAATGACGTGGAAGTGAGCAGCAGGCGTTCATTTCTAAGGCAATCGGAAGGAGCCAGCCAATGCGTACGTTCACGGCGATTGCCGGCAGCGCTATTTTCCTGATTGCGGCACCTGGCGTGGTCGCCGGTCTGATCCCGTGGCTGCTCAGTGATCGCTGGGGCCTGCCTTGGTCAGCGATGCCGGGCTTTGTGCTTGCCGGCTGGGTCCTGATCCTCGCCGCTGCGGCCGTGCTGCTGCATGCCTTCGGGCGCTTTGCGCTGGAGGGGCTGGGGACACCAGCACCGATCGCGCCGACCGAAAAGCTGGTGATCGGCGGCATCTACCGTCACGTCCGCAACCTGATGTATGTCGCGGTGCTGTCGATCATCCTCGGCCAGGCGCTGCTGTTCTCGAGCTGGACGCTTGTCGCCTATGCCGCCGTCGGCGCGGTCGCCATGGGAGCCTTCGTCAGGCTCTACGAGGAGCCGACGCTCAGCCGTCGTTATGGCGAAGAATACGATACCTACCGCCGCAACGTGCCCGGCTGGCTGCCCCGCCTGACGCCCTGGCGGGGGTG
This sequence comes from Mesorhizobium sp. LNHC221B00, assembly GCF_000502935.1. Lineage (NCBI taxonomy): Bacteria > Pseudomonadati > Pseudomonadota > Alphaproteobacteria > Hyphomicrobiales > Phyllobacteriaceae > Mesorhizobium > Mesorhizobium sp. LNHC221B00. Next base: position 48,769 of record NZ_AYWR01000024.1, on the reverse strand, counting down.
AGCCGGCTTAGGGACGCAGCGCCGCAGAGGATATGTCGAGATTCAGGTCAGGCCGAGCCGAGAACGGGAGCTTCCGAGAACCGGAACGGAGCGGACTTTCCGTCCGTGAGTACCGGAAGCGCAGGAAGCTCTCGTTCGCAGGCCGGCCTCACCTGAATATCGGCATATCCTAAAAGGACCAGCTTCTGGCCTTGGCGATGATGAAATCCCGGAACACATGCAGCTTGGCCTGGTTCTTCATCGCGTCGGGATAGGCGAAATAGGTGTCGAAGGACGGCACCTCGGTCTCCGGCAGCAATTGCACCAGGCCTGAATCCTTGGAGATCACATAGTCCGGCAGCATGGCGATGCCAGCACCGCCCTGCACGGCCCGCTTGATCGACAGGATGTCGTTGATCTGCAGCGAAGGTACACGCTGGCCGCCCTCGAAATCGCCCACCGTCTCCAGCCAGTTCAGTTCCGACAGATGCGAAGGCACCGGCAGGCCGAAGGTGACGATGCGATGGGTCCTGAGCTCCGCGACCGAGGCCGGCTTGCCATGCTTGGCGACATAGGAAGGCGCGGCGTAGAGGTGGAAATGCACGGTGAACAGGCGGCGCTGGATCAGGTCCGGCTGCTGCGGCTGGCGCAGCCGGATGGCGCAATCGGCCTGGCGCATGGTGAGGTCGAGCTCCTCGTTGGCGAGGATCAGCTGCAGGCTGATTTCGGGATAGAGCTCGATGAATTCCTGCACCCGCTCGGTCAGCCAGCCGGCGCCGAGGCCAACGGTCGTCGTCACCCTGAGCACGCCGGAGGGTCGGTCCTTGGTCTCGGTCAGCCGCGACTTGATGGTCTCGAGCTTCATCAGCACGTCATGCGCCGTGCGGAACAGCATTTCGCCTTGCTCGGTCAGCACCAGGCCGCGTGCATGGCGGTTGAACAGCGGCACGCCGACATCATGCTCGAGCGCGCTGACCTGCCGCGAGATCGCCGATTGCGACAGATGCAATGTCTCGGCCGCGTGCGTAAACGACCCCGCTTCCGCCGCTGCGTGAAACACGCGTAGCTTGTCCCAGTCCAACGCCATGATACCCCTCGTTCTGTTTGGCGTCTGAATGAAAAATCAGGCTTTTGCACGGCGTTTCTAAGCCGCTTTTTTAACAGTTTTACAGCGACCCCTATTCCGCTGCTTCGCGATGCACCTCGATACCGGCCAGATACTTTTCCGCCTCGAGCGCCGCCATGCAACCGAGGCCCGCCGCCGTCACCGCCTGGCGATAGACATCGTCGGTCACGTCGCCGGCCGCGAACACGCCGGGCACGTCGGTGCGGGTCGAATCCGGCGCGGTCCACAGATAACCGTTCGGCTTCTGCTTCAGCTTGCCGGCGAACAGTTCGACCGCCGGTGCGTGGCCGATCGCCACGAACACGCCATCGACCTTGAGGTGCGTTTCGGCACCGGTCACCGCATGCTTGAGCTTCAGCCCTTCGACCGACGGCGGCAGCGGCGTCTTGCCCGGGCGGCCGGTGATCTCGTCGACGATCGTGTCCCAGATGACGCGGACATTGTCCTTTTTCAGCAGCCGCTCGCGCAGGATGCGTTCGGCGCGGAAGTCGCTGCGCCTGTGGATGACCGTCACGCTCTTGGCGAGGTTCGACAGGTAGAGCGCCTCCTCCACCGCCGAATTGCCGCCGCCGACCACGGCGACATCCTTGCCGCGATAGAAGAAGCCGTCGCAGGTGGCGCAGGCCGAGACGCCGAAGCCCATGAAATCCTGCTCGCTCGGAATGCCCAGCCACTTGGCTTGCGCACCGGTGGCGATGATCAGCGCGTCGGCCGTGTAGGTCGTGCCGGAATCGCCCTTGGCGCGGAACGGCCGCACGTTGAGGTCGACCTCGGTGATGATGTCGTTGATGATGTCGGTGCCGACATGCTCGGCCTGCTTGAGCATCTGCTCCATCAGCCATGGCCCCTGGATGGGGTCGGCGAAGCCGGGATAGTTTTCGACATCGGTGGTGATCATCAACTGGCCGCCCTGCTGCAGGCCGGCGACAAGCATCGGCTTCAGCATGGCGCGTGCGGCATAGACCGCCGCCGTATAGCCGGCCGGGCCGGAACCGATGATGAGAACGGGCGCATGCTTGGTGGTCATTTGAAGCCTCTGCGGGGCAGACAATAGAGGTGTTGCCTTGGAAAAAGACGTGGAATGTTGCGCTTAATGTAAGGGTTGCCAACCACGCCAGCAAGGCGAACGGGCCGTCGTCCCCGGAAAGCTTCGGCCCATGTGGATATTCGCGCGATGACCGCTTTTCGTTGCCTTTCCAAAATCGCGCTGATGAGGGCTGGCGTCGACACAAAAGTCGTTTAATTACAAAATCGCGAAAGATTCTTGCGCCACTCTGATCATCGAGACCTCCAATGCCGCTCAAGGCCGACCTCGACGCCATCGACTGGAAGATCCTGCGCGAATTGCAGGGCGACGGCCGCATGACCAACGTCGAACTGTCGAACCGCGTCGGCATTTCGGCGCCGCCCTGCCTGCGCCGGGTCAAGCGGCTGGAGGAAGCCGGCATCATCCGAGGCTACCGCGCTCTGCTCAACGCCCCGGCGCTCGGCCTCGACGTGGTCGCCTTCTGCCTGGTCGGGCTGCATCACCAGGCCGATGCCGAACTGCGCATCTTTGCCGAGCGCACGCGCGGCTGGCCGATCGTGCGCGATGCCTGGATGGTCTCGGGCGAATCCGACTTCCTGCTGCATTGCGTGGCAAGCGACCTCGGCACCTTCCAGACCTTCGTCATCGAGGAACTGACCTCGACGCCGAATGTCGACACGGTGCGCACCGCCCTCACCATCCGCCGGGTCAAGGATGAGGGCTTGGTCTCGTTCGAGCGCCCCTGAGGCCGGGCGAAGGCCTGTCGGCCGGCAAATTCCTTACCTTCGCCACACCGGCGCCCCGTTGGTATCAGACAGACGCTGATGTACAAGGCTGGACGGCCTGCCGGACTTCGCCGCTCAACTGACGCTCGAACAGAGCGCAAGCAGTGTTGTTCCGGGGACGGCCCGCCATGGGAAGGGGACCATGACTCGATTTGCAAGCCCGGTCTCGGCGCTTATCATCTGCGTGAACGAGGCCGATATGATCGGCCCGTGCCTGGAAAGCATCGACTTCTGCGCCGAGATCATCGTCGTCGATTCCGGTTCGACCGATGGCACCGTCGAATGCGTGGAAGGCTATATCGCCAAGGGCTACCCGATAACGCTGCTGCACAACGACTGGCCGGGCTTTCCCCGTCAGCGGCAATTCGCGCTCGACCATGCCAACCAGCCTTGGTGTCTTTCGATCGACCCGGACGAACGCGTCGACGACCGGCTGCGACAGTCGATCGTGGCCGCTACGCAGGCTGCCGACACCAAGATCGGCGGCTGGTACATCCGCCGCCGCGATTGGCTGAAGGGCTACGGCTATGCGCATCGCTGGGTGCTGCACAACAGGCTGCTGCGGCTCTTCCGGCGCGAGGGCGCCACCATGGACCTCACCGCGCGAGTGCATGAATCCTTCCGTGTGCCCGGCGAAACCGGCACCATCGAAAACGGCGTGCTGCTGCATCGCCGCGAGATCTCGGTCGAGGAAGATCTTGCCCGGGCCAACAGCTACTCCGGCCTCAAGGCTGTGACGCTGGTCGAGAAGGGCAAGAAGCCCGGCCTGGTGCGGCTGGTGCTGTCGCCGTTCGGCAACTTCCTGAAATTCTATCTCGCCAAGCGCTACTTCCTGTGCGGCCGGCACGGCTTCGTCTACTCGATGTCGGTGATGATCTATTCCTTCGCCACCGAGGCCAAGCTCTACGAAGCCTCGGAGCGCAACGATCAGGCGTGAGCGGTCAGGCCAGATCAGAACCCGTTGTCCCAGCCGAGCGTTTCGATGGCAGCGAGCAGACCGCCGAGGTCATCGGCGTCATGCAAGCGCCTGATGGCGAAGCCGGGCAAAGCCGCCGCCTCGCCGTCCACCAGCCATCCCTGCGCCAGGCCGGCGCGCCGTCCGGCCTGCATGTCGCCCAGTCTGTCGCCGACGATCAGGGAGCGCTGGAGATCGAGATCGAGGCGTTTGCCCGCCTCGACCAGCATGCCCGGATTGGGCTTGCGCATCGGATGGTCCGATACGGCGAGCGGCCCGACGCCGGCCTCGTGATAGGCGCAGGCAAGCACCATGTCGACGAACACGCCCCGCTCGCGCAACAGGTCGAGCACGCGACCGTTCACCGCCGCAAAGACGCTCCAGTCGAAATAGCCACGCGCGATGCCCGACTGGTTGGTGACCACGACGACCGGGGTCCCGTTGCGGTTGGCGGCCGCGATCGCCGGCACGGTATCGTCGCGCAGCACGATCTCGGCCGGATCGCTGGGGTAATCGGTATCGACGTTGATGGTGCCGTCGCGGTCGAGGAACAGCGCCGGCGGGCGTCCCGGGAAAACCCGGTCGCCGATCCGCTCGACCCACAGGCCCGGTTCGGTCAGCGGATACGCTATCGCGTCAGCCATTGTGCAGGCGTGCTTCCACCACCTCGCACAGATGATGGTAGAGGCACAGGTGCCCCTGCTGGATGATCGGCGTCGAGGTCGAGGGCACGTTGAGCAGGATGTCGCACAGCGGCTTCAACTTGCCGCCGGTGTCGCCGGTCAGGCCGATCACCGTCATGTCCATCATCCGCGCCTGTTCGGCGGCGGCGAGGATGCTCGGCGAATTGCCGCTGGTCGAGATCGCCAGCAGCACGCCACCGGCCGCGCCATGCGCCTCGACCTGGCGCGAAAACACCGTGTCGAAGCCGTAGTCGTTGCCCCAGGCGGTCAGCACTGCGGCGTTAGCCGGCAACGCGATGACATTGTAGGCCTTGCGCTCCTTGAGGAAGCGGCCGACCAGTTCGCCGGCGATGTGGATGGCATCGCTGGCCGAGCCGCCATTGCCGGCGATCAGGAAGGCCTTGCCTGCTGAAAGCGCAGCCACCACGGCGCTCGCCGCGCGCTCCATCTCGCCGGTCAGGTCGCGCTCGACCATCGCCGTGATCGCAGCCGCCGAGCGGACCAGGTAGTCGTTCAGTTCAGACATGGAACCCTCAGTTCGTGGTGGCGCCAGCACGCAGCTTGCCGATCGTGCCCGTAGTGCTCTTGCCGGCGACGAGATCGACCAGCACCACGCGTCCGCCGACCTTCTGCACCACATCGGCGCCGACCACGGTGTCGATCGTATAATCCGCGCCCTTGACCAGGATGTCGGGCAGAAGCGCCTCGATCAGCGCCAGCGGCGTATCCTCCTCGAACACCACGACGGCATCGACTGAGGCAAGTGCCGCGAGCACGCAGGCGCGGTCATGCTGGTCGTTGACCGGGCGGCCCGGGCCTTTCAGCCGTCGCACCGAGGCGTCGCTGTTGAGGCCGAGCACCAGCCGGTCGCACTGGCTGCGCGCGGCATGCAAGAGGCTGACGTGGCCGGCATGCAGGATGTCGAAGCAGCCATTGGTGAAGCCGACGCTCAGTCCCTCCGCCTTCCAGGCCGCGACCATGCGCGCCGCCGATGCGGCATCGAGGATGGCGTCCTTGTGGGCGGTCGGTCCATGCGAGCGGAACAGCGCGCCGGCGAGTTCCTCGACCGTCAGCCGCGCGGTACCGCGCTTGCCCACCACGACGCCGCCGGCGGCATTGGCAATCGAGGCCGCCGCGACCGGATCGGCACCGGCGGCCAGCGCCAGCGCGAAGGTCGCGATCACCGTATCGCCCGCGCCCGAGACGTCGAAAACTTCGCGCGCCTGGGTGGCGATGTGGTGCGCCTCGCCGGGGCCGACCACGCTCATGCCCTTTTCGCTGCGGGTGGCGACGACGAAGTCGAAGCTATGCGCGGAAATCAGTTCACGCGCCGCCGCGACGATCTCGTCATCGGCGAACACAGCATGGCCGGCTGCCTCGCCAAGCTCCTTGCGGTTGGGGGTGATGGCGGTCGCGCCGGCATAGCGTGCATAGTCGCGGCCCTTCGGGTCGACCAGCACCGGCTTTCCCGCCTCACGGCAGATGGCGATCAGTTCTCCGGCGACGCCGTCGAGCAGGATGCCCTTGCCGTAGTCGGACAGGACAACGATATCGGCCTGCTTGAGCGCATCCCGGAAATGACCGACCAGACCAGCCCGCTCGTCGTCGCCGAGCGGCTTGATTTCTTCTTCGTCGAAACGCAGCACCTGCTGGTTGAGCGCGCTGAAGCGGCTCTTCGACGAGGTCATGCGGCCGCGCTGCTGCGAAAGCCCCACCGTTTCGGCGCCAAGCTCGCTGAGCATCCGCACCAGGCTGTCGCCGGCCGCATCGGTACCGATCACCGAAACCGGGATGGCCCGCGCGCCGAGCGAGACGATGTTGGCCACGACATTGCCGGCACCGCCCATGGCCAAGACCTCGCCGCGCCCATGCAGCACCGGGATCGGCGCCTCCGGCGAGATCCGCTCGATGACGCCGTTGACGAAGCGGTCGAGGATGAGGTCGCCGACCACCAGAACGGTCACGTCGCCGAAACGCGCGATCGCGCGGTGCAAAGGTTCGGGAGAAGGCGGATTGTGCTTGATCATGTCACTGGCAACGCGCGGGAAAGGCCGATCTCTGTCGTGCTGAAAATTGTCAATTTACGGGCCGGATCGTTCATGCCTGCCGATATACCGCAAATCCATGCAGCGCAACGGCAGGACATAGTCCGGCGGTCAGCTCTTCTGCAGGGCAACGTGGACGCCCAGTCCGACCAGCACGGCCCCGCCTGCGCGCTGCATGAGGCGCTGTGCACGGCTCGAACGCCGCAGCCGGCCGATGACGAGACCGGCCAGGAAGACGCAGACGATGTCGGCCGAGGAGAACATCAAATTGACGATGGTGCCGAGCACGACGAATTGCAGCCAGACCGGGAACGCCGCCGAGGCATCGATGAACTGCGGCAGGAAGGCCATGAAGAAGATCGCGGTCTTCGGGTTGAGCACCTCGACGGTGATGCTTTCGAAAAAGGCACGCCGCGCCGATTTCCGCTCGATGACGGGCAGCGTCGTGTCACCGTCCGCGCGCTTGCGGAACAGCGAAATGCCGAGCCAAATCAGATAGAGCGCGCCGACAAGCTTGACCGCCATGTAGAGCGGCGGCACGGCGTGGAACAGCACCGACAGGCCGGCGGCAGCGGCAAACACATGCACATAGCCGCCGAGATGGATGCCGAGTGCCGCCGTCAGCCCCGACCAGCGCCCACGCGCCATCGTCTGGGCCGCGGCATAAAGCATGGCCGGACCAGGGATGTAGGCGAAGATCGCCGTGGTGGCGAAAAACGCAATGAGCAGTTCCGTCGACGGCATTCGTTTGTTCCTTCGTGATCCAGTCCGGCAGGCGAACCAACAGAAGCGGCAGCTTTGCGGCCCCACCGTGACGTCAACCCGCCTCGCCTGCCGTCGCCCTGCACCTGCTTTGTCGACAGCCCGGCTGGCCTCCCTTATAAGGACCGGAATCGCAAGCAACCAGAGGCCTTCATGATCATCGTCACGGGCGGCGCCGGCATGATCGGCTCCAACATCGTCGCCGCGCTCAATGCCGAGGGCCATGACGACATCCTTGTCGTCGACGACCTCACCGACGGCCACAAGATCTCCAACCTCGCCGATCTCGGCATTGCCGATTATCTCGACAAGGACGATTTCCTGCCCCGCATCGAGGCCGGCTCGCTCGGCCGTATCGAGGCCGTCTTTCACCAGGGCGCCTGCTCGACCACCACAGAGTGGAACGGCAAGTTCATGATGGACGTGAATTTTGCTTATTCGAAGCGGCTGCTGCATGCCTGCCAGGCGTTGCGCGTGCCCTTCCTCTACGCCTCCTCCGCGTCCGTATATGGCGGCGGCGCCGAGTTCCGCGAGGATCCGGCGCTCGAACGGCCGCTCAACGTCTACGCCTATTCCAAGAAACTCTTCGACGACTATGTCAGGCGCACCGTCTTTGACAGTGACCACTCGCAGGTCGCGGGCCTGCGCTACTTCAATGTCTACGGACCGCGCGAGGCGCACAAGGGCGCCATGGCCTCGGTCGCCTTCCATCTCTTCAGCCAGGTCGAGCAAGGCCAGAACCCGAAGCTCTTCGGCGCCTATGGCGGTTTCGGCCCTGGCGAACAGAGCCGCGACTTCATCCATGTCGGCGACGTCGCCGACGTCAATCTGTGGCTATGGAAGCGCGGCGCGAGCGGCATCTTCAACTGCGGCACCGGCCGCGCCCAGCCGTTCCGCGCCATTGCCGAAACGGTGATCGATACACTGGGCAAAGGCGAGATCGAGTTCATCGAATTTCCCGACCATCTCAAGGGCAGCTACCAGAGCTTCACGCAAGCTGATATGTCCCGTTTGCGCGCGGCCGGTTACAATGGCCAGTTCCGGAGCGTCGAAACTGGCGTCAGAGACTATGTCGAATGGCTGAAAGCCCAACGATCCTCGTGATCGGCCCACGCTGGGTGGGCGATATGGTGATGGCGCAGTGCCTGTTCTCGGCGCTGAAGGAGCTGCACCCCAACGCCGCGATCGACGTGCTGGCGCCGGCCTGGGCCGCCCCGCTGGTCAAGCGCATGCCCGAAATCCGCCAGCAGATCGACTTTCCGCTGAAGCCCGGCGCGCTCGAATTCACCCATCGCCGCCGCTTCGGCCGCCTGCTGCGCGGCCGCTACGACATGGCCTATATCCTGCCGGGCAGCTGGAAATCGGCGCTGATCCCCTTCTTTGCTCGCATTCCACGCCGGTTCGGCCATCTCAGGGAAATGCGCTATGGCCTTTTGACCGACGTCGTGCCGCTGCCCGAGGCCGTGAAACGGCGCACCGCGCAGGCCTATTTCGGCCTCGCCCAGGGTGGCACCTTCCGCGCCCCTCACCTGACCGTCGACGGTGGCAACCAGGCCGCCCTGCTCGATCGTTTCGGGCTCGCGCCACAGCAATTCGTGGCCCTGATGCCCGGCGCCGAGTTCGGACCGGCCAAGCGCTGGCCGAGCGAAAGCTATGCCGGCCTGGCCCGCGACTTGATGGGCAAGGGTCTCAAGGTCGCCCTGTTCGGCTCGAAGAACGACCGCGACGTGACGGCGGAGATCGCAAGCCTGGCCCCCGGCGTCGTCGACCTCGCCGGCCAGACGCGGCTGGAAGACGCCATCGACCTGATCGCGGCGGCAAGGCTGGCGGTGTCCAACGACAGCGGGCTGATGCATGTCGCGGCGGGGGTCGGCACGCCGATCGTCGCCGTCTATGGCTCGACCTCGCCGCAAAATACGCCGCCGCTGGCGGAGCGCCGCGAACTGGTCTGGCTCGGCCTGTCCTGCTCGCCTTGCCACCAGAAGATCTGCCCCCTTGGCCACCTCAACTGCCTGAAGACATTGGAAGTCGGGCAAGTCGCGGCAGCGGCGGAACGCCTGCTGGAACTTCCGGCGGCGGCATGAAGGTGCTGATCGTCAAGACATCGTCGATGGGCGATGTCATTCACACCTTCCCGGCTGTCGAGGACGCCAGCCTCGCCAGGCCGGACGTGTCCTTCGACTGGTGCGTCGAAGAGGCGTTCGCCGGCATCGTGGCGCTGCACCCGGCGATCGGCAGGATCCACACGGTCGCCATCCGGCGCTGGCGCAAGGCGCTGCTCGATGGCGCCACCTGGCGCGAGGCGGCCGCGCTGCGCCGCACCTTGCGCGAACGCCGCTACGACCTCGTCATCGATGCGCAGGGTCTGTTGAAGTCGGCCCTTGTGGCGCGGCAGGCGGGCGCACCGATTGCCGGCTTCGACCGGTCGAGCGCGCGCGAACTGTCGGCAACGCTGTTCTATGACGTCACCTACGGCGTGCCGCGCAACCTGCACGCCATAGAGCGGACGCGGCGGCTGTTCGGGCAGGCGCTCGGCTATCAGCCCGATCTGTCGACACTCAACTCCGGCATCGTTCCGCCGCCGGTCACTCCAGCCAACATCGGCGCAAACACCGCCTTCCTGCTGCACGGCACCAGCCGTGAGGACAAGAAATGGCCGGCCGGAGACTGGATCGGGACGGCCCGCCTGCTCGTCGAGCGGGGTATGGCACCGGTCACCACCTGGTCGAACGAGCGTGAGAAAGCCGTGGCCGAAGCGATCGCCAGGGCGGTGCCCTCTGCGGTCGTGGTGCCGAAATCGACGCTGGCCGACATCGCCGCCATCCTCGGCCGCTCGACGCTGGTCATCGGCGCCGACACCGGCCTGACCCATCTCGCCAGCGCCTTCGGCCTGCCGACGGTCGCGGTTTTTTTGGCCACCGAGCCTGGTTTGACAGGCCCTCGCGGGCCATATGCGTCGACGCTATTGGCGCCGCCAGGTGGGCGTTTGACGCCGGCCGAGGTGGTGGCGGAGGCGGAGAGGCTACTGGCGCGTAGAGGCGCAGCTCTGGCTGGTAAGACTTGATTTTTTCAAATCAATTCAATTGGGAAGGTCAGCGCCGCCCCTCATTGCCCTGCCTGGCATTTCTCCCCGTAAACGGGGCGAAAGAAGCTGGCCGCAACGCTGGCGCCCATCTTGCAACTTGAAAAGGCGAAACCATCGATGAGGGCGTCCTTCTCCCCGTTCACGGGGAGAAGATGGCGGCAGCCAGATGAGGGGCGGCGCCAACGCCGGTTTGAAACGCGCCAACCCGCGCGATGCCGCGCCCAATCCCCTAGATGAACTGCACCTGGACGATCTCGTAACCCCTGGCACCGCCAGGCGCATTGACCTCGATGGCGTCGCCGACTTCCTTGCCGATCAGCGCGCGCGCGATCGGCGAGGAGATCGAGATGCGGCCGGACTTCACGTCGGCTTCCTGGTCACCGACGATCTGATAAGTCTTCTTTTCCTCGGTGTCCTCGTCGACCAGCACGACGGTAGCGCCGAACTTGACCTTTTCGCCGCTGAGCTTGGTGACGTCGATCACCTCGGCCCGCGCGATATAATCCTCGAGCTCGTTGACGCGGCCCTCATTGAGGCTCTGTGCCTCTTTTGCGGCATGATATTCGGCATTTTCGGACAGGTCGCCATGCGAGCGCGCTTCGGAGATCGCCTCGATGATGCGCGGCCGCTCTTCCTGCTGGCGCCAGCGCAGTTCTTCCTTCAATGACGCGAACCCCTCGCCTGTCATCGGGACCTTGTTCATCATGCCTCACCTTTCCTGCCGCCACCCCCGCGTTTCGGGGGAAGCCTTGTCGTTGGGTACAAAAAGAAAACGGTCCGGCAGCCTCGGGCTAACGGAACCGTCTCACCGCAATTTGCCCTAATATAGCAATGTCAGCGGTTTTTTCACGCCCAAAAAATGGGTTTTTCAAAAATCGTCGCGGCTTTCATCCAACCGAGGCGGCCGAGGCAATTCCAGGAACTGTGCTAACGAGACAGGGTGAACAAAAAAGCGGCCGCGATGGTTCGCGGCCGCTTCGAGGATTGCCTGGAGCGTGGTCAGCTCCGCATGAAATGGTCGATCTGCTCGGCCAGCATGCCGTATTCGCGCGAGCCCTTGCCAGTCCGCTTCTCGATCTCCGCCAGTTGCTGCTGGGCGCCGGCCAGGTCGCCGATCTGCAGATGCGCCTCGCCGAGATATTCGCGCACCAGTGTGTAGTTCGGGTCGATGCGCAGCGCTTCCTCGTAGTAGCCGAGGCCGACAGTGACGCGTCCGGAATGGCGGTGCGAATAGCCGAGATAGTTGAGGATGCGCGGATCCTGCTTGTTGGCGGCGAGGCTGAGCACGGCGATCGCCTCATCATAACGTCCGGCCATCGCGAGATCATGACCGGCATCATAGATGCTGTCGTCGTCGAGCATGCCTTCCTGGGGTGCGACGCACTTTTTCTTCTTCTTGTCCCAGACTTCGCCTTTCTTGCACTTTGTGGTGGTCTGGGTGCCACCACCGCCGCCGCCCGAACTGTCGCTGCCGGCGGCGAACACCGGAACGGCCATGAACTGCAGGGCGAGAAGCGCGCCCGCCGCCTGGATCAGCACTCTTTTATGCATCGAAGCCTCCTGGAGGGGTGAGAATACAACACTAACGCCAAGCTCTCCGCGTTTCATCCCGGAAAAGCATGCGTGGAGAACATGAGGTGACGGATGCAGCAAATCCGCTATCATCCGGGCAAACGACCGACGGAGACGGCCCGTGCAGCGGCGGCTTGAAAAGGACTGGGATCTTACGATCGGCCCCGACACCGTGCGCCTGTTCATCCTCAAGGCCAAGGCGCTGAGCGCGGCCGTCAACGAGGATTATGCCGACGGCGCCGAGCACGAGATCGAGTTCGACGGCGGCACCCACGACAATCATCATCATGATGGCCTCGCCGAGGAAAGTTCGGAAAACCTGACCGAAGAGGAATTTCGCGAACTGATCAACGACCTCAATGTCGACGAGGCGGCCGAACTGATCGCGCTGGCCTGGGTCGGCCGCGGCGACTATGACGCAGCGGAATGGTCCGATGCCGTGACGGCGGCGCGCGAACGCGCCAACAGGCGCACGGCGAAATACCTGCTCGGCATGCCGCTGCTCGCCGACTGGCTGGAGGAAGGCCTCGAAGCAATTGGCGCGTAACGGCGCGGTTACCGATTGTGATCGGGGGAAAGCGCCTTCCAGGCAACTTCGGCATGCCGGCGCCGTTTCGAAGCGATGGCAACGCTGAGCTTTTCCCTGTTTCGCAGACTGGCGTTGCCGTTGATGGCCGTCGCCTTGCTGGTGACCCCGGCCGACGCCAAGCATCGTCACACGCATCACGGACGACCGGCACCACGGGTGGAACAGCCGCTGACACCGCGTGCCGACCAGCCGCTGACACCCCGGACAAGGCAGCGCCTGAAATCACGGGGCAAGCGGCATGTCACCCCGGACAACATCACTCCGGAGAAGGCACCACAGAAGATGCAGGACCGGGAGACCTCGCCTGCCGTTGTTCCGGTGCCTGAACCGCGTCCCGCGGACGCGCCGAAGACCGATGCCGCAACGAGGAAGGAACAAAAGGCGGACGTGCCAAAGGCCTCCGGAGCGGCGGATCGGTTCAATGAAGAAAAGTCCTATCGGGAGAAGCAGGCGCGCCCCGGACCGCCAGCCTCAGAACCATCAGCCGATACGGAAAACGAGCTGGAGTCGCCGGCCGAGGTCCCGGTCCCGACACCAAGGCCCGACACTGTCGAACCAGGGGCTCAGCCGCCTGATGTCGCGCCGACGCCGCCTGAAAAACCAGCGGATGCCGGCGACGAGAAGATGCTCCCCGACCCGCGCTCTGCCGATCTGCCCGACGCGAAAATGCCGGCGGAGGAAGTCGCTTGCCGCGAGCGGTTGAAGGCGCTCGGCGTCGAATTCGAGGAGCACAAGGCGGAAAGCAATCCCGAAATCGGCTGCTCGATCCCCTATCCCCTGATGCTGAAAAGCCTGGGCAAGTCGATTGCGATTGCCCCCGGCACCGAGCTCAACTGCCCGATGGCCGAGGCGGCCGCCCGGTTTGCCGCGGACGTCGTCCAGCCGGCTGCAAAGGCCGAATTCGGCGCCGACTTGAAATCGATCAACCAGGCGTCAGCCTTTGTCTGCCGTCCCCGCAACGGCACCAGGAAACTCTCGGAGCACGCTTTCGGCAATGCGATCGATATCGCCAGCTTCACCTTGTCGAACGGCAAGAAGATCGAGGTCGGGCCGGCGCCGCCGGAAAAGGATGCAAAATTCCTCGACACCGTGCGCAAGGCCGCCTGCGGTCCGTTCAAGACCGTGCTCGGACCCGGCGCCGATGCCGACCACGCCTTGCATTTCCATCTCGATCTCGAACCGCGCCGCCATGGCGGCACGTTCTGCCAGTAAACGCGGCTGTTGCAGGATCGCCGCCGCAATTCGGCCGCAGACATGAACGCGGTCGCTGAGTTTTCCTTTACCCTTGATCGTTAAAATGCCGGATATCCAGAAGTGGGATCCTGCAAATGGCCGGCAAATTTCGCGCCGTGTTTTTCGCCACCGCGCGCCGATCGAAACCCGTGATGCTGCTGGCCGCCGGCCTCACCCTCGCGGCCGTTTCGGCCTGCAACACCGGCAGTGTGCTGTCGCTGCAGCCGGCCGTCGACGTCGGCTCGCAGACGGCGGCCGTGCCGCAATACACAGGCATGCAGAGCCTTGTCCCGTCCAATCCCTACATGACGCAGGCCGCCTATCCGCGCATGGACGAGCCGATGTCGCCGGTCGAGCAAGTCCCGGCCAGCGAGATCGACTGCCGCCAGCAGCTGAAGCGCCTCGATGTCGCCTACACCGACCTTGCACCGATCCATGAAGGCCAGTGCGGCATCGATTACCCGGTCAAGGTCACGGCCATCGGCAGCATCCAGATGAAACCCGCCGCGACGCTGACCTGCGACATGGCCGCCACCTTCGCCGCCTGGACGAAGAACGAACTCGTTCCTTCCGCGCGCTGGCGCTACTTCTCCGGCGTCAGGACCATCCACCAGGGCTCCAGCTATTCCTGCCGCAACATCGCCGGCGAAGGCGTGCTGTCCGAGCACGGCAAGGGCAACGCGCTCGATGTCATGAGCATCGAGCTCAACAATGGCGACGACATCGACGTGCGCAAGCCCGGCCTGTTCGCCTTCCGCACCCGCGGCTTCCTCAACAATGTGCGCGCCGACGGCTGCCAGTATTTCACCACCGTGCTCGGCCCCGGCTACAATTACGACCACCGCAACCATTTCCATTTCGACATCAAGAACCGCAAGAACGGTTATCGCGCCTGCCGCTAATGCATGTCCTAGAAGTGACCTCGGTTTCGGGGGTGCGACATGCGTAAAAACAAAGACTTAAAGCGCGTCGCATGAATCCGTTTCAGCGGAACGCGCTTTAGGAAAAGGTCAAGCTTCACCGGTGGATGCGATAATTTGCCGTGCCACCAGATCCTGGATGCGCCAGAGATTCCTGTCGCGAATACCGCTTTCCTCCAGCTTGCTGACAGTCCGGAACAGATACTGCGCCGACGAGCCCCAGTGTCCGGCGGCTCGCGCCAGCGTGTCCGCGACCTGCTCCAACGGCAACCGTCCGGCATAGGCCTTGCCATCCGGCGCGGCGACGAAAGCCAGAGCGCGCAGCGGACCCTCCTTGGTCTTGACCTTGATCCAGCAAGGCACGTTGGTTGGCGGATTGGCATCGATCTCGCGGCGCATAAGCTGGCCGAGTTGCCCGAAATGATCTTCCGCGGGCAGTCGATAGACAATGCCGTTGCAGCTGCCGCCGCGATCGAGCGCCAACATCAGGGCCGGCAATTGGCGCGTTCCGCGCCAGCGGGTTAACTTCAGGCAGAACGAGCGGTGCCATCCAGGCGCTGTCGCCGGGCGCTGCTCGACAGGAACGAATTCGGGATTCCAGATCAACGAACCATAGGCAAAGACCCACAGCGTTTCGGGTCGATATTCGGCAAGCAGTCGCTCGACCAACCCATCGAACTCCGCATCGGTGTGCTCGGTTGTTCCAGGCTCAGGGCCGGGATCCGGTTCGATACGCTCGACCCTGACGACAAGATCGGCGGTCAACGCCATCGATCTCCGGCGCGTCGGCTTCCGCTTCATTCCAGCCCCCTGAAAAATGATGGCTGACGATAGACCGGCTGCTCATCTGTGGCCATTGATTTCCAAAAGACCGTCAGGCAACAGATACCCCCCACGGATCGAGCCTCCTTCATGAGCCAACGAAGCCTCCAGCGACGCATTGCGATCTGGGTAGCGGCCCTGCTGGCCGCCTGGCTGGCACTCGCCTATGTCGCCGCACCGGAATTCTGGACATTTCGGGATCGCGGTTTTCGCAACCAGCGCTTCGAAATGGTGACACACACGCCGCAAGGCATTCCCGGCGATCCGATCAATATCGGCCTTGTCGGTACCGAGAAGGAGGTCGTCCACGCCTTCGCCCTCGCCGGCTGGGACACCGCTGATGCGATCACCCTGAGAACCGCCATCGACATCGGCGAAAGTGTCCTGTTTTCCCGCCCCTATCCCGATGCGCCGATGAGCCGCCTGCTGTTCGAAGGCCGCGCCCAGGATCTTGCCTTCGAAAAGCCCGTCGGAGACAGCGCCGACCGGCGCCACCATGTCCGCTTCTGGCAGACGGATACGGTCGGCGACGATGGCCGTCCGCTTTGGCTGGGCTCCGCGAGCTTCGATCGCGGCGTGGGGCTCAGCCGCGACACCGGCGCCATCACCCACCATATCGGCCCCGACATCGACGCCGAGCGCGATTTTCTCATCGGCGACCTGCGCGCCGCCGGCGAGTTGATCTCGACCAGCGAACTGGCAGGCATCGGCGCCACCAAAACCGGCCGCAATGGCGGCGGCGACCCCTATTTCACCGACGGCAAGGCGCTCGTCGGCGTGCTGAAGCAACTGCCTTGAAACCATGCATACCTAGACCGGTCGGCCTGGGATCGGATTGAAAATCGCGGCGTGTCTTCGATGTCGCTGCGGGACCGCCGCCCAAGAGCCGCGACCGTCATCTTCCAAAAATCATGAAGGACTATTTTCGAGCGGCCCGCCGCAATGCTATTGAGCCCTCATGCTATACGTTGAAATTGCTATCGTGGTCGTCCTCATCTGCGTGAACGGCCTTTTGTCGATGTCCGAACTCGCCATCGTTTCATCCCGACCCGCCCGGCTGAAGACGATGATCGACCGTGAGGTCAAAGGCGCCGGCCGCGCCCTGGCGCTCGGCTCCAATCCCGGCAAGTTCCTGTCTTCGGTGCAGATCGGCATCACGTTGGTCGGCGTGCTGTCGGGCGCGTTTTCCGGCGCCACGCTGGGCGAACGGCTGGCGCAGTTCCTGGCCTCGACCGGCATGAGGGAGACCGTCGCCGATCCGCTCGGCGTCGGCATCGTGGTTGCAATCATCACCTATTTCTCGCTGATCGTCGGCGAACTGGTGCCCAAGCAGATCGCACTGCGCGATCCCGAGCGGGTTGCCGCCAGGGTGGCGCCGGCGATGACCATTCTTGCCACCGTCTCGGCGCCGCTGG
Source organism: Mesorhizobium sp. LNHC221B00 (assembly GCF_000502935.1). Taxonomy (NCBI): domain Bacteria; kingdom Pseudomonadati; phylum Pseudomonadota; class Alphaproteobacteria; order Hyphomicrobiales; family Phyllobacteriaceae; genus Mesorhizobium; species Mesorhizobium sp. LNHC221B00. The sequence continues at coordinate 31,771 of NZ_AYWR01000024.1, read as the reverse complement.
TCTTCCTGCTCGACATTTCCGGCCGCGCCATCTTGTGGCTGCTCGGCCAGCGTGGCGAAAGCGAGGAGAAGGTCACCGACGAGGAGATCAAGATGCTGGTCGCCGAAGCCGAGCNTCGGCCAGCGTGGCGAAAGCGAGGAGAAGGTCACCGACGAGGAGATCAAGATGCTGGTCGCCGAAGCCGAGCACCACGGCACCATCGAATCCGACGAGCGGCGCATGATCGCTGGCGTCATGCGGCTTGGCGACCGCGCCGTGCGCGCGGTGATGACGCCGCGCACCGAGGTCGACTGGATCAATCTGCAATCCGATGAGGCAGCCATCCGCAAGCTGCTGGTCGAGACCCAGCATTCGCGCCTGCCGGCGGGCGACGGCGGCGTCGATGTCATGGTCGGCGTCGTCCAGACGCGTGACGTGCTCGCCGCGATCCTGGCCGGCCGCACGCTCGACCCGCGCAAGCATGTGCGCGCCGCGCCTATCGTCTACGATCAGGCCGATGCGCTTGACGTGCTGCAGAAGCTGAAGGAATCCGACGTGCCGATGGCGCTTGTGCATGACGAATACGGCCATTTCGAAGGCATCGTCACCCCTGCCGATATCCTGGAGGCCATCACCGGCGTGTTCCGCGCGGACCTCGACGCCGGTGACGAGGAAAACGCCGTCAAGCGCGAGGACGGCTCATGGCTGCTTGCCGGCTATATGCAGGCCGACGAGATGGCCGAGGTTCTCGGCATCGACCTGCCCGAAAACCGCGACTACGAGACCGTCGCCGGCTATGTCCTGTCGCACATGCACCATTTGCCGGCGACCGGCGAATGCGTCGATGCTCAGGGATGGCGCTTCGAAGTGGTCGATCTCGACGGCCGCCGCATCGACAAGCTGATCGCCACCCGCCTGCCCGGCGGCCACCGCGAAGCGGTGCGCTGACAGTTCGATGTCGGCTTTCGGCCTGGCGGGACATTGAAGACGGCCGGGCCGGTCGATTGCACTGTCCCGATGTCTACCGCTCCGCGAAGGCGCGAGCAAAGGAATCGAGCATCGGTCGCGCCAGATACTCCAGGAATGTCCGGTCGCCCGTGTTGATGAACGCCTCGACCGGCGTCCCTGGATAAAGCTGCTCGGGCTTGACGCCGGACGGCAGCTCGGCGGCAATCTTCAGCCTGGCGCGGAAATAGGGCTCGTGCGTAGCCTGATCGATGAGCCGGTCCGCGGAAATTTGGGTCACGGTGGCTGAAATCTCCGGGGTAAGCCGCGTGTTCAAGGCGGACAATCGCAGCTTCGCCGGCTGGCCGACACGGACTTGATCGATGTCGTTCGGCCGCAGCCTTGCATCGACGATCAGGCCCGGTGCCGTGGGCAGAATCTCCATGATCTTTTCGCCGGGGCCAATCACGCTGCCCTTTGAATTATAGGTTGACGACACCACGATGCCCGCCGCCGGTGCCTTGATCGTCGTTCGCCGCAGCACCGCCTCGGCCGCCCTGATCTGTTCCTTGATGTCGGCCAGGTTGGAGCGAACGTCGTCCAGCTTCGTCAGCGCCTCCTCGACGCGCTGCGTGGCGAGGTGCTCGGTCTGTTCCTGGGCCTCGACGATCTGGGTGTTGGCCGTCGCAAGATAGGCTTCCAGCGCCCCGGCTTGCCCGACAAGGTCGGCTTCACTGCGCAAAAGCTGGGAGTATTCGCTACGGTTGGTGAGGCCTCTGTCCAGCAGGCCGGTCTTGATGCCGAGTTCCTTCTTCACCACGTCGGCCTGTTGCTGAATGGCCTGTTTCTGGGCCTGCAATCCAACGACCGACTGGCGATGCATGGCCACCCGTTGGACAAGGATCGATTGTTCCGATCGAAACCGGGCGAGCCTGGCGTCGAATTCCTTCTGCTGTTCTTCAACCAGCGTCTCGAAATCGTGCTGGAACGGTGCTGGCGCCGTTTCGGTGATTGGCGCCAGCCGGTCCAACCCGTCGCGTTCCGCCTCCAGCCGCGCCGCGCTCGCCCTGAGCGCGATCGACTGTCGCGTCAACCGGTTGAGCTCGGCCCGCGCGGCTGTTGGATCCAGCACGATCAAATCCTGGGCCTGTTGCACGCGATCGCCTTCATGGACCAGCAATTCCTGGACGATGCCGCCCTCGGGATGCTGGATCAGGATGTTTCCACCCGTCGCCGAGATCGTTCCTTGCGTGATCACCGCCCCCGACAAGGGCGCCGTGACGGCCCAATAGCCGAAGCAACCCGCCAACAGCGCTATTGCCGCGTAACCGGCGGATGCCACGCGCCTTATGTCGGTGCGCGGGCTGCCTTCCCGGGCGAGGCTCTGCACCGCCATGGCTATGATCCAAAACGGGTGTTATGCATGCGGATCGTCGTGGCGAACGAGCCCGTCACCACGGGATTCTGCCGGGGAATGCCCTTGCCGGCGCCTGTGCTGGCAACCGGGCTGGCGCCCGGGTTGGCCACAGACTGCCGCAACACCTCGCCACTGGGGCCGAAGGCTTCGATCACGCCGCCGCGCAAAAGCATCACGCGGTCGCAGGACGCAGCGATCGAGGGACGATGCGTGATCACGATTGTCGTGACGCCGGCCGCTTTCGCGGCGGCAAGCACCGCTTCGAGCGCGGCTTCGCCGGCGCCGTCGAGATGGGCGCTGGGCTCGTCCAACACCAGGATCCTGGGCGTGCCGTAAAAGGCGCGCGCAAGCCCGATCCGCTGGCGCTCGCCACCCGACAGCGTCCTGTCCGACGGACCTATCAATGTCTGGTAGCCGTCCCGCTGCGCCAGGATCAGTTCATGCGCCTCGGCCCGCCTTGCTGCCTCGATGATCGCGGCGTCATTTGCACCGGGGTCGAAGCGGGCGACGTTTTGGGCGATCGACCCTGGAAAGAGCTCCACCTCCTGCGCGAGGTAGCCGAGATGTTTTCCGAGCAGGCTCTCGTCCCAGGTCCTGAGGTCGGCGCCATCGATCCTGACCGCGCCGCCGGTCGGCTGGGCAGCGCCCACAAGCAACCGCGCCAGCGTCGATTTGCCGGCACCGCTCGGGCCGACGATGGCCAGCGCTTCGCCGGCGCCGATCTGGAAGTTCAGCCGCTTGAGGATGGGTTCGGTGCCGGGCTGGGCATTCGGCGCCATGAAGAAAACATCCTGCACGGAAATCGCGCCGGTCGGATCGGGCAAGATCAGCTTGCGCGCTTCAGCCGGACGCGCCGCAAGCGCCGTCTCCAGCCGTTTCCACGCTCGCCGGGCATCGGCGATCTGCCGCCAGGCGCCGATCAACTGGTCGAGCGGCTGCAGCGCCCGCGACGACACCAGCGAGGACGCGAAGATCATGCCTGCCGTCATCTGCCCCTTGAGCACCAGCCATGCGCCGGTGCCGAGGATCGCCAGCTGCAGCATCATGCGCAGCGCCCGCGAGGCGCCGCTGAAGATTGCATTGGCACTCGAGGAACGGTCATGGAAGGTGAGTGCAGCCGCGACGTACCCTCCCCAGACCCGCGCGGCGTTCTCCACCATGCCCATGGCGCGCAGCGTCTCGGCATTGCGGGCAAAAGCCTGTTCCGCCTGGCTGGCCAAAGCCGAACGCTCCGCCGAGAAAGCGTCGTTCCTGCCGATGGCAAGCTGATTGGCCACGACCAGGAAAAGCAGAAGCGCCGCGCCGGCGACCGTCACCCAGAACAGCACCGGATGGATGAGATAGAGCAGTGCGAAGAAGACAGGAGCGAAGGGCAGGTCGAACACCACCGCCACGCCGCGCGACCTGATGAAGGCGCAGACCGAGGCAAGGTCGCGCAGCGGCGACAGGCCGCCGGCATATCTTGCGCCAAGCGAAACCGCGAATGTGCCAGCGCCCAGCTTCCGGTCGACGGTCGCCGCGACGCGCTGCGTGTAAACGGCGCGGATCGCGTCCAGCAGCCCGAGGAAGCCAAGCGCAAGAACCGCGATGGCCGAAAGATAGACAAGCGTCTCGACGCTCGAGGACGGCAGCACGCGATCATAGACCTGCAGCAGGTAGAGCGGGATCACCAACAGCAGGACGTTGATCAACAAAGAGAAGACGCCGACATCGGCGATGGCGCGCATGAAAACCGGACGCAGGCCGGACGGTCCAGTCATTTCGGCATTCCCCGCGGCTGCATGATCCCGAGACCTCAGGCGTGGCCTCCAAACTCGGAACCGCCATGCAGTGTGCTGCTGGCGATGCTGTGCGTGGCGGTGCTGCTGTTCAGGGCGTTTACCGGCGCATTGTCCAGCGTATAGGCGCGGATGTAGTCGATCTTCATCTCGGCCGGCGTGGCCAGGTGATCCGGAGGGGTGCCGGCAAAGCCGCCGACCGCGAGATCGGCCAGCATGTACATCGGCTTGTTCATGTCCGACGGCGTCGCGGCTTCGGCGACCTGCACGCCGTCATAGGTCCAGACGAGCTTGTCCGGCGTCCACAGCAGGCCATAGGTGTGGAAGCCGGCGGTATCCGAGACACTCACCGTCGAGGAGACCTTGACGTGCGTACCGGTTTCATTCGTGTGCGCCGTCATGATCAACGAGTTCGGGGTTTGGCCGGCAGTCTCCACGACATCGAGTTCCGGGGGCCACGAACCGTCTTCCGGCAGCAGCCAGAAGGCCGGCCAGGCGCCGGCGTGCTCGGGCAGGTCGGCCCGCATTTCGAAATAGCCATAGGTCTGAGAGAAGGAATCGTGGGTCGTCAGAATGCCGGAGGTGTATTCGTAATTGTTGATCAGCGGCTTGATGTCCGCCGGCGCCTGAGCCGCAGTGATGGTGAGCACGCCGTTGTTCACGCTGAACGGGTGGACGGAACTTGTCGGTGCATAATTGGCGTCGATGTACCACTGCAGTTCGCCATTGCTGGTCAAGGTGCTGCCGTTGGGCGCTCCCCACGAGAAGTTGGTGTCCCAGGTGCCGCCCTGGCTATTGTGAAGGTTCAGCGTGTTGAAATCGTCGCTGAAGGACAGGCTCATTCCGGACTTGTCGATCGGCAATTCGAACTGGCTGGGCTGCAGCTTGTCGATGGTCGTGTCCTTGAACTCGAGGATCTCGCCGGATCCGAGGTTCAACAGCACGTTCGATCCCGCCTGGATCATGTTTGAGTGGATGGCGTCGAACGACGTGAACCCGTAGCCGTTAAGGCGGACGGTGTCGGTGGCGGCGAAATTCGCGATCAGGTCGCTTCCATTGCCTTTGGAGACGATGAAAGTGTCGTAGCCGCCGCCGCCGTCGATCAGCACATCGTTTCCCGCGCCGCCGTCCAGCGTCTGGTGTCCGGCCGTGGCGGTGATGATGTTGTCCAGCCCATTCCCGAAAGCAAAGTTATTGGCGTGTGTGACGATGAGGTTCTCGACATTGTCGGGGAGCTTGTAGCTCATCCATGTGCTGATCGTGTCGATGCCGGCCCCAACGCCCTCGGCCACCTTGTTGCCCGCCGCATAGAGGTAATAGATGTCGTCGCCCGTGCCGCCGTGCATGGTGACGTTGACACCGGATGCTCCGTAGATGGAGTCGTTTCCGGAGCTGCCGTACAAGTCCGGTCCGGACCCTGCCGCCGAGAACCAGTGGTTGGAAGCGCCGCTGTAGGGAAGAGGAACGCCCAAAGCGTTGACGAAAAAGCTCATCGGACAAATTCTCCTCGTGATGCCAGGCCTGCTTGAACCGCTCGACATGGGTGCGAGGCGGGTGCATCCGGACCAACGTTGCCACGCACGATATCGTTCCGGGAACTTGCCACATAGATCAACATTACATCGACTGTTCAGTGAGATTTTCTGGACTGAAAGCACAACGATCCGGGAAATGGTCTACGGACAGTAATTTGACCGGCGAAATATTTATTAAAAATTTCGCAACACGCGCCGATCTGCCTGCGACCATGCTTGATTTGGTCAAACGGAAGCGCCCCTGCGTTCTGATGGGGCGTGGAATCGCCGCTCTGGAAATAATGCGTCAACGCGCCGGGCTGGCGCCGCAGGACAGGCTGGTCGCCACCCGACTGCTCGGCGACCACCGCAGCAGCGCCCTAAGCGTGTCGCGGGGACTCTTAAACCGCGGCTTCGATCGGCTCGGCAAGTCTGGGATTGGAGCGTGAGGCGATCAGGCAGCTGGCCACGATAAGGCCGGCTCCCGTCAGCGTGGTCCAGGTCGCCGCCTCATTGAAGAAGAACCAGCCGATCGCGACCGCCCAGATGAAAGCCGAATATTCCGTCGGGATCAGATATTGCGCTTCGGCGCGCGCGTAGGCCCAGCTCATCAGGAATTGGCCGGCGAGCGACAGCGCCGTCACCCCGGCCAGCGGAAGCCAGAGATTGCCCGGCAGGGCGACGGCGAGCCAGGGCGCGGCAAGGCCAAGCGTGATCGCGACGCAAAGGTTTTGGAACAGCATGATCTCGATCGGCTTGGCCACCTGGGCCTGCCGTCGCGCAAGGATCAGATTGTAGGCGTAGAACACCGTCGATGCGAGCACCGCCGCCGTGCCGAGCAGCGCATCCTTGGGATAGCTCGCCTGCCCGAACTGCCCGGCCATGATGATTATGACGCCGGCGATGCCTGCCAGCGAGGCCCAGATCGCCTGGCGCTGTATGCGTTCGCCCAAAAGCAGCGCCGCCAGCAGGAGCGCAAACAGGGGCGCGACGAAGCTGAGCCCGATCGCCTCGGCGAGCGGCAGCCTGGCAAGCCCCCAGAAGAAGGACAACAAGACGATGCCGACGACCACGGCGCGCAGCGCATGCAGCCTCAGCACGGAAAGCGTGGGCCACGAGCGCGTCCCTGCCGACCAGGCCGCGCCGGCGACCACCGTCGCCAGCATGCTGCGCCACAGCACCGTGTTGTAGACGCCCACGGCGATGACCAGGACCTTCATCGCCGCATCCATCGCCGACAGAAGGAAGATACCGAGCGCGCAGACGAGCACCGGGATCATGGGGGAAACGACGCCTGCCAGGCCGGATGACTTCACTGCGTTGCTCATGTGATGGATCGCAACCTGACATATCAGGGCGCGAGGGCAGGGCCAGATGGCAGCGTCGTCCATATGGCGGTCCAACCCTTTCAGGCAGCGTCGAGGCGCGGGCGCCCCCTCAGGCTGCACTGGCATCGGCTGCGGTTTGCCACTATCTGCGGGGCCGCGACTACACACTCTTTTGTCCCCTGCTGACCAGGAGGTGACCATGGCCAGCCCAGCCAGGAAAATGCCAATCAAGAGACTGCCGATGCTGCCGGCGGAGCGGGCGCTCAAGGTGATCGCCGGGCGTTGGAAGGCGGTCATCCTCTATCACCTGTTCGATGGGCCACGGCGACTCACCGCGCTGAAGGCAATGATGCCGGGCATTACCCAGAAAGTGCTGATCCAGCAGCTTCGCGAAATGGAGGAGCACGGCCTCGTCAACCGCGAGATCTTCGCCGAAGTGCCCGCGCGCGTCGAATATTCGGCGACCAGTCTCGGCCTCAGCCTCGAGCCGATCCTGCTGGCGCTCTGCCAGTGGGGCCAGCATCACGCCGGCGAGCTGAACGAGACGCACCGCCTCGCCGACTGCATCACCCGGCCACGGCAGGCGCGGCACGCACACATGGCATAGGTCGAATCGACAGGGCGGGTTGCCGACATTGGCTGCCCATAGCAGACTGACTGACATCTTCAGAACGGATCGGCAAAAAATGCACCGGATAGCTTCGGGCGAACTTCATTCGACCTACACTCTGGGTGACCTGCGCATCACCGCCCTGCGCGATGGCTATGTCGACATGCCGATCAGACGGCTCCGGCAAAACGGTGACAAGCCATTTGACGACGAATTGCCGGAACAAGTTACGCTGGTTGGCGGTCAACTCAGGCTTTCCGTCAATGCCTTCGCGATCGACGATGGACATGAGATAACTTTGATCGATACCGGCGCCTCGAACGCCTGGCACCCGACCATGGGTCGGCTTCCCCAGGGGATGGACGAAGCCGGCATCGATGTCGGACGAATCCGCGCCGTCTGCTTCACCCACACGCATCTCGACCACATCCATGGCCTTGTGCTTGCCGACGGCCGGGATGCTTTCCCACGCCTGGCGCGCCTGCTCGTTCCCAGGCAGGAACTCGGCCTGTTTCGCGCCGAAGCGCGGCTCGAACGGTTCCACGGCATGGCGCAGCCATTCGAAGCCGGAGACCGCCTCGATACCCATGTTGACGTTATCGGCGCGCATGGCCACGAGGTCGGTCACAGCTGCTTTCGCGTTTCGAGCGGCGGCGAGCGCATTTTGATCTGGGGCGATACCGTTCACGTCCCATCGCTTCAGTTCGATCGGCCTGAGGTGACGTGGGATTTCGACGACGATCAGGACCGGGCGCGCGAGAGCCGGTTGCGGCTGCTGGCGCTTGCGGCGGACGATCATTGTTTCGTTGCGGGCGCGCATCTGGACTCGCCCGGCATCGGCCGTGTCATCCGATCTGGCGGCGGCTTTCGATTTGAGCCGCTATAATTGAAAAGGGCGGCGCAAGCGCCGCCCCATATCCTTCGGAGGATAATTCGTCCGGCGATCAGGCCGCCTTGATTTCCTCGTCGACCACGTCGGCATCGCGTGCCTTCTTCAGCGCCTTGGCCCACCAGGCCACATCGTTGACCAGGGCGGTGGCCGCCTGGTTCAGGTGCTCGAGGTCTTCGAGCTTCTTCTCGCCTTGGCGAACGGCGAGGAAATCGGCCCAGACGATGTGGACGGCGGACTTGACCGGCGCCATCTGCAATTCGACGGCATGCATGCGCAGCTGCTCGACAGCGCGGGCGCCGCCGACGCCACCGTAGCCGACGAAGCCAGCCGGCTTCTTGTTCCATTCGTTGGCGGCGTAGTCGATGGCGTTCTTCAGCACGGCCGTAGGGCCGTGATTGTATTCGGCGGCGGTGAAGATGAAGCCGTCATATTCGGCGACCTTCTTCTGCCAGCGCTGCGCCACCTCGTTGGTCGACGGCACCCAGGCGGAGGACGCGACCTCGTCGAAGAAGGGCAGCGGGAAGTCACGCAGGTCGACGATTTCGACATCGATATCGGCATGCGACTTGGCGATCTTGGCGATCCATTGGGTGGGCACATCGGCGAAGCGCGCGGCGCGCGTCGAACCAATGATGATGGCGATTTTCGGCTTTGACATGGGGGCTCTCCATTCCACTAAAAGCTGGTATCGTTTAGATACCGGCGCTATATGAGATACTGACAACTCAGCGCGCAAGGAGGCACCTTTTTGTTACTGAGGAACCCGCTTAACACCGAGGACTGCCGCGCCGTTTCGGAAATCCTGCAGCGCGTCGGCGACAAATGGACCGTGCTCGTGGTCGGCAAGCTTGGCGGCGGACCCTTGCGTTTCAACGAGTTGCGCGCTGCCGTCGGCGGCATTTCGCAGAAGATGCTGACCACCACCTTGCGCGGCCTGGAACGCGACGGCTTCGTCACCCGCACCGTGTTCCCGACCATTCCGCCGCGCGTCGACTACGAACTGACCGAACTCGGTCACGAACTGTTGATCCCGGTCAGCGCGCTTGGCGAATGGGCACGCAGGAACACGCAGCGCGTCAGGGTCGCGCGCGAAAAGTTCGACGGCATGCACGGCTGAGATCCTTGCACGGCAAGGAGTGCGGAGTTTCGTTGTGAGCGCCGTCGCCTGATGACAAGCGGACTGGGGATTCTTTAAACCAGGTCTCGCGACTTTGGCTTTATGGGGCCTAAGACCACCCAAGCTGGCACCGCTTTGGCGACGACAATCGCAATGGCAAAGTGACCATTCAGGATCTTGGCGCCTTGCCACTGCAATGCGTTGGCCCACAGATCGCGCACGTCGTGGCCGGTCCCCTGACGTCGACATTGCCATGCAGGCAGGCGGTGCGCGGAGGGGCTTGCTTGACTTCAGCATAGGCCGTTGCGCCGAGCAGGCAGGTCAGCGCGAGAAGGGCTGCCGCGAGCCAGCCGTTCAGCATGTGTTGACGCATTGTCTCTCCTCCAACGCCTGCAGTATTGGGCGTGAAGGCAACCATCGGATGTCGCGCGGCGCATCGCCTGCACAAGCGATGTTACAATTGCCCGGAGTGGGCAAACAGGCTTTCGTCAGCTCTCGGCAGGAACGGCCTTCGGCTTGCCCTCGCCATCCAGCGCCACCATGACGAAATCGGCGTGCGTCACCTTCTCCATCAGATCGGAGAGATAGCGTTGTGCCCAGGCCTCGACCTTGAGCGTCATCGAGGTGCGGCCGACGCGTTCGACATGGGTGTAGATGCACAGCGTGTCGCCGATCTTCATCGGCTTGGCGAAGGACATCTCCTTGACCGCCGCGGTCACCACGCGGCCCCGGGCGCGCTCGGCGGCGCGGATGCCGCAGGCAAGGTCCATCTGCGCCATCACCCAGCCGCCGAAAATATCGCCGGCGGCATTGGCGTCCGAGGGCATGGCCAGCGTGCGCAGCGTCAGGTCTCCGATCGGCCGTCCGTCCGCGTACTGCACCATGGGCAGAATCCTTGTGAGGTGATGGTCATCGATCCGTATCGCCGCTGCAGGACCAGGTCAACGCGCCGCGGCTACTGTTTCCTGGCCTCGATGGACCATAGGCTAACCCTGGCATTCGCACAGTTGTGCCTGATTTTCAGCGGCTTCGGGTTTTGGGGCGGGCTTCCCCCACCCCATCTCGGCTTCGCCGAGCCATCTCTCCCCCCTCCGGAGCGAGAGGAAGGGGCCATGCCGGCCAAGCTCGCGCTCTTCCTCTACCCCGTCGATCGGGGGAGAGGTGTCGAGCGAAGCTCGACGGAGTGGGGGTCGACTGCTCACCGCTGACGAGGTCCTTAGATTCGGGATCATGCNGCCATGCCGGCCAAGCTCGCGCTCTTCCTCTACCCCGTCGATCGGGGGAGAGGTGTCGAGCGAAGCTCGACGGAGTGGGGGTCGACTGCGCTGCGTAAGACCATTCGCCAGCTGAGAGGCGCCTCTTAAAAATAACCTGCAAGGTTAGCTCTGATGCGGTCCAGCACCGTGTCCCCGGACACATCGGGCACGAATTCCTTGCCGGTGATCGCCTCGTAAGCCTGCGCATAGACCTTGGAGGCCTGCTCGACGATCTCGTCCGGTATTTTGGGAACAGGATCCTTGTAGGGATCGCAGCGCGCCGCCACCCATGAGCGGATGAAATCCTTGTCGAAACTCTCCGGCCGCGTGCCGTTGGCCAGCGCATGCTCATAACTTCCGGCGATCCAGTACCGGCTGCTGTCGGGGGTATGGATTTCGTCGGCCAGGATGATCGTCCCGTTCTTGTCTGTGCCGAATTCGTATTTCGTATCGGCGAGGATGAGCCCACGTTCGGCGGCACGCGCCTGGCCGCGGGCGAACAGCTTCAAGGCGTAGCCCGAAACGATGTTCCACTGCGCCTCGGTGAGCAAGCCCTGGTCGAGGATTTCCGCCCTGGACAGCGGCTCGTCATGGCCGCCATCCGCCGCCTTGCTCGTCGGCGTGATGACCGGCTCGGCCAGCTTCTCATTGTCGCGCAGGCCGTCCGGCAGCCGCATGCCGTACATGTCCCGTTCGCCGCGCTTGTAGCGGGTCAGGATCGAGGTGCTGGTGGTACCCGCCAGATAGCCGCGCACGACGATCTCGACTGGAAGGATCTCGAGCCTTGTGCCGACGACGACGTTGGGATCGGGATATTCCAGAACATGGTTCGGGCAGATATCGGCGGTTTCCTCGAACCAGTACCGCGCCGTCTGCGTCAGGATCTCTCCCTTGAACGGGATAGAGGTCAGGATGATGTCGAAGGCGCTGAGGCGGTCGGTGGCGATGATGATGCGCCGCCCGTCGGCCAGGTCGTAATTTTCGCGGACCTTGCCCTTGTAGTGACCAGGTAGCTCGGGAATGAAAGCATCCGACAGGGTCCGCATATGATTTCCTGCCTTCCGCAGAGTGATCGATGCCAATCGCATAAGCTGTCGACCCATGCCTATCAAGCGCGATTGTCGGGATTCCCCACAACACGACCTGGCATCACGGTCGCTTTTTTCACAACGCATGCCGGAAGGCACTGCGACGCGGCGAACCCGCCGCGTCTAGGCTGCGGCCAGTTTTCCGGAGCCGGCAATCTACCATGCAGATTTATGACTTCATCATCGTCGGCTCCGGCTCGGCCGGCTCGGTGCTTGCCGACAAACTGTCGGCCTCGGGCCGCTTCTCGGTGCTGGTGCTCGAAGCGGGCGGCACCGACCGCCGCTTCTACGTGCAGATGCCGCTCGGCTACGGCAAGACCTTCTTCGACCCCGCGGTCAACTGGAACTACAAGGCCGAGCCGGATCCCGGCCTTGGCGGCAATGCCGACCACTGGCCGCGCGGCAAGCTGCTCGGCGGGTCTAGTTCGATCAACGCCATGGTCTGGATCCGGGGTGCGCGCGAGGATTTCGACGACTGGCGTGCCGCCGGCAATCCCGGCTGGGGCTATGACGACCTGTTGCCGGCCTTCAAGGCGCTCGAGGACAACGAGGTCGGCGCCGACACATGGCGGGGCGCCGGCGGGCCACTGCATGTCACCGATTGTTCAAACACCGTCCATCCGCTGACCAAGCGCTATCTCGCGGCCGGCCAGCAAGCCGGTCTGCCGCTCAATCCGGATTTCAACGGCGCTGCCCAGGAAGGCGTCGGCATCTACCAGATCTCGACCAGAAATGGCCGCCGCATGTCGGCGGCGCGCGCTTTCCTTCGCCCGGCGATGAAACGCGCAAACGTCCGCGTCGAAATGAATGCACTGGCGACCCGCGTGCTGTTCGAAGGCAGGCGCGCGGTCGGCATCGAATATCTGCGGAACGGCGAGACGAAGACGGCGCGCGCCGGCCGCGAGGTCATCCTGTCCAGCGGTTCGATCAACTCGCCGCAATTGCTGCAGCTGTCCGGCGTCGGCCCGTCGGCCCTGCTTGGTGGTCTTGGCATCCCGGTCGTCCACGCCAGCGAGAATGTCGGCGCCAATCTGCAAGACCATGTCGGCATCAACTACACGTTCAAGGGCAAGCTGCCGACGCTCAACCAGATCCTGCGCCCCTGGTGGGGCAAGCTCCTGGTCGGCATGCAATATATCCTGACACGGTCGGGCCCGCTGTCGCTGTCGATGAACCATGCCGGCGGTTTCTTCCGCACCGACCCGGCGTTTTCGCGCCCCAACATGCAGCTCTATTTCCAGGCCTTCTCGACCGTCATCCCGAAAGGCGGCGAGCGTCCGATCCTGACGCCCGACCCGTGGCCGGGCTTCTCCATCGGCCTGTCCAACTGCCGCCCGTCGAGCCGCGGCGAGATCATGATCCGGTCCAGCAATCCGCTGGATTATCCAAAGATCGTCGCCAACGCCTATTCGACCAACGCCGACGTCGACGAAATGCTGGCGGCGGTGAAGTTCGTGCGCAAGATCGCCGCGATGCCGGCCATGGCCGAGATCATCGCCGAGGAGGTTCTGCCAGGCCCGTCGATCCAGTCGGACGCCGACCTGATCACGGATTTCAGAAAACGCTCCGGCACCGTCTATCACCCGGTTTCGACCTGCCGCATGGGCCCCGATCCCGCACGCGCCGTCGTCGATCCGCGCCTGAAGGTGCACGGCATCGAAGGCTTGCGCGTCATCGATGCCTCGATCTTTCCCGATAACATCACCGGCAACACCAACGCAGCCTCCATCGTGACCGGGTGGAAGGGCGCAGAACTGGTTCTGGAGGACCACAAATGAAGATCACCGACGTCAAGACCTGGGTTGTCGGCAATCCGCCGCCCGGCATCGGCGGCAAGTACTTCATCTTCGTCAAGCTCACCACCGATGGCGGCGTGGTCGGTTATGGCGAGGCCTACAATGCCACCTTCTCCGCCCATGTCACGGCCAGGATGGTCGAAGACATGGCCGAACGCTATCTCGTTGGCCGCGATCCGCACGATATCGAGAATTTCTTCCGCCGCGCCTATTCCTCCGGCTTCACCCAGCGCCCCGACGTGTCCGGCATGGGCTGCTTCTCGGCGTTGGAAATGGCCTGCTGGGACATCATCGGCAAAGAGGCCAACAAGCCGGTCTACAAATTGCTCGGCGGCCAGGTGCACGAGACGCTGCGCTCCTACACCTATCTCTATCCGCACACCGGCAGTGTCCATTCCGAGGACGCGCCGGACGGCAAGAACGTCTACAACGACCCCGACCTGGCCGCGGCCTGCGCGCTCGAATATGTCGAGCAGGGTTTCAATGCGGTCAAGCTTGACCCGGCCGGCCCCTACACCGCCTTCGACGGCCACCAGCCGCGCCTCATCGACATCGATGTCTCCACCCGCATGATCAAGGCGATCCGCGAGGCGGTCGGCAACCGCGCCGACATATTGTTCGGCACGCATGGCCAGTTCACCGCGTCGGGCGCGCTGCGCATGGCGCGCGCCATCGAACCTTATGATCCGCTGTGGTTCGAGGAGCCGGTGCCGCCCGACATGCCCGAGGTGATGGCGCAGGTGGCTCGCGGCACTTCGATCCCGATCGCCACCGGCGAGCGGCTGACGACCAAGTTCGAGTTCGCCCGTGTCATCGAGAACCGCGCCGCGACCATCCTGCAGCCGGATCTCGGCCGCTCCGGCGGCATTCTGGAGACAAAGAAGATCGCCGCGATGGCCGAGGCCTATCACATCCAGATCGCGCCGCATTGCTATTGCGGCCCGATCGTCGGTGCCGCCAACATCCAGCTGGCGGTGACGCTGCCCAACTTCCTGATCCTGGAATCGCTGAAGCAGTGGGACGGTTTCCACGCCACGCTGCTCAAGAAGAAGATCGAGTGGCAGGACGGCAATGTCATCCCGTCGAAAGAGCCCGGCCTCGGCGTCGAACTCGACGAGGCGGTCTGCGATGCGCACCCCTACACCGGCAAGGACCTGCATCTGCAGATGATGCAGACGCCGCTGATGCCGTGAGCGAACGCTACGCCTTCATCGGCCTCGGTCATCTCGGCGGCAATCTTGCCGCCAGCCTGATCCGCAACGGTTTTGCCGTCATCGTGTTCGACCGCGATCCCGTCGCCGTCGAGCGTCTTGTCGCGCTCGGTGCCACCGCCGCCAGCAGCCCGACCGAAGCAGCGGCACGGGCCGGCAATGCCATAACCTGCCTGCCCTCGCCCAAGGTCAGCGAAGCGGTGCTGGCCGGGCCTGGTGGGTTATTGGAAGGTCTGCCCAGGGGTGGCACCTGGATCGAGATGTCGACCAATGGCCGCGACGAGATTCTGCGCCTTGCCGCCCTCGCCTCGGCCAAGGGCATCGAGACATTGGAGTGCCCGGTCACCGGCGGCGTTCATCTGGCGGCGGCCGGCAAGATCACCGCGCTGGTCGGTGGCGACGCCGCACTCTATGGGCGCCATCGACCGGCGATCGAGGCGATGTGCGCGAAGTCGTTCCTGATGGGACCGATCGGCTCGGCGGCGGTGATCAAGGTGATCACCAACATGCTGGCCTTCATCCATCTCGTCGCCGCCGGCGAGGCGCTGATGCTGGCCAAACAAGGTGGCCTCGACCTCGCGCAGAGCTACCATGCAATCGTTGCATCCTCCGGCAACAGCTTCGTCCACGAGACCGAAAGCCAGCTCATCCTGAACGGCTCCTACGACATCGGCTTCACCATGGACCTAGCGCTGAAGGACCTCGGCTTCGCACTGGGCATGGGCAAGGATTTCGGCGTCCCGCTCGATCTCGCCACGCGCGTCAACGCGATTTTTGAGCAAGGCGAGGCCGCCTATGGCGGCGGCGCCTGGTCGACGCAGATCGTCAAATTGCTCGAGGATGCCGTCGGCACCGACCTGCGTGCGTCCGGTTTTCCGGCCAGACTGGAGCTTTGACCCGGAGGCCAAAACCAAAGCAATTTCATGAGCTTCAATTGATCGCCGGATTCGGTCTCGAAAGGAGTTGAATCAAACCCGCAACGCCTTGATTCAATATCTGAGCGTCAGCGCGCCCGGCAGGATCTCGAAAGTCGCCGGTATGCGCCCGGGCGACTCGCCGTCTATGTCGACCAGCGCGTTGTTTTCTGTCCCATCGCCGAGCGGTTCGACAACCACTTTCTTGCCGCGCAGGATGGTGATGGCCGGATGGTTGCGGTGCCTGCCGCCATAGAGCAGGCGGATGTCCCAGATCAGCTTCAGCTTGCCCGCCGCGCGCAAGATGACGATGTCGAACTCGCCATCGGTCAGTTCGGCATCCGGCGCGATCATCATGCCGCCGCCGAAGAATTTGCCGTTGGCCACCGCCACCAGCGCCATGCGCGCCTCGACCGGCGCGGCGTCGTCGACGGTGATCCTGACGTCCTGGAAGCGGTAGCGGATGAACTCGACCACGGTGCGCCACAGGAACAGCGCCTTGGCCGACATCTTGCCCTTGCGCTTGTCGGCATTGACGGCGCGGTCGGTGGCGCCGGACAGGCCAAGACTGGCGATGTTGATGAAATGGCGGCTGGCCAGCGCGCCATGGTCGTCGACGTAGCCGATACGCCCTGCATCGACCTTGCGCCCCTTCGCCTCGGCGATCCGCTTAAGCGCCGCATCCACCTGCTTCGGCAGGCCGAGCCCGCGCGCGAAATCGATGCCGGTGCCGCATGGCAGCAGACCAAGCTCGGTTGTGCGGCCGCCTTCTTCGGCCGCCTGCAGCAGGCCATCGGCCACCTCGCTCGCCGTACCGTCGCCACCGGCTGCGATCACCAGGTCGAAACCGCTGGCGGCAAGGTCGATTGCCAGGCGTTCGGCATCGCCCTCGGCCTGCGTCTCACGCAATTCGAAATTGCCGAAGTGCTTCTTCAGCGAGGCGGCGACTTGAGGCCAATGCCGTTTCAGCCGGCCGCCACCGGCAATCGGATTGAGCACCACCCCGACTTTCAAATACGCGCCCTCCCCGTCGCCGGACATAGATGCCCGATCATTTGCCGGCATTGAAGCCCGCGCCCGCCGGCGGAGCAAGGGGCGCTGTCGGTTCGTGCCCCAAAAAAAACGGGCGGGTTGTCAAAGCAGCCGGCATCGAAATTCCCGGGCTTGTGGAAGCGGTCCCCGATAATCCCGCTATCCACAGGCCCATGGCCATTCCCCAAGGCCATTACCCGGCGTAAGTTTAACCCATCTCAGGCGGCTACCGATCATCAAGCCGAAAGGCGAAAGTGAAAGGCGGATTTCCTGAGGCCCGTACGGCCCGGACCGAAAACAGGCTTGCCTGTGCGAGGGACGGAGGCCGAGACCTACGGGGCCGCGGAAAGCGTGCCAACGCCGACGGCGGACCGATGCTGCCATGAAGGACGGCAAAAACCTTCGATGGCACGCAGGGCAAAGCCCGCAAGGGCCAAGACCAGCGTGGTCTGGAACGGACACTGCCTTCGGGTGGTGGCTGGCAGGACCGTCAAAATCAAGGCCGGCATGGCGCGACGACTTTACGGAAGTTGCTGCCGCGACCGTGTCCTGATCTGACAGGGAGGCGCTGGGAGAAATCCCGGCGCCGACTGTCGTTTTTGGCCCCCTCGATATCCTTTGCCAGCGATCTTGCCGGCGCCGCTTCACCACGCGCTGAAATCGGTTAGTATCGAGCAGATAGAATCTGTTCGATACGCGCTCGGAGTCTGTTTCGAAAGTTGCTCTGGCGCCATCAGATGGCCGCCGGAGTGACTTTCCAAGCAGTCTCTTGAAGGGGGATACTTCATGACGCTCGTCCAAAAGCTTGCCTATGCCTATGCTTTCCTGTTCTTCGGCGTCGTCGCCATCGGCTACATACCGGCCTTCAACGACGCCAACGGCAATCTGTTCGGGCTGTTCTCGCTGCAATGGTACGACGACCTGCTGCACGCCTTCTCCGGCGTCTGGGCGCTGGCCGCCGCCTTCATCTCGCACCGCCAGGCGGTGTTCTATTTCAAGCTGTTCGGCTCGGTCTATCTGTTCGACGGCGTGCTCGGGCTGATCACCGGCTCCGGCTGCCTTGATGCCGGCATCTTCATCAACGGTTTCCGCTCCCTCAACGACATCGAATTTCCCGCCCGCTTCTTCGCAAACCTGCCGCACCTCGTCATAGGCGGCTTCGCCGTCTATGTCGGCTTCTGGCTGTCGAAGCGCATTTACGACCACTTCGCCACGGCCTGACCGGCCATGTTTCTGTTCCGCTGGCTGAAGCGCATCATCAAGACGATCCTTTGGCTGATCGTCATCGTCATCCTGATCCCGATCGTCGGGCTGGCCTATGGCTTCCTGACGACGCCGTCGCTCGACAAGACGCCATTGCCCGGCATTGCCGATGGTGCACCGCCCAAGGCGCTGGCCGACAAGGTCCGCACTGAGATCCCCGGCTACCAGCGGCCGGAGGAATCGACCTTCCTCACCTACCCGGAATGGGCGATCGTCTATGCCGCGCGCGAATATGCCGGCTTCGTTGCCAAGGACCAGCCGAGCGGCTTCCCCTACTGGTCTTATGTCGGCCGCTTCTGGCAGGACTACGCCATGGTGATCCGCGCCGGTTCTGCCTACAAGTTCAACTATGCCAACCACCAGATGCTGGTCATCATCGGCACCAGCCACTCGATCGAGCACATTTTGCAATGGGCCTATGAAAACACGGTCGGCCGCATCACCGAGGCGACGACGGCCAAGCGCACCGCCGCCGACATCTACCAGGCCAAGGTGGCGGCCGAGTACGCCGCTTTCCTCGACCAGGTGCCGTGGTACCAGTTTCCCTATGCGCAGAAGCGCGCCGGCCTGTTTGCCGTGCAGCCGGCACCGGGCGACAGTTCTATCCGCACCAGCGAACGCAAGCTCGCTTTCGGTCTCGCCGACACCATCAAGCAGGGCTATGCCGACCTGATCACCAAGGCGCTTGCCGCGACCTCCGACCCGGCCTTGCTCGACATCCACGTCTGGGCCAAGGGGCCGGTCGGCGAAGCGACACGCAATGAGCCAGACACCTTGCTGGAACGCGACTACGGCATTGACGGCACCGTCTTCGTCACCAAGCGCTATCAGGTGTTCACCGACATGATCCCGCGCCTGATCGACAAAGGCGTCTCCTTCGTCGAGATCGGCGGCAATGACGAGATCATGGTCACCATGCTGTCGACGGATGCGATCGCCGTTCCCGAAGGCATGCGCATCCTGTTCAGCTACCCGCTGCCGGCCGATCCCTCGATGCGCCGCACCGGCATGGTCGTCGCCGTGCGCAAGCTGCACCTTGTGCTGCCGTCGCTGATCAAGGCCGGCGCGAAACTCGAACACGTCTACGATTACTGACAGGGGGACGGCGGCCGGGGCGACAGGGAACCGCGTCTCTGTTGCAGAATCGACACCCGGTTGATCTTTCGGACACCACGCCACGCTCAATCCACAATCGCGGCCAAATCCCGCCTTGTTCGCGCGCGACGGAACGCTTCCATGTCGCCCAAAGCGGAAACCGGTTTGGGACCGTGACATGGCACCTGAATCGGTTGCCGGGCATCTCGAAGGGACAAGACCGTGATCAAGACCGCCCTTGTCGCCATGACCATCGTCGGCTGCGATTGCGACGCCAAGCTGTGCGAATACATCGGTGAGACGCCGGCCAAGTGGTCGACCATCGCGGAGTGCGAATCCGCGATGAAGAGCCAGATCCTGCACGAGAGCAATTTCAACTATCCGCTCGTCTCCGGCATCTGCCGCACGAAGGGATCGTCGTCCTCCTCGCAACTGGCGGCCATTGCATCCCGTCCGGAACTGAAGCCCGCCAGCAGGATCGTCAAAACCCAAAACCCGCTGCCGCCGGAGCTCAGCCATCGGCCGAGCGTTCCGGTCGGCTCGCCGACGACGGCCCTGGAAGCAGCAGCCGCCCGGCCTGTCGCCTATGAGCAGGTGGTCGATGGTGGCACCGGCGTGCTCTACCGCACCAAGAACGGCTACGCCGTGGTCAAGACCGATCTCGGCCGCGCCGCATCCGCGACCGCGGACGCGGCCAAACGCTCGGTGAACTGGCTGACCGGCCTGATGCCGACGGGGCTGTAGGCTCCAAACGTCGCGGTCTACGGCGCCTTCCTCACAAGAAGTTCTACCTGGCCTACGCCACCCCGCTCAGCGCCTTGATGGCGCGGTAGAAGGTCGAGGAAAACAGCTCCGTCGGGTCATAGCGCCGCTTTGCCGCCAGGAAGGCCGGCAGTTCGGGATAGGAGGCCAGCAATTCGCTTGCCGTGTAGTGCAGCTGGTAGGGCAGGAAGAAACGCCCGCCATGCCGGATCGTCACGTCGATCAGCGCCCGCGTCAGCGCCCGCATTTTAGCGTTGCCGTCGGCATCGGTCGGCTGGTTGATGTAGAGCACCAGCGAATAGGCCGGCTCCGGTGCATAGGTCAGCGCCAAATCCTCCTTGTGGACGATGCGCACCGACGCGTTGAGCACAGGCAGGTCCTGGTTGCGCAGGATCTCGCGGGCCTCGGCGATAAATGGATTATACGCCGCGCGTGGAATAAAATATTCGTGCAGGATGTCGGTCTCATCCACCAAATCGTTGAAGAGATAGGGCACCGAATCGTGCATCGGGTTGTTGCGGGTGACGAGGCAGGCCTCGCCCTGCGCCATCGCAGCCGTGCGCGCCACCGTGCAGCTCTCGAATTTCGGCTCCAGCGTCTTTTCGGTGAACCATTTCAGCTCCTGGAACAGGCTGCCCTGCTTGGCCAGGTTCATGATCACCCGCTTCAGCCCGACACCCTCCGGCTCGCCGATCTCGGGCTGGCCGGCCGGCGGCTGCTCGGCCACCTTGTCGTAGCGATAGACGATCATGTCCTCGAGGAAATTGCCCGGCGCCGTCGACAGATGGCCGTAAAACAGGCCGATCCCCCTGTTCGGCTCCAGCACCTCGGCAAAGAATTTCGGAAAGTCGTCGGATTTGATGATTTCCCGTGAGGTGCGGTAGACGGCATTGTCGACGATATCGAGCGTCGCTTCCAGCACCACGCCGAACAGGCCGTAGCCGCCGACGACATGACGGAACAGCCCGGTGTTCTCGCTCGGAGAGCAGGTGATCACCGACCCGTCGGCCAGCATCACCCGCATCGAGCGGATCGAACCGGCAACCGAACCCGCCTGATGGTCCATGCCATGCGCGTTGACGGACAGCGAGCCGCCGACGGAGAAGATGTCGGTCGACTGCATCGACTTCACCGCGAAGCGCGGATGCAGCATGTTTTGGATGTCGTGCCAGCGCGCGCCCGGCTGCACCGTCATGGTCCGGGCCGCCGAGTCGACGGTCACCTTGTTGAACTTTCTGAGGTCAAGCACCAGCGCGTTGTCGTCGAAGGCGTGGCCGCCCATCGAATGACGGATGGCGGCCAGCGAGACTTTCAGCGCGTTGTCGCGAGCGAAGGCCAACGCCCTGGCGATATGGTCCTCCTCGCCGACCTCGACCACGCCATAGACCGGCGTCCTCGACAGGCCGCTGGCATCATTGATGTCGCCGCCTTCGGCCGACCAGGGCAGCGCAGGATCGAAGGCCGGCGCGTTCTCAAGCGGCTTCAGCGGCAGGGCAATGCCGTCGACATCTGCGATGCGGCCAGCATTCTTCGGTCCGGAAGGCCCGCGCGCCAGCCGCGCCATGGTGGTTCCGCCCCACAACACCGCGCCGCCGGCCACCGCCGCACCCAGCAGCAGCCGCCGCGACAGGCGAAACCTTTTTTGGAGCTCGGCCATGAATATCCCCCGTTGGCCAAGGGATAGCGCGGCCTTTTGGCAAAAACCATAGCGGCTGTGCCGGAACGGCGTTCCGGCACCTTCTCCCCGAGATAATGACGGGGAGAAGGCAAGTGCTTGAACGTCGGCGGCTTTTACGAAGCCTTCTTGATCGACGTCACCATGCCGGTCTTGTCGTCGACCGTCACCGCCACCTTGGCGCCAACCTTCAGCTTCCCGACCGCCGCGTCCGGCGACAGCTGGTAGATCTTGCCGTCGTCGAGCGTGATCGACTTGGTCGTCGCGTCGACCGACTGGATGGTGCCCTGAACGGTCGCGGCATAGGCCGTGCCGAGGAAGGCGAGCAGGGCGGCGGTGGTTGCGAGGGTCTTCTTCATCGGTAAGCACTCCATGCTGTTTCAGTTCTCGCCCGATGTCGCCTTGGGGAACGACGGCACCGAACGGCCTGAAACTGAGCGGAAAGCATGCCAGCCGCAAATCACGTTGGGTGAATTTTCGCAAAGCAATTCATAGGCTTAATTCCGACACATTGCCTGCGGCTGAGGTGACCTCTTGCCGCTTGGGCGCTTCCCGGCAAGCGCGCTCCGTCCACGAAAAGAGTCACTTGGCCGATTGCGGCGAGCGATGTCCGAACACCATGCTGCCGCCGCAATCCTCGTTGGGCCGCTTCACGAAACCACCCGCTGGCTTTCCAGCCGTACAAGTTTTGTTTCACCGATCGGCACGAAACCTCTACCTTGGCTCGCGCTATGGTTGCAAATTCGAAATGGGTGCACGAGAATATCGGCAGCCAGAGGGGGGGCGTGATTCCATGAAGTTTGTATTCCGGACCATAATATCGCTGCTGCTGGCGCTTGGGCCTGGGTCCGCCTCTGCGCAGGACGCGGACTCGGATGGCGACAAGACGATCATGTTTACCGAGGACGACCCCGAGATGGCAGCAGCGACCGCGAAAGCGCTCGCCAGCCTGGACGAATTCCTGGCGTTGTCCGAGGCTCCTCCGTCCGACACGGAGAGGTTCAAACTAAAGGTCAAGGTGCGCGACGGCAACGTCACCGAGCACTTCTGGGTCATCCCGTTCCGGCGCACCGAAACCGGCTTCGTCGGCATATTGGCGAACGAACCGGAAGCCGTGCACAATGTCGTCCTCGGCCAGAACATAGAATTCACCCGGGGCGATATTTCCGATTGGGGTTATACCCGCGATGGGCGGCAGGTCGGCGCCTTCACCGTCTGCGTGATGTTCAAGAAAATGTCGAAGGAAGAGGTGGACACCATGCGCGACAGATACGGTTTCGACTGCTGACGGCCAAGCTCGGCTAATCCGCCGGGTCCTTCGCCCCGATCTTGCGCACCAGCGCTGCCGTGGCCAACATGGCGCCCATATCCGATATCATCGGCGCGACGTGCCTGTTGTAGTCGAGTGGAACCGAAATATCCGGCAGTTCGAAGAAGTTCTTCGCCTGCGGCAACAGCAGGAAACCGTCGCCGCCATTGAGCGCGACGCGGGCCGGATCGTCCGGCCAGGTTTCGCCCAGCCATTTCAGCGCCTGCGCCAGCCGGCCGGTCACCAACGGCCGCGCCGCCTCGACATTGTCGGTGCGGAATTCATAGGTCTCATCGAGCAAGGGCTCACCCGACGACAGTTCCTGCATCCTGGCTGTGAACATGCCGCGAAAAAAGCCGATGACCGCGTTGGTGCGCCGCGTCGCCACCAGAATTCCAGGGAACGGCTCGATGGCCTCGAAGGCAACGATGACGCCCTTGAAGGCCGTCGATGAGCCCTTGCCCGTCCCTTCCCGCAATTCCGCTTCGTAGAGCTCGAACGGAAACTCGTCGTAGCGGCCGGAAATGACATCGTCGAACGCTTGCCGGTTGAACGGCCCGACCGCCTCGCGCGGCAGCCGGTCGAAGGAGTTTGGCCTGCCGCCGTGCTGGTAGCGCACATCGCGGATGAAGCCGAAGATAATGGGCAGCAGCGTCTGGCGGAACGATTGCTGCAGCCGGGCGGCCGGCTTCATGGCCTGGAAGTAGAGCAGGCTCGAAGCCGCGAATCCGACGGCATAGAGGAACACATGCGGCGGCGAGAACCATTGCTCGTTTGGGTCGGCGACCTTGTTGAACAGCCAGGTGAGCACGACGACGGCGACCACGACCAGGCCGACAAACACCGGCACACGCCAGCGCACCTGCCGCGCCACCGAGGCCCGCGCCGCCTCATAGCTCTCGACGTCTTTCCGGATGGCGGCGGTAGCCGTCTCACCAGGCATGAAATCCGCTGTTTCCATCGCCAACCCCCGCAAGCCTCGATGAGCTCATGATAGCCAGTTTTGCGAGAAAGTCGCCAGCCGGAGGCAGCAAGCGCGATCTTCCCTTCTCCCCTTGTGGGAGAAGGTGGATCGGCGCGTCAGCGCCGAGACGGATGAGGGGTGTTCCAGCGGAATGAGACGCTGGTGTTCCCTGGAACACCCCTCATCCGTCGCCTTCGGCGACACCTTCTCCCGCAAGGGGAGAAGGGAAGATCGCGCCCAGCCGCCGTTCGACCCTTTCCCTCATCGCCCCCTCCAACCCCTCCACCGGCACCAGCCGCTCCTGGTCCCTGCTCCGCAGCCTCACAAAGGGATGCAGCCTATACGAGACGACCATCCCACGCGTCCCGGCATCGGCACTGACATCGACGACGAAAATCCCGCCAATGCGCCCCGGCCATGGCTGGAGGACAAGGGCGGTGCCGAGGAAATCGCCAAGCCCATAAGCGACGACCGTCTTCCCGATCCGTTCCACCGGCTGCACGACATGCGCGTGATGGCCTGCGATCAGGCCGACGCCTTGCCCGGCCAGGCGCTTGGCCAGCGCTCGCGTTTCGGCGCGTGGAAAATGCCGGAACTCCCAGTCCCAATGCGGCACGGCGCAGAGGAGATCGAAACCGTCACGCGGCCAGCCTGCCGGGTCGCTGCCCATCGAGACGCGGCCGGCGAACAGATCTTCATCCGCATTGCGCCACAGCGTGAAGGCGGCAAAGCCGACGGTCAGCGATCCGGCTTTGACGGACTGCACCGGGCCGTTGGCCGCCAGGCCGATGGTGCGGATACCGAGCCGCTTCAGCGCCGCCACCGTATGGTCGAAGCCGGAGACGCCCTGATCGAGGACATGATTGTTGGCCAGCGACAGCACCAGTTTTTCGCGGGCGATACCGACCGAAGACAGCGCCTCGGCCAGAAATCGCTCGCTCATCGCATGATGCGTGCCGAGCTTGGTGCCCAGAACGGCACTGGGCCTGTCCACGACAGGGCTTTCGCAATTGCCGATCACCAGATCGGCAGCACCTAGCAGCGCCTTGATCGCCGGATCGCAGTCCGGCGCGCTGCGATTGGCCACTGCCGAGATATCGCCGATGAAGGCCAGCCGCACAGTCCGCTTCGGTGGTGGGTCCACCAACGTTGCAGCCGCAGGCGCAAACCCGCCGGCATCGCCGCCGAGCGACGGCTTCAGGAAACGCGGCAGCCAGGACAGCTTGTAGGAGAGCGGATAGTTCGACACGCAAAGCCCAATCGTTTGCCCTGTGTAGACCGTCCGCCGGACAGGTTGAAGCGCGGAGGCCGACATTCGTGTATGGTCGCCCGCAACACCGCGTGGGAGGGAAAGAATGACACGAATAGCAAGCCTGCTGGCATCCGGCTTCATGATGGTTCTTCCCTTATCCTTTGCCAGCTTGTCTTCTGCCAGCGCCACCATGCCCGAAGCGGCAACCGCGCTGTTCGAGGCCAAGACCGTCGCCGCGCGCGACGGCGCGCTATCGACGCTGGAGGCCGCCGCGCCGAAAGACCCGGCATCGGCCTATGCCGCCGGCGCCGGCGAATTCTTCACGGCGTTGGAGCTTCTGGCCAGCGGCCTGCACCGCCATGGCTTCGAGAGCCCGCAATCCTTCATGCTGCCGCTGATGCAGCTGCCGGTGCCGGATAATCCCAATCCCGAGCCGCTGACCTACGAACAATTCCGCGCCATACTGGTCGCCTTCCGCGACCGCCTAGCAAAATCCGCCGCGACACTGGGCTCGGTCCCCGCCGAGGCTGATATCGGCATGGTCATCGACCTTACCCATGCCGGCATCGACCTCAACGAGGACGGCATGATCGCGCCTGATGAAAGCATGGCCGCGATCATGGCCGCGCTGTCGCACGGCAGCATCCAGCAGGGCGACGCCGCACCCACGCTGACCTTCCGCTTCGACCGCGCCGACGGTTACTGGCTCCAGGGCTATGCCGAATTCCTGATGGCGCAGGCCGATTTCTGGCTGGCGCATGATTTTAAGGGCACCTTCGACGGCTCCTTCCACATGCTGTTCCCGCGCGCCAAGCTGCCGCTGCAGGACATTCTCGTGCCGCCGCCGAGCGAGATGGGCTCAAGCATCTTCTCCTCGGAATGGCGCATCGCCGATTTCATCTCGATGGTGCACATGATCAACTGGCCAGTTGTCGAGCCGGAGCGTCGCAAGGCGGCGCGCCAGGAGTTGCTCGAAATGATCCGGCTGTCGCGCGAGGACTGGAAGGCGATCCGCGTCGAGACCGACAATGACCGCGAATGGCTGCCCGGTCCGCAGCAGAAGGGCGAGAACCCGCTGACCGGTCTCGAAGTCGGCGAGGAGCAGGTGCAGGCGTGGCTCGCCACCTTGACCATGGCCGAGGATCTGCTCGAAGGCCGGGCGCTGCTGCCGCATTTCCGCATCACCGGCAAGGGCATCAACATGAAGCGCTTCTTTGACGAGCCGAAGCCCTTCGACCTCGTGCTGTCGATCACCGGCCCCGGCATCGCGCCCTACCTCGAAAGCGGCAAGATCCTGACCAGCGAGGATTTCGACCAGATCCAGCGCGAGTTCGGCGGCGGCGGGTTTTTGATGTTCGCGCTGTGGTTTAATTGAGGGCCGAACAGAACTTGGATCCCTCGCCCCCGGCCCGAGGCTTGGTTGCCACGTGGTTCCCCCAATCCGTCGCTGCTTCGCAGCGCCACCTTTCCCCCCCTCCGGAGGGAAAGGAAGGGAGCGTTGCTGGACGAGCGTTGACGACAAAAAAGCTTGGCGCCTTCCTCTACCCCGTCGATCGGGGGGTCCGAAGGACGGGCGAGACCCGTGGCTCGCCCCGGCAGGTGGCTCGGCGAAGCCGAGACGGAGTGGGGGTCGACCAGCGCAGCATAAGACAATGCATGCGCCAAGCTCAGAAAATCGCGCCCTGATAGAGTACCTGTTCCGCCTCCTCCGGCGCGAACCGTCTGGCCAGTGACCGGAACGCGCTGTGCACGCCGTCGCGGTCGATATTGCAGCTTCTGAGGTGCCGCACGGCCAGCGTCGGATCGAAGGCGCTGCGGCCATGCAGGACGCGCTGGTTGTCGAAGACCAGCACTTCGCCCGGCTGCAACTGGTGCTGGAACTGGTTCTGCGGATCGCAGATCAGCCGCGTCAGTTCGGCCAATGCCTCGATCAGGTCGTCGATGCGGTCTTCCGACGCCCATTGCGGCGCCAGGCAGCGGTCATTGTAGCGGATGCCGGTGACCGCGCCTGTCGCATCGAGGCTGATGACATGCGCCTCGGCGCTGAAGAACACCTCGCCGGCGTGCTCGCGGTGGAAGGTGACGCCCTGCCGGGTCAGCAGCTCGAACAGGTCGGGCGTCCTGTTTCGCATCAGTTCGGCGACATGAAAGCCGTCGACCATCAGCGACGTACCGCCGGCGCCCGCACCGGTGCGGATGGCGTGGAAGAAAATGAAGCCGGGCGGCGCGTAGCGGAACGGCTCGTCTGTGTGCGGGATCTGCGCCCGCGCCGTCTCGCCCGCCACCCGCGCATCCGGCCGCGAGATGAGATCGAACACCTTGCCGTAGCTGGTCTCGCGGATCGGCCCATAACGCTCGGCGACCCGCGCCGTTGCTTCCGTTTCGGCCGGAACCCGGGTCAGCATGGCGATACCGTGGTCCCTCAGCGCCCGCAGCGACTGGAACAGCGCTTCGTCGTCCGCCACCACCGCGTCGAAGGCGAAGCGGCCGAGCCGGGCAGTGAGATCGCTGTTCCACAGTTGCGGCTGGAAGCGGACCGGGCCCGAACCGCCGGCATGACCGGCGAGCAAAGCCGCGTCGTAGCGCGAGACATGCCCATCCTGCCAGATCGCGGTGACCTGCCCCGGCGTCGAGACATCGAAACTCTCGGCACGGACAGCCTTGCCGACATCGGCCGGCGTCAGCCACCTCTTGCCCGAGGCGGTGTCGCCGCATTGCTCACATGCGCATGCAAGCCGCAGCCAGCGCGTCGAGAGTTTTGCCGCGCGGCCATCCGCCAGCTCGATGGCGATCCACCCGCCCTCGGCTCGCATGGCCCGGACCGGCATCGCTTGAGAGCCGGCAGATCCCGGCTGGCATGCATGCTTTGGCGTGTCGAGCATCTGGTGTCCCCTGTGCTTTGAATTTCTTCGACCAGCCTAGGCAAGGAAAAACCGCTCTTCAAATGAGTTTCCTTCTCAAGCTTTTGAGGTAAACTCAAAACATGACAACGTTGCGGGACTTGCCGCTCTCCGGACTGCGCGCGCTGCTGGCCGCCGCCAGGGCCGGCAGCCTGACGCGCGCGGCCGAGGAACTGGGCGTGACGCCCGGCGCCATAGGTCACCAGATCCGGCAATTGGAGGAGCGGCTCGGCATCAAGCTGGTCCACCGCGAGGGCAACGGCATTGCCCTGACCCGCGCCGCCGAGGCCGCATTGCCCGACATCGATCGCGGCTTCGACGCGCTCGCCTCCGGCATGCGGCGGCTGCGCTTCGAACGGCGGGCCGAGACCTTCACCATCGCGGCCGATCCGTCCTTTGCCTCGCTCTGGCTGGCACCCAGGCTCAACAAGGTGCGGGCAGCGCTGGGCAGGCTGGATGTCCGCATCGTCGGCTCCGTCGCGCATGATGCCATGCAGGAGGAAGGCGTCGACCTCGCCATCAGCTATCGCCGGGGTGCCGCACCGGACCTCGCATCGCTCGACCTGTTCACCGAGCGGGTGATCCCGGCCTGCGCGCCCACCTTGGTACGCGGCCATGTCAGGCCGGACGCGGCCGAGGTGCTGGACAGGATGCCGCTGCTGCACATCGACCCGACGATGGGCGACGACGTCTATCCCTCCTGGCGCGACTGGTTCGCGGCGGCCGGCCGCCAGCCGAAAGCCATCGACCAGGGCCCGCGCTTCGGGTTGACGATCGTCGCGGCACAAGCGGCGATCGCCGGCATGGGCGCGCTGCTGGCGAGCGAACTGGTGTTGCGACGCCATCTCGATCCCGGCCATCTCATCGAGATCGCCCGTGACGTGCCGGCGCTGACCATCAAGCGCCGTCTCGTCTGGCCACAGCACGGTCCGAAGGCGCGCCGTGCCGCAACCGTTGCCGCCGAACTGGCTGAGATCGCCGACATCGGTATCGATGGCGCCCTGCCCGCGGTAAGGCTGCCTTAACGCGGACCCCGTGCCGCAATGGATTGCCCACGAAGGCCCGCGTGACGAACGTATCGTGGGCGGCATCCGAGGCGAGGAAGGCGATGGCGCCAGTTTCGAGCCGACGCGGCGGGTCGGAACTGGCGTTGCACCGGCTCCCAAAACGAGTCGATGGCCGTCGCGAGACAGTCGTCCGGGCCAAGAATTTGTGGCAGGCGGGCAACAGTTTTTGACGGTGCCCAAGGCCTTCCCGACGCCACGCAACGAGCGCCCGCCATCGTGGCATGACCGGCCGAACAGCCACCCGCACAAATTAGCAAGGGCTGTTTTGCTTGACTTGCCGGACAAAAACGGGCAGCAAAACAGGATTGGAAGGGCTGCAATACCGCGTGCATGGTCGTGGACAAGCCTTTTTCGGCACAAAGTCCACGTCTCTCTGTTGGTTTTGAGAGGGATTGGTTAACCAACTTTGTCCATATTTTGAAGCAATCGGCAACTAACGACAGGCGCGGAAAACGCGTCGGGGACCACCTGGGATCACTCACAGAATGGTCGTCGCGGCTATCACAGCCGCGGACGTGGGAGCCGATTGGAGCAAGATTGGTGGCATGGCGTTCTTGAGTAGAAACATTGTCGGGGACACGCGTTGGGAGGGCGAGAATGCCTGCGACGCTCCACGTTCCTCATCCTTCACCCCTGAACGGATCGTCCGCTGGGTCGCCGTGCCCGGCGTCAGCGCTGCCGTGGGCCTTTGGCTGATTGGCACCATGGCCGGCCTCAGTTCGGTCGGCGCCTCGCTGTCGGCGACGTCGGGCGGCCTGCCGCAGACGCTGTCCATGCCGGACTCGCTGGCGCTGGCCGATCCGCCGAAACAACATTTCCTGACATCCTCGGCGCCGTTCGTGCTGGCCAATGCCCATGGCGGCGCACAAGCCCTGCACGATCATGCCGTGCAATGCGGCGCCAGCTGTTTCAAGCTGGCCAGGGTGAGCCACGCGGAGAAATCCGCACGTCTCGTGGCATCGGCAAAGCCGGCGGTCTTGAAGTCGAAGGCGCAGGAGCGCTTCGAACGCATGGAGGCATCGCTGTCGCCGACCAAGCTCGCGGCTGTCTTTGCCGGCGCCGGCAAGCCTGTCGCCACGGCCGACGCACGCCCGGTGATTTCCAGCATCGGGACCCAGATTACCCAGGCATCGCTGGTGCCGTCCGTCCAAGTCGTCGCCAGCCTGTCGGACGACATTCCACCGCCCGCGGCGGAACGCTTCGCCCGAGCCGGCACCGGCTCCGTTGTCGTGCAGACCGCGCCGGCGCCGACGGGTTTTGCCCAGCCGGAGACGCCTGACAACGCGCAGCTGGCGCTCGCTCTCGTCCAGTCGATGCCGGTCGAGGACGAAGCATTCGCCTCGCCGCTGCCGATGACCGGCGCCTCGGCCGATGTCGCGGTCGCGCCTGTCGAGACCCAAAAGGCGCAGCCCGGCGACGCCGCGTCGCTGCCGGACGCGCTCACCGACGACGTGCCGCTGCCGACCCGCCGGCCGCAATATGACGCGCCGCAGCAGCCCAAGGTGGTGGAACAGGACAAGGCCGTGGAGCAGGACAAGCCGGCTCCACAGCCCAAGATCGCGCAGCAGAAGCTGGTTCCCCAGGCAAAGCCGGCCCAACAGGCCAGGCAAGGCCGCCAAGGCGGCGACGTGCTGGCCTATGCCAAGCCGGACACGCCTTCGGGCGGCCTTGGCCAGGCGTTCAGAAACCTGTTCAATGGGCCGAGCGCCGGAAGCGGTGCCGGACACGGCGTTGCCGTCTATGACATCAGCGCCGGCATGGTTTACATGCCGGACGGCGAGAGACTCGAAGCGCATTCGGGCGTCGGCGCCATGACGGACCAGCCGCGCTATGTCAACCAGAAGAACCGTGGACCGACGCCGCCCAACACCTACAATCTGTCGCTGCGCGAGTCGCGCTTCCACGGTGTCGAGGCGTTGCGCCTCACCCCCGTCGATGGCCGCAACAAATACAATCGCGACGGCTTCCTGGCCCATAGCTACCTGCTTCGCGGCCGCTACGGACAGTCCAGCGGCTGCGTTGCCTTCAAGGACTATGCGCGCTTCCTCGCCGCCTACAAGAAGGGCAAGATCAAGCGCCTGGTCGTCGTGCCGCGCCTGAACGGATCGGCGACGCGGGTAGCATCCAACGGAAGCGGCGCCTGATCGGGATCGGACAGGCACGGGCCGTGGCTTTCTCCTCCTGACAGCCTTCTGTCAGGAGCCGCGTCTGGCGGCGTGCCCCGCCCCATCCCACTCTTTCCATTTTGGCCAAGACCTCCCATATTCGGGACATGGCCAGATCCCCCGACAAGAAAACGCCGCCGACGGCGAATGACGACCGCGCCGCGCCCAAGCGGCGCAGCCCGCTGACCGATTTCCTCGACGCCTCCGAACCGCTGCACAAAGGCGGCTTCGCCGAGATGCCGCAACCCGAGCTGTCGGGCACGCCGCTGACCGGTTCGATCGCCGACTGGGCCGAGCAGATCGAGCAGGAGGCGGAGAAGGAAGGGCGTCAGGCCGGCAAGGGCGACGGCGGCAAATCGCCGAAACCGTCGAAGAAGATACCCGAGCGCTCCGCCGCCCCGGGCCGCACGGCGCGCGGCACCTCGATGGGCGGCGCGGCCAC
>NZ_AYWR01000023.1:0-141341 GCF_000502935.1 Mesorhizobium sp. LNHC221B00 | reverse complement strand
GACATGCATGAACCAAAAGGTATGTCGCCCAAAAGTGGGAATCGGTTTTGGGGCAACGACATGCATGAACCAAAAGATATGTCGCCCAAAAGTGGGAACCGGTTTTCGGCTGAAGACATGCATCCATTACAAAGGGGCTGTTGATGGAAGTTCGCGTTGCCAATGTGCGCAAGGAATTCGAGCGGTTTCCCGCGCTCCACGACGTGTCGCTCGACATCAAGTCGGGCGAGTTGATCGCGTTGCTGGGGCCGTCCGGCTCCGGCAAGACGACGCTGCTCAGGCTGATCGCCGGGCTGGAGCGGCCGACGCGGGGAAAGATCTTCTTCGGCGACGAGGATGCCTCGCAGAGATCGATCCAGGAGCGCAATGTCGGCTTCGTCTTCCAGCACTACGCGCTGTTCCGGCACATGACGGTGGCCGACAATATCGGCTTCGGCCTCAAGGTCCGGCACGGGCCATCNGACATCAAGTCGGGCGAGTTGATCGCGTTGCTGGGGCCGTCCGGCTCCGGCAAGACGACGCTGCTCAGGCTGATCGCCGGGCTGGAGCGGCCGACGCGGGGAAAAATCTTCTTCGGCGACGAGGATGCCTCGCAGAGATCGATCCAGGAGCGCAATGTCGGCTTCGTCTTCCAGCACTATGCGCTGTTCCGGCACATGACGGTGGCCGACAATATCGGCTTCGGCCTCAAGGTCCGGCACGGGCCATCGCGGCCGCCGGCGCGGGAAATCCGCCGCCGCGCCTCCGAGCTTCTCGATCTCGTCCAGCTTTCGGGCCTGGAAAAGCGCTATCCGGCACAACTCTCCGGCGGGCAGCGCCAGCGCGTGGCGCTGGCCCGCGCCATGGCGATCGAACCCAAGGTGCTGCTGCTCGACGAGCCGTTCGGCGCGCTCGATGCGCAGGTGCGGCGTGAACTGCGCCGCTGGCTGCGCGAGATCCATGATGCGACCGGCCACACCACCGTCTTCGTCACCCACGACCAGGAAGAGGCGCTGGAGCTTGCCGACCGCGTCGTGGTGATNGGCTTCATCGGGGAATCGAGCTCGCTCCCCGTCAAGGTCGAGAACGGCGAGATCTGGCTCGCCGACCGTCCGATCGGTCTTGCCGCGCCGCACACGCCAAAAGGCGAGGCGACGCTCTATTTCCGCCCGCACGATGTCGAACTTCTGGATGGCTGCAGCGGCTGTATCGCCGGCACGGTGGCCGCCAGCCGCCGCGTCGCCGGCACGCGGCGCGTCGAGCTCGAGATCGGCGGCGAACGCCGGCGGGTCGAGATCGAGTTGCCGGTCGATCACCCGGCGGCGCAGAAGAGCCGGGTGGCTTTCCGGCCGGGGCGTTGGAAGCTGTTCCCGGCCGCTTGATCCCTAGGGTCAGGCGCTATTGTGCACAGGCGGATCGTTAATCGCGGGAAAGTCGTCTTCAGGGCCGAGCGGTGGCTCTTTCGCCCATTGGGCGAGCAGCGCCGTGAGGCTGGGTTTGCGAACCGGCTCGATGACAAGGCGATCGCCTTCACGGCTGATCAGAACCCTGTCACTCGGAAGTTCGAATTCGGCAGGAATGCGCACCGCCTGGCTGCGGTTGTTGCGAGACATTTCGCCTCCTTCGGCGGCGTTGTTGAATGGCGGTGCTGGGGCATGACTGCCTCCTTGTATGCCATTTGTAAATGCGGCCCGACGCTGCAATGCAAGAAGGTAGAAACCGAAGGCAAGAGTGGGCTGACTGGAACAGAATTCCAATGAAAGGCGTTTCTGACGATGTATTTTCGCACAGCAATGCCATGGGTCGCCTCGCATGCCTCGCCGCGCACCGTGCGTCGCGGCTATGGTCGGGCTATAAGCGCATTGCATCGGAGCCTGTTTTCATGAAGCGATTTTTCCTTGGCGTTGCCACCGTCGCCGGCCTGTTCCTCGCATCCTCCCAAGCCTGGTCGGCCGACAAGTTGCTCAACGCTTCCTATGATGTTGGCCGCGAACTATTCGCCCAGGTCAACAAGGCGTTCATCGAGAAACATCCGGGCGTCA
This sequence comes from Mesorhizobium sp. LNHC221B00, assembly GCF_000502935.1. Lineage (NCBI taxonomy): Bacteria > Pseudomonadati > Pseudomonadota > Alphaproteobacteria > Hyphomicrobiales > Phyllobacteriaceae > Mesorhizobium > Mesorhizobium sp. LNHC221B00. The sequence goes on along the minus strand of NZ_AYWR01000023.1, from coordinate 139,320 downwards.
CCATCGACCAGTCGCATGCCGGCACCTCAGCGCAGGCGCGCGCCATCGCCGAAGGCCTCGGCGCCGATGTCGTCACCTTCAATCAGGTCACCGACGTCGATTTCCTGGTCAAGAAGAAGCTCGTCTCGGCCGACTGGCAGAAGGACTTTCCCGACAACGCCTCGCCCTTCTATTCGCTGCCTTCGTTTCTCGTCCGCGCGGGCAACCCCAAACACATCAAGGACTGGAACGATCTGGTGCGCGACGACGTGCAGGTGATCTTCCCCAACCCGAAGACGTCGGGCAATGCGCGCTACACCTATCTGGCGGCAACCGCCTACGCCAAGGAAGCCTTCAAGGGCGACGACGCCAAGGTGAAGGAGTTCATCGCCAAGCTGTTCAACAACGTGCCGATCTTCGACACTGGCGGCCGCGCCGCGACCACCACCTTCGTGCAGCGCGAGATCGGGGACGTGCTGATCACCTTCGAGTCCGAAACACGCGGCATCCGCAAGGAGTATGGCGACGACAAGTTCGAGCAGGTCACGCCTTCGGTCAGCCTGCTTGCCGAATTCCCGGTTGCGATCGTCGACAAGGTCGCCGACGAGCACGGCACGCGCGATCTGGCCAAGACCTATCTCGACTTCCTCTACACGCCCGAAGGCCAGGATATCGCCGCCCGCAACGGCCTGCGGACCCGCGATGCGGCCGTGGCCGCCAAATACAAGGCCGATTTCCCCGATATCCGCCTGCTGACAGTGGAACATGTATTCGGCGGCTGGGACAAGATCCAGAAAGAACACTTCGCGGCCGGCGGCCTGCTCGACCAGGCCTATGGCAGCCGCTGACGGTTGCAGGATTTGAACAGGATGGGAGAGCCGGCGCCTTGCCGGCTTTTTCGTTTTTGCGCCGGCGAGCCGGTTTCCAGCACAATATCGGCGGCCTTCGTGCAAAACGTTACAAAGAATGTGCCTAACGTGCCATTTGGCGTCTTGTTGTCGCCAAATACTGTCGCGCGGCGATACCGTCATTATTTGCACACAAACAGCCGCCAGATGCGGGTGGTTGGGGCTTTCAATGGGTTGATCAGGGCATGCTGACAAAAAAAGGCAAATACGGCCTCAAGGCCCTCGTTCATCTTTCCAGTCTTCCGGTCGGCCAATTGGCCTTCGTCAACGACATCGCGGTCGCCAACAACATCCCGAAGAAATTCCTCGATGCCATCTTGGGCGAATTGCGCAATGCCGGCTTCGTCCAGAGCCGCAAGGGCAAGGAAGGCGGATACCGCCTCGCCCGCCCGGCCTCCGAGATCAAGATCGGCCATGTCGTGCGCGTCCTCGACGGGCCGCTGGCGCCGATACCCTGCGCCAGCCGTACGCAGTACCAGCGTTGCGAGGATTGCGACGAGGCGACCTGCCAGGTCCGGCACATGATGCTGGAGGTGCGCCAGGCGATCGCCGAGGTGCTGGACAACCGCAGCCTCGCTGCCATGCGCGATGCCGACAACGATGATTTCCCGGTCGAGTTGACGTCGCAGATCTAGGCCACGGCCTGATGCGCGGCATTCGCTATCGCGGTTGCGCGGCCCATGTCGACGCAGTAAAGCGGTCTTGAACAACAGGCTGGACCGATGAGGCTGTCGTGGTTCGCAAAGTCCCGCAACCGCAAGCCGCCGTCCGCGGCCGCCTTCCGCACTGAAATCATCGCCGACGTTCGCGTTCCGGAGCGGGCGGAGGATGTGCGCTTCTTCAGCCGCAAGCTGATCCGCCCCGGCAGGCCGCGCCGTTTCTCCAACAGGGACCCTCGCGAGAGCCTGCTGGCCGTCTTGTATCTCGTGGTCGCGGCGGCTTTGCCCATACGCTGGTGGGCGCCGGTCTGCCGGCGCGTGTCCAGACTTGGCCTGAAGCGGCATCTGCGCAAGGAGTTCTCCCTCTACGCCGAAGCCGTCCACGCAGTGCTTGGCGATGATATCGATGCGCGCGGTCTGTTCGAGGCCTTGCTTGCAGCGCGCCATCGCCGCCGCCTGCAGCTTGCCGCGCATCTGGTCGCCAGACGCTGGTCGCCAACGACACGGCTGGAAGGGCTCGAGGGGCTGCGGGCCGCCTTGCAACGCGGCCACGGCGCCATGATCTGGTGCGATCAGTTCACCTCGCAGACCATCTTCGGCAAGCGCGCCCTGCACGAGGCAGGCATCGGGGCCCATCAGGTGAGCGTCAACGCGCATGGAGTTTCCGAGTCTTCGTTCGGCCTGCGCTTCCTGAACCCGCCGCTGGTCAATGTCGAGAACCGGTTCCTGAAGGGTCGCCTCGTCTTCGACCGCGACGATGTCTACCAGCTCACCATCCGCATCCAGAAGGTCTTGAAGGAGAATGGCGTGGTGCTGATGACCAACAACATCCATGCGGGCTCGACCTTCACCGAGGTCGCTCTGGGCGAGAGCGGCTGGACGCATCTTGCCTCGGCTCCGGCGAATTTCGCCGCCAGGGGCAAGGCGGCGCTGTTTGCCATGTCGACCTTCGAAGAGGTTCCCTTCAGCCAATACCGGGCCGTCCTGAGCCCCGAGCTGGTGCCTGCGAACCCGCCAACGGGCATGTCCAGGGATGGAGCCAAGAACACGGTCCTGCAGGCAAGCTACATCCTGCTCAAGCGTGATTGTCTGCTGCAGGCACTCAAGCATTGCCCCGAGCAGATGATGTCGTGGTCCCGTCGCCAACGCCTGACCGAGGGTCGACACGGCATCGGTGCCGATGACGGTTCATGACCGGCGCAGCAAACGGCTCGCATTCGTGACGAGTTCGGCCACCGGGCGCGTCGCATCGAGCGTCAACGCCCGCTCATCCATTCCCGGCGGCTCGAGGATGGCGAACTGGCTGTCGACCAGGCTTGCCGGCATGAAATGGCCTTTGCGGCCGGCGACCCGCTCGCTCGCCGTCGCCGGATCGATCTCGAGGTAAAGGAAGACGATGTCACGGCGGAAGCCGCGCAGCCGTTCGCGGTAGCCGCGCTTCAGCGCCGAGCAGGCAGCGACCACGCCCTGCCCCTGGCCGACCGACACGACGATGCGCTCGCCGATCGCGTCGAGCCAGCCTTCGCGCAGCTGGTCGGTGAGCGGCTCGCCGTTTGCCATGCGGGCGACATTCTCCGGCGGATGCAGCCTGTCGCCTTCGACGAAGATTGCGCCCAGCGCCTCCGCCAGCGCGGTTCCGACGGCCGACTTGCCGCAGCCGGCGACGCCCATCACCACGATCGCGGGGGGCGCCGAACCAGAGGCGCCCCTACGCGCCTGCGCTGCCTTGTCGTCCACGGTCAGCGGCTTGCCGGCGCGCGGCCGTAGAGCAACAGCATGGCGACGATGACCACGCCATAGATGATCTGCCGCCCCGCTTCCGGCATCTGCATGACCGACAGGATGGATTGCAGGAGCGTGATCAGGATGACGCCGGCGACGGTGCCGAGATAGGAGCCGCGCCCGCCGAGGATCGAGGTGCCGCCGAGCACCACGGCAGCGATCGACGGCAGGAGGTAGGCGTCGCCCATCGACTGCGCCGCCTTGGAGGCATAGCCGGCCAGCAGCACGCCGCCAAAGGCGGAGAGCCCGCCGGAGACGGCGAAGGCGATCATCACCACGCGTCTTGTGTCGATGCCCGAGAGATAGGCGGCGCGCTCGCGGTTGCCGATGCCGTAGATGGTGCGGCCAAAGGCGGTGCGGGTCAGCACGAACACCATCGCGGCGCCGATCAGCGCCCAGATGATCACCGCATTGGGCACCGCCGGAATGGCAAAGCCCGTGGCCAGGTAGCGCATGGCGCCGGTGGCCGAATCCTGGGGCGAGAAGCCGCCGGTGTAGACCACCATCAGCCCTTGCGCGACGGCGTTGGTGGCAAGCGTGATAATCATCGAGGGGATGCGCAGATAGGCGACGCCAATGCCGTTGACGACGCCGATCAGCACGCCGCAGAAGATGCCGAACGGAATGGCCAGCGCCACGCCGGCCGGACCGTAGGCGGCCGCCGCACAGGCCATCATCGCGCCTGCCGCCACCGACCATGGCACCGACAGGTCGATCTGGCCGAGCAGGACGACCAGCATCATGCCGGTGGCGATGACACCGAGAAACGATGCCACTTTCAGCTGCTGCAGCAGGTATTCAGGCGACAGGAAGCTGCGCGAATAGAGGCTGCCCAGCAGCAGCAGCATCACGATGCAGGCAAAAGCCGTCAGCACCGCCGGATCGGCGCGGCGGATGAATTTCGGCATGCGGCCGGCAATGCCGCCCAAGGTCGTCTCGCTCACAGGAACCACTCCAGCCGGTTGCGGACCCGAAACAGGGCGAAGGCGCCGAGGCTGACGGCGACCAGCAGGATAACTCCTTGGAACAAGGGCTGCCAGAGCGGATCGAAATCAAACACGAACAACAGGTCGCCAATGGTGCGGAAGGCAAGCGCGCCGAAGATCGCGCCGATGGCGCTGCCCTTGCCGCCGAACAGCGAGACGCCGCCCAGCACCACGGCGGCGATCGAAAACAGCGTGTAGGCGTTGCCGCTGGCATAGGCCGCTTCGCCCGTATAGGTGAAGAAGGTCAGGAACAGGCCGCCAATCGCGGCCAGCAGCCCGGCCAGCGCGTAGGCAGCGAACTTGCCCCGCCTTATCGGCACGCCGGACATGTAGGCGGCCGTCTCCGACGATCCGGCCGCGTAAGCCGCCCTGCCGAGCACCGAGCGGCTGAACGGCACCCAGACCACCAGCACGACGGCCAGCAGCACGACAAGGCTCGCCGGCACCACGCCGAAAACGCGGCCGGTCAGCGCATCGGCCAGATCCTCATTGACCGAACCGCCCGGAAAGGGCCGCAGCAGAAGGCCGATGCCGTAGTAGACAGCGCCCGTCGCAATGGTGGCGACGATCGGCTGCAGCCGCCCGTAGATCACGATGGCGCCGTTGATGGCGCCGCACAACAGCCCGACCGCCAGCACGGCGACGACGCCGAGCGCCGTCTGCATCGGCGTCCCCACCACCAGCCAGGAGGCGAGACAATTGGTAAGCAGGAAGATCATGCCGACGGACAGGTCGATGCCGGCGGTGATCACCACCAGTGTCTGCGCCATGGCGACGAAGGCGAGCAGCACGCCTTTGTTCGCCGCCGTCTGCACGACGTTGGCGCTGAAGCCGGCCGGATGGTTCGCGCTGTAGATGGCGAACATGACGATGAAGATGCCGAGCGCCAGCAATGTTCCGCGCTGCTCGGCCAGCCAGTAGCGCCAATCCTTCACGCACTTGCTCCCAGGCCCACCGGGCTTTCCTTGCCGTCAATGTTGAGCGCGCTCGATATCAGCGCCCGCTCGGTGATCTCGGCGCCGACCAACTCGCGCTTGACCGCTCCGTCATAGAGCACCAGCACCCGGTCGCAGCAGCCGATCAGCTCGTCATAGTCGGTCGAATAGAACAGGATCGCCGCCCCAGCATCGGCCAGCTTGCGCATTAGTTGGTAAAGCTCCTGCTTGGTGCCGACATCGATGCCACGCGTCGGATCGTTGAGCAGGATGATGCGCGGCTGGCGCATCAGCCACTTGGCGATGACCACCTTCTGCTGGTTGCCGCCCGACAGCGCGCCGACCGGAATATCGAGCCCCGCCGTCTTGATCGCCAGAAGGCCGACCATGTCGTCGATCAGCCGCTGCTCGGCCGTGCGGTCGATGATGCCGCCCCTGGACAGACGGTCGAGCGCGGCGAAGGACAGGTTCTCGCGCACCGTCATCGGCAGCATCAGCCCTTCCGTCTTGCGGTCTTCGGGGATGAGCGCCATGCCGATGCCGTCATCGCGGGCGGCCGATGGACTGGCGATCGCCACCGGTTTGCCGTCAATCAGGATTTGACCGGACAGCCCGCGCAGCACGCCGAAGAAGGCGAGCAGCAATTCGCGCTGACCCTGGCCGTCGAGGCCGCCGAGGCCAACCACCTCACCCGCCCTGACGGTCAGCGAGATGTTGTCCAGCCGGTCCGCCCAGGAAAGCTTGCGGGCTTCGAGCCTGGGGGCGGCGGTGGCAGGCACCGCCGCCGGCTTGGGCGGGAAGATATGGCTGTATTCGCGGCCGATCATCAGTTCGACCACCTCATTGTCGCTCTTCGAGCCGGCCTTGTAGCTGGCGACATTGCGGCCGTTGCGAAACACCGTGCACTGGTCGGCCAATTCGGCGATCTCGTTCATGCGGTGCGAGATATAGAGCAGCGCCAGCCCTTCCGAGCGCAGCCGCTTGAGCACCTCGAAAATCCTGGAGACATCCGCCGCCGTCAGCGCCGAGGTCGCCTCGTCGAGGATGAGGATGCGTGGCTTGCGCGCCAGGGCCTTGGCGATCTCGACCATCTGCCGGCGCGACAAAGGCAAATCCTTCACCAACGCCAGCGGGTGGATATCGGCGGCCCCCGCGCGCGCCAGCGCATCTTCCGCGATGCGGCGCTGCGCCTTGCGGTCGATCATGCCGAAGCGTTTGGGCGGGTCGGAAATGACGATGTTGTCGGCGACGCTGAGTTCGGGGATCAGCGACAGTTCCTGGAAGATGCAGACGATGCCGGCCTTGTTCGCCGCACCCGGCGAAGCGAAGGTCACCTCGCGTCCGTCCAGCATCATGCGGCCCTCGTCGGGCGCCACGACACCGGCCATGACCTTGATCAGTGTGGATTTGCCGGCGCCGTTTTCACCGAGGATGGCGTGGATGCTGCCGGCAGAAACCGACAGATCAGCCTTCTCCAGCGCCCGTACGCCGCCATAGCGCTTGGATATGCCTTCCACGCGCAAGAGCGGAACCGCGCCGTCCATCAACCCTCCCCAAGGGTAATTGCGATTGGAACAAGCGGCCGGTGCCGCGGGATTTCTCCCGCGGCACCGGCCGGTCGGATTATTTGTTTTCCTTGGTCTGGCCCATGATCTCCTGGGCCGTGAAATTGATGCCGCAGGTCGGGAAGGAATTGCCGACGAAGAAATTATCGGACTGGTCGGGGAAGAAGTCCTGGCCTGCCTTGAAGTTGGGATCTTCGACGATTGCCAACGGCAGCTTGACCGACTGCGGCACGACATTGCCTTCGAGGGCCGCTATCGCGGTCTTGATGGCGACCGCCACCTGGGCAGGACCAGTGCCGGCCGATGAGCATTTGAGGCCATCCGCCGCATGCGCCGAGCAGAATTTGCGGAAGCCATTCTCCGTTTCGCCGCCAAACGGAACAAATGGATGCTTGGCGTCCATCATCGCCTGCACGATTCCGGTATCGCCGCCTTGCCCGGTGATGCCGTCGAAAGGTCCATTGGTGGCGATCGCGTCGGCCGTCGCTTTCTGGGCCACGCCATCGTCCCACTTGCCGACCACCTCGGTGACGGCCCATTTCTTGCCGGAACCGTCGAGGACCTCATGGATGCCGGCATGACGGTCGGTGTCGACCGAGGTGCCGGCAACGCCACGCACTTCGAGCACCTTGCCGCCGTTCGGCACGTGCGAGACCAGCCACTTGCCCCACAATGCGCCAAGGCCCTTCTGGTCGACATTGACGTTGATGGCATCCTTGGTGTCGAGAATGTTGTCGAAGGCGACCAGCACCACGCCGGCTTCCTTGGCACGCTTGATGACCGGTCCGAATGCGGTCGGATTCTGCGCATTGACGACGATCGCATCAAAGCCGGAATCGATGAAGTTGTTGATCGCGGAGATCTGCGCCGGAACGTCCTCGCCGGTCGAGACGACCTTGAACTCCTTCAGCTTCTTGGCGACATCCGCCTGTGCGGCATAGGCCTTGGCGGTCTGCACCATCTGGATGCGCCAGGTGTTGGCGATATAGCCGTTGGCGAGCGCAATGCGGTATGGACCGTCCTTCTTGGGGAATTTGAAGAATTGGGTATCGGCAGCCCAGGGCGCAAAACAGTCCGGCTCGGCGGCCGGTCCCTTGACGACCTCAGGCCCCGCGGCCATCGCAGCCGAGCTCAACATGACGAATGCAGTGGCGGCAACGATGCCACCAACGAGTGACTTGATCATCGATATTCCTCCCATTTGCAGTTCTGATTTATCTTTTGGCTGCAGTACAATCGACGCGCTTGCTCAAGCACCTCCTGCCTTGGCCCGCCGCTGTTTCAGGCGGTCGACGCCGACCTGATCCTCTCCCTTGTCGCTCCCTCAAGCGGCTACGAAAACTATCATATTATCCATAATAAACAAGAAACATTCTGTCGCTTATGGATAATAAACAGAGTTGTTCCTCTTGCGAGTTTTCGCGAGCGCGGGATGGTAGCGCTACCAAGAAAGCCTGTAAAGTCTCATTTGAGCGGACTCTAAGATACTCAGCGGGCAGTGCTCTCGCGGCGCTCGAGCTCGAAGCCGAGATCGACGACCCGCTGCTGCGGCCTGTCGCCGCCGATCGCAGCCAGCGCCATGGCGACAGCACGCCGGCCGATTTCATAGCGATGGGTGCGGATGCTGGTGACCGAGGGAAACGCTACCTGCATCATGTCGAGGTCGTTGAAGCCGACGATGCCGATGGTCTTTGGAACGTCGATCGCTGCGCGGTGGCATTCGAACAGCACGCCGAGCGCGATGTCGTCATTGTTGCAGAACACACCGTCGAGCGTCGGAACCTTGGCGAGGGCGTCCCGGAACAGTTCACGGCCAAGCGACACGCTGGACGGCACCGGCGTGGTGGTGACCAGGCGCGGATCGAACAGGCCAGCTTTTTCCATGGCGATCCGGTAGCCGGCAAGGCGGCGCTGCGAGCGCGGATCCATGCGGGCGCCGATGAAGCCGACACGGCGATACCCCATCTCGATCAGGTGCTCGGTCGCCGTTCTGCCGCCGTCGAGATGCGAAAACCCGACCATCATGTCGACGGGATCGGGGCCGGTCTCCATCACCTGCACCACCGGGCAACCGGCATTCTCCAGCAGTCGTCGTGAACTCGGCGTCTGGTCGATGCCGGCCACGATCAGCGCCGCCGGCCGCTGCGAGCCGAACAGTTGCAAGAGCCGCTCCTCCTCCAGTCCGGAATAGTGCGTGTTGCCGAGTTGGATGCGGAACGGACTGTCGGACAGGCTGTCATAGATGCCCCGCACCACCTCGGCGAAGACGTTGTTGGTGAGCGAAGGCACCAGCACGCCGAACACCTCGGCGCGCGCCGAGGCCAGCGCCCGCGCATTAGGGTCGGGCACATAGCCGAGTTCATCGACCACTGCCTGGATCTGGCGACGCAAATCCTGGCTGACGCGCTCCGGCTCGCGCAGCGCGCGCGACACGGTGATGGCGCCGACGCCGGCCTTGCGCGCGACATCGGATATGGTCGGGCGGCCGCCGCCCCGGCGCGAGCGCGGCTTGATCAAGGCCATGGCCCATGCGCATGTCCGCCGAAGCGGACCCGCAATACGATCATCTGAGTTGTCGACATGTCACCGGCCCGTTGCCGCACCCTTCGGCCTTTGGCGTCGCGCAGTGCCTGTCCGTTGTCAAGCCGAGGCACTCAGCAGCCGCACCGCGCCCTTTATCTCAGGCCGCAACAGTGGCCCTGTGCCTCGCCTTCCATATGAACAGGCCTATGGCCAGTATGTTCAGCAAATTCCAGGCGATGCCGTTGAGGAAGGCGGCGGCGTAGGAACCAGTCAGGTCGTAGATCCAGCCCGACATCCATCCGCCGATCGCCATGCCGAAAATCGTCGCCATCATGACGATGCCGATACGCTGGCCGGCCTCCTTGGCAGGCAAATATTCGCGCACGATGATCGCGTAGCACGGCACGATGCCGCCCTGCGACAGGCCAAACACCAGCGACACGACATAGAGCGAGGCGAGCCCGTCGAACGGGATGTAGAACAGCAACGACAGGCATTGCAGCACCGAACCGATCAGCAAGGTTTTCGCGCCGCCGATGCGGTCGGCAATAAAGCCGGACGCCAGTCGGCTGACGACTCCCGCCGCCATCATGATCGACAGCATGTCGGCGCCATGCGCCACCCCGTAGCCGAGATCCATGCAATAAGCCACGATATGCACTTGCGGCATCGACATCGCAACGCAGCAGCCGAGACCGGCGACGACCAGCAGCGCCTGCAACGCCGCAGGCGACATTGGCATCGGCTGCACCGGGCGGCTTCCCGGCGAGCCGGCGGCCGCAGCCTCCGGAGCGCCGCGCCGCAGCATCAACACGAGCGGCACCATGGTAACCAGGCAAAAGATGCCGATGGCGGCATAGGTGAAGCGCCAGCCTTCCGCTTTCATCACTGTCGGCATGATGGTCGGCCAGATCGCGCCGGCAAGGTAGTTGCCTGCCGCCGCGGCTGTCACCGCGACGCCGCGCCGGCGGTTGAACCAGTGCGAGATGTCGGCGATCAGCGGCCCGAAGATCACCGAGGTGCCGACACCGATCAGTACCCCCTGGGCAAGGGTGAATTGCAGGATCGAGGTCGACAGCGCAGCCAGCAGGAGGCCTGCGGATAGCGCCACGGAAGAGATCAGCGCCGGGATCCAGTAGCCAATGCGATCGATGGCGCGGCCGACCAGCACATTGCCGGCGGCGAAACCCACCATGGTTGCGGTGTAGGGCATCGATGCCGCGGCGCGATCGACGCCGAACTCGGCCTGCACGGCGGGCAGCACCACGACGACGGCCCACATGCCCACGGCGCCGATCGTGGCCAGCAGCATGGAAATGGCAAGCCGCATCCAGGCGTAGGAACTGTCGATGCCGGGGCTCGGTCCGCTCAAGTCTGTTCGGGTCAAAAGGCGTTTCCTGTCGGCGATCTCGAAAATCGGCTGCCGTTGGCCTCCACTATCGGCGCATTCTGGGCTCGCAGCAGCGCCACGACAGGCAAATCCGTGGCTCCAGAATGGACAAGAATGCGGGAACCGACGCCAATATGTGGAGTTTTCCGGTCAGCAACCCGCAAAGGAGTCCCAGCCATGACCGCTGCCAAGCAAAAATGGTCGGCCGAGGTGACCGAGCACAGCAACGCGATGGATCTCGAGGAGCACGTCTTCGAATCCAACGATGCCAAGAAGATCGCTGCCTCGCTCAAGCGATCGGCCGAACACAGCCACAGGCGCAAGGCCGAGCCGTTTCAGTCCGCCATGTCGATGCTGAATTTCTACATCAACCGGGCCGGCAAGAACCTGCCCGCCACGCGCAAAAAGGTGCTCGAGAACGCCAAGGACGAACTGCGGGTGGCCTTCGGCCGCGAGAAAGAAGGCTAGCGCCGGCCAGGGTGTGTTGAGATTCAGGTCAGGCCGCGCCGAGAATGGTGGTTTTCGAGAACCGGCGCGCAGCGTACGTTTGGTACGTGAGCGCCGGAAGCGCAGAAAACTGCCGTTCGCAGGCCGGCATCACCTGAATATCAACACACCCTAACGCGACTTGATCACGTGGTCGGTGTTGGCGAGCAATTTGCGCACTGCGTTGCGCGCTGCGTCCGGCCGTTGCAGGCGGATGTTCTTCTCGATCGCCTCATGCAGCTTTTGCGCGTGGTTGAGATCGTCGACGGCCCGCGTCGTATAGGTGAAGAGATGATCGAAGGCGGATTCGATCAGGACGCCGAGCGGAACCAGCAGATCGTTGCCCGAGGCGCGCAAGATGGCAAGATGGAAGTGCGTGTCGGCGCGCGTGCGCTCCTGCAGGCTCGTCGCCTCCCCCATCTCGCGGCAGGCCTGGCTGATCTCGGCCATCTGCTCGTCGGTTCGCCGCATCGCGGCAAAGGCGGTCGCTTCCGGCTCGATGATATGACGGAACTCCTGCACCGTCTTCAGGAACACCTCGCGGTCCGGCGACGTCGCGTACCAGGCGAGCACGTCTCGGTCGAGCAGGTTCCAGCGCTCCTTGGGCTCGACCCAGCTGCCGATCTTGGGGCGTGAGGCCAAAAGGCTCTTGGCCATCAGCATCTTGATCGCCTCGCGGACCGCCGAACGGCTGACGCTGAAGGTCTCCGACCATTTGGCTTCATTGGGCAGGATGGTGCCCGGCGGATAATCGCCACGCACGATCCGCAGACCAATCTCGCTGGCCAGTGATGTGTGCACGCTGGAGCCGGGAATGCGCGCCGCGTCGGACCGCCGAACACCGGCCGGGCGCTCAGCGGCTGTAGCCTTTTTCGGCGATCTTTCCTTGTTCGGCTTTGCGTCCCGCATGCACTTCAGAAAGGCCGGTTTGCGGAAGCTGTCAAGCACTGTCGGGCCGTTGGGCCGCAAAGCCCGCCGCTATGCACAGCCCAGCCCGTTCCGCTGCTCGATTGCGTATGTTGAGGTTCAGGCCGGCATCACCTGAACCTCGACCTGCCTCAGGCGGTTTTGACGTATTTGCGCCAGCTATGCTCCGGCCGGAAACCCAGCATGTCGCGCGCCTTGCGGTTCGATAGCAGCGTTTCGTATTCGCCGAGTTCCGCCTTGACCGGCACATCTGGATAGAACCGCTTCAAAAGCTCCGCCGTCGGCAGATCCGACGACGTGTCGTCATTGGCGGCGTTGAACACCTGGTAGCCGAGCCCATCCTTCTCGATGGCGCGCAGCGTAATCTGGCCGAGATCGCGCGCGTCGACATAGCTCCAGGCGATGCGCTTACGGAAGCCCGGATCGGCGAACCATTTCGGGAACAGCGAATACTCATGCGGCTCGATGACGTTGCCGATGCGCAAGGCGTAGATGTCGGTGCCATTGCGCTGTGCGAAGGCCCGCGCTGTCTTCTCGTTGACGATCTTGGACAGGGCGTAGCTGTCCATCGGATCGACATCATACTCCTCGTCGAGCGGGAAATATTTGGGGTCCCGCGGCTCGTTGGCGAAGACGAGTCCGTAGGTCGTCTCGCTGGATGCAACGATCACCTTGCGGATGCCAAGCTTCACCGCGGCCTCGATGACATTGTAGGTGCCCATCGCATTGATGCGGAACACCTCATTGTCGGGCGTGATCATGATGCGCGGGATGGCGGCGAAATGCACCACCGCATCCACCGGCTGCGGGCGCAGCGACGGGTCGAATTCGTGCAGGCCCATATAGCTCGACAGCGCGTTGAACACCTGCCCGCTGTCGGTGATGTCGGTGATCAGCGTGCGCACCTTGGGATTGTCGAGCGGCTTGGTGTCGATGTTGAGCACCTGGCAGCCCTGCTCGACAAGATACTGCACGACATGACGCCCAGCCTTGCCGCTGCCGCCGGTGAACATGATCCGCTTCTTCATTGTGGTCTCCATGACAGGCTCTGGAATTCCCGTGTATTGTCAGACAATATTGCTTTCTGCAACCGCGTAGGGCTAAAACGGCGGCTCTATTATCAATAATCTGGGATAGGACCGATAACATGAACACGACTGCCGCGCGCGAGACGATCGGCTTCATCGGCCTTGGGCTGATGGGACACGGGATCGCCAAGAACATCGTCGACAAGGGCTACCCCTTGACGTTCCTCGGTCGCAAGAACCGCAAACCGGCGGAAGATCTTCTGGGCCGTGGCGCCAAGGAAGCCTCGACCTCGCGCGATGTCGCCGCGGCATCGACGATCGTCTTCATCTGCGTCACCGGTTCGCGCGAAGTCGAGGCCATTATCCGCGGCCCGGGCGGCCTCAAGGAGGGGTTGAGAAAAGGCTCGGTCGTCGTCGATTGCTCGACCTCCGATCCGGTCTCGACCGTGGCGCTGGCGGCCGAACTCAAGGCGCTGGGCATCGATTATGTCGACGCACCGCTGAGCCGCACGCCGAAGGAAGCCTGGGAAGGCACGCTCGACGCCATGGTCGGCGCGCCCGACGTTCTCTTTGCCCGGGTGAAGCCGGTGATCGAAACCTGGGCCGGCCGCATCGTCCACATCGGCGACACCGGCGACGGCCACCGTATGAAACTGCTCAACAATTTCATCTCGCTGGGCTATGCCGCCATCTATTCCGAAGCGCTGGCCCTGGCGCAAAAGGTCGGCATCTCGCCGCCGCGTTTCGACAGCGTCATCCGCAACGGCCGCATGGATTGCGGCTTCTACCAGACCTTCATGCGCTGGACGCTGGAAGGCGATCGCGACGCGCACAAGTTCACCATAGCCAACGCCTTCAAGGATCTGACTTATCTTGAATCGATGGCGGGTGCCGCCGGCATTGCCAACCCGCTCGGCAACGCCACCAAGAACTCCTTCGCCGGCGCCCATGCCACAGGCCCGGCCGAGCAGTTCGTGCCGATGCTGGCCACCCATATCGGCAAGGTCAACGGCGTCGACCTGATGCCCATGAAGGACGGCAAGAAGCAGACGATTTGAGAGAACAGTTCTCCCAGGAAAGTGCGCCAAACAAGGATTGGAGCAGCTAGGCGGGGCCTTACCGCCGGCCCCTTCCGATCCCTTCATCGGTGTCGGCAAGCAGCTTGTGCACCGCATTGCGCGCCGCTCCCGGGCGCTGCAGGCGAATGCTTTTCTCGATCGCTTCGTGCAATTTCTGCGCTCGCGGCTGGTCGCCGACCTGCCGCGTGGTGAAGACGAAGAGATGGTCGAGCGCGGACTCGATCAGCACGCCGAGCGGCACCAGCAGGTCGTTGCCCGAGGCGCGCAGGATGGCGAGGTGGAAGCGTGTATCGGCGCGGATGCGTTCCGGCAGGTTCGCCGCCTCGCCCATCTCGCGGCAGGCCTGGCTGATCTCGGCCATCTGCTCGTCGCTGCGCCTTATGGCGGCAAAGGCGGATGCTTCCGGTTCGATGATGTGACGGAACTCCTGCACGGTGCGCAGGAACGCTTCGAGGTCGGGTGCGGTCGCGTACCAGGCAAGCACGTCACGGTCGAGCAGGTTCCAGCGCTCCTTCGGCTCGACCCAGCTGCCGATCTTGGGGCGTGAGGCCAAAAGGCTCTTGGCCATCAGCATCTTGATCGCCTCGCGGACCGCCNGCACGTCTCGGTCGAGCAGGTTCCAGCGCTCCTTGGGCTCGACCCAGCTGCCGATCTTGGGGCGTGAGGCCAAAAGGCTCTTGGCCATCAGCATCTTGATCGCCTCGCGCACCGCCGAGCGGCTGACGTTGAAGGTCTCGGCCCATTTGGCTTCGTTGGGCAGGATGCTGCCGGGCGGATAATCGCCGCGCACGATCCTGAGGCCGATCTCGCTGGCCAGCGAGGCATGGACGCTGGATCCCGAAAAGTGCGCGGCATCCACTCTGCGCGCCGCCGGATCGCGGTTGGCTTGCACCTTGGCCCGGCTGGCTTGTTTCTTTGCCTTTTCGTCCGGCATTCACGTTCCAATAGGTCGGCCGACTGTCGTCCGGACCGATCCGGATCTGCGCGCCGATCCCGTTGCCGAATTCAAACTCTGGACGCGTCAAAGCTGGAGCCAATTGCCCCGGCTACCGCGTCTTCCTGAAGGTTCGATGGAACGGGGCGCCCGTCGCCGGGCGCCCCGAAGTTGCAGCCTATTTCTGGATGCAGGTGTCGACCGTGTCCTTGGTGCATTCGTCGAGGCCGGTGAAGACCGGATCGTCGACCTTCTTGCCCTCGATGAGGTCGATCATCACCGATGGCGCCTTGTAGCCCATCTCGAACGGCCGCTGGCCGACCAGCGCGGTGACAAGGCCGTCCCTCGCGATCGCCACCTCGTCGCCGATCGTATCGGCGGCGCCGATGACGAAGTCGTTCTTGGCCAGCCGGTCCTTGAGCGGGCCGATCAGGTCGCGATAGGGCTGCGGCGCGCCGAACAGCGGCCAGCCGCCCATGATGCCGAACGCATCGAGCTTGGGGTTGGCGGCGAGGATGTCGGTCATCGCCTGAACACCCTTGGCGCCGTCGTCATTGGTGAACACCGGGCAGCCTGCGACTTCGGTCCAGCCACCTTCGCCGGCAAGCGCCGAGAGCCCTTCCTTGCCCGTCAGTGCGTCGCGCATGCCTTGCGCGCGGCGCAGGATGTTGTCGGCCGCCGGATTGCCCTCGATGGTGCAGATCGTGCCACCATTCGGCTTGGCCTTCTTGATGTATTCGCCGATCTTCTTGCCCATCAGGTAGTTGTCGGTACCGAGATAGGTCTTGCGAAGCGCGGCGTCGTCCTTGGAGAGGTCGGCGTCGACCGTCATGATCGGGATCGTCGGATTGGCGGACTTGATCGTCTGCGCGATCAGCGGCGCGTTGGACGGCGAGATCGCCATCGCGACCGTGTCGGCCTTGCTCAGCATGTCCTGGACGATCTGTGCTTCGCCGGCTTCGTCGGAAGTCGACGCCGGGCCGGTGTAGAAGCATTCATATTCCGAGCTGGCGTTTTCCTTGTTCCACTTCTCGCAGCCCTGGTGGATGGCCTCGAAGAACGGATTGTCGAGACCTTTCACCACGATGACGAGCTGCTTCTTGGCCAATGCCGGCCCGGCGCCCAACGCCATGGCGGCGACGGCGGCGAGCAAAAGTGTTTTCCTCATATCAGTCCTCCCTTGGAAACAGACGGACACGGCGTGCCCGCCACACAAACCAGCCCGGATGCAAGATGACGAAGGCGCGAGCGCTCGTGCCATCAAGCCAGGCCGATAAGCATTTTCAGATGCGACCGGGCCGGCATTCGCCGGCACGATCGATATAACCTCCAGGCGCTCCCGTCGCCAATGATGGCGTCAAGGGAACCAGCCTATCTTCCTCCGGCTCCCAGCTAATAACGGCGAGCGGCCAACGTCAATCGCAATTTGTCCTACAAAACTGATTTTTCAAAACATCACGAAGCTATTCGTCTGACAATTGGATTTTCTTGTGCATCCGACAATTGACGCCCGCGCGGCCATTCGCGTAAATGCCGGTCATCGCTGGTTCCGGGAGGATCTGGGAGCGCGACGTGAAGGCAGCACCCTAGCTTGGGTATGCGGCAAACATGGGAGGCAATAGGCTGGTGGCGGTTCTCGAACTCACCAATATCTCGAAGCATTTCGGCGCCATCCAGGCGGTCAACGACGTGTCGCTGTCGATCGAGCCCGGCCAGGTCGTCGGCCTGATGGGCGACAATGGCGCGGGCAAGTCGACATTGGTCAAGATGATCGCCGGCAATTTCCACGCGAGCCATGGCATCATGCGCATGGACGGCAAGGAATTGATCCTGAACAAGCCGGCGGAAGCCCGCCAGCACGGCATCGAGATCGTCCACCAGGACCTTGCGCTCTGCAACAATCTGACGGCCGCCGCCAATGTCTATCTCGGCCGCGAATTGCGGCGCGGCGTCGGCCCATTCCGCATCCTCGACTATGCCGCCATGTACAAGCGCGCCGGCCAGCTCTTCGCCGAATTGAAATCCGAGACCCGCCCGCGCGATCTCGTCAAGCAGATGTCGGGCGGCCAGCGCCAGGCGGTGGCGATTGCCCGCACCATGCTGTCGCAAGCCAAGATCGTGCTGATGGACGAACCGACGGCGGCGATCTCGGTCAGGCAGGTCGCCGAAGTGCTCAACCTGATCCGCCATCTGCGCGACCAGGGCATCGCGGTGGTGCTGATCAGCCACCGCATGCCCGACGTGTTCGACGTCGCCGACCGCGTCATCGTCATGCGGCGCGGACGCAAGGTCGCCGACAAAGCAATCGCATCGAGTTCGCCCGAGGAAGTCACCGGGCTCATCACTGGCGCCATCGAGCAGGTCTCGTAAGCGCGGCTAATTTCACCAGGCTGGCGCGTATCGCAGCCGGCAGGAAAGGTCGATAATGGCAGTCACCCTTGACCAGACGATCGCACAGAAGCAGCACAGTTTCCTGTCGCGGCTGTTCTCCACCCAGACCTTCTGGGTGGTGATCGCCGTCATCCTGGCCTGCATTTTCCTGTCGTTCGCAACCGACGCCTTCGCCACATCGAAGAACCTTTACAACATCACCCGCAACATCACCTTTGTCGCCATCATCGCGCTCGGCATGACCTTCGTCATCATCACCGGGGGCATCGACCTGTCGGTCGGCTCGGTGCTGTGCCTGTCGTCGATGGTGCTAGCCGTCACCATGCATGCCGGCTACTCGATCGAGGTCGGCATCCTGGCTTCGGTCGCCACCGCGCTCGCCATCGGCGCCTTCAACGGCATTTTGATCGCCTATCTCGGCTTCCCGCCCTTCGTGGTGACGCTCGGCATGCTATCGATTGCCCGCAGCCTGGCCATGGTCGCCTCCAACAACACCGTCGTCTTCCAGTTCGGGCCGGACCACGACAAGCTGCTGGCACTTGGCGGTGGCGCCTGGGTGTTCGGCATCGCCAATCCGGTGCTCTACATGATCCTTCTTGGACTGATCACCGGCTTCATCCTGCGCTGGACCAAGTTCGGCCGCCACATCTTCGCCATTGGCGGCAACGAGCATGCGGCAACTCTGACCGGCGTCCCGGTGAAGCAGATCAAGGTCGCCGTCTACATGATCTCGGCGCTTTCGGCAGGCATTGCCGGCATCATCCAGACCGGCTGGCTGGGCGCCGTCACCACCAATCTCGGCACCGGCATGGAGCTTCAGGTGATCGCCGCCACCGTCATTGGCGGCGCCAATCTGGCCGGCGGTGTCGGCACCGCCTTCGGCGCCATCGTCGGTGCGGCCCTCATCGAGGTGATCCGCAACAGCCTTGGCCTGCTCGGCATCAATGCCTTCTGGCAGGGCGTGTTCATCGGCGGCGCCATTCTGATGGCCGTGCTGTTCGACCGCATCCGCAATTTCAGACGCAGCGACTGAAACTCAAGCGCCCGTCCTTCTCCCAAAAGGGACCGCCCTTCTCCCACAAGGGAACCGTCCTTCTCCCACAAGTGAGAAGTGCGAAGCGTTATTCGTTCTGGTTCCTATCGTTCAGTCTGAAAATCGGCTGAAGCGGCCCGCCATGGCTATCGGCTAACAACCGATAGCTTGACGGAAGCGGACAACCGGCCGCACAATCCTGGATGCAGGCGAAGGGAGGCCAGTCGCCTGCGGGAGGATGTACCCATGACGGAAGCGATCAGGCTCTACTGGGGCCGGTTCGGACATGTTTCTGTCCTGAATGTCTCGAGCGACTTCGTCACCCATGCCCATGTCGAGGCCCATCTGATCATCTGGATCGAAGGCACCGCCGGCGAGATGACCATCGGCCGCGAGACCGTCCGGCTTGGACCATGCACCGCCGCCGGCATCAATTCCTTCCAGCCGCACAGCCATGTCCTGTCGCAGAACGGGACGCCCGGTCTGTTTCTCGCCTTCTACATCGATCCCGATTGGGCGCGTCGCCGCCGCGACCTGCCCTCTTCCGCGCCGCTGTTCTCGCAGGCGGCAATCACGCTGGAACCTTGGTTGCACCAGGCTGCCGCCAGCCTGCTCGACCATCTGACCGACAATGAAAGCATCGACGACGTCGCCAATTACGAGATCGAGCGCTTCATTGACAGTGTGCTCGATGCCGCCGACGCCTCGGCGCCGCAGGAGGCGCGCGCCCGCATCAGCACCATGCAGGATTTCCGCGTCCGCAAGGCGATCCAACTGATGAAGGCCAATGTCTGCGAGCGCATCTCCTTCGACGACGTGGCGCGCAGCGTCGGCCTGTCGCGGCCGCATTTCTTCGCTTTGTTCAAGGAACAGACCAATTTGACGCCCAATGTCTACTGGAACACGCTGCGCATGGAGGAAGCGGTGCGGCAGCTGCAGTGGTCGCAGGAGCCGCTGATTTCGGTCGCCTGCAACCTTGGCTTCACCACGCAGGGCAATTTCTCGCGCTTCTTCCGCGACCATGTCGGCGTGCCGCCGACGCTCTACCGCGAGGCCGCGCGCGCAACTGCCTGAGCCCCGACGCCTGTTTTTCAGACTCCTTGATACGCGCCCAAGACGCATTGATAAGCGCGCTTGAAATGGCCGCCCTACCCTTGCCCAGCTGTCGCATTCGCAAGGGAACATCATATGCCGAAAGTCACCATCTCCAGCGTCATCGACGCGCCGGTCGAAAAGGTCTGGGCGCGCATACGCGACTTCAACGGCCTGCCGGGCTGGCATCCGCGCATGGTCGAGAGCCATATCGAGGACGGCAAGGACGCCTCGACGATTGGCTGCGTGCGCAACTTCCAGCTCGCCAGCGGCGCGCGCCTGCGCGAAAAACTGCTCGATTTCTCCGATGACAATTTCCTCGTCAGTTATTCCATCCTGGAAACGCCGCAACCGCTGACCAACCACAAGGCAACGCTGCAGCTCAGGCGCGTCACCGACGGCGACCGCACCTATGCCGAATGGACAGCCAGCTTCGACGCCGCGCCCGAGGATGCCGACAAGCTGGCCGAGGGCATGGGCACCAATGTCTTCCAGGGCGGCTTCAACGCCCTGAAAAGCCATTTCGCCGGCCAGAACTGAAGGAGCGGGCCATGGCGCTGGCATTGCAGACTTTTGCAACGGTAAAGGCCGCGAACGCTGCGCTGATGGCGGCCGGCACCCGCTATCTCGGCGGCGGCACGCTGGTTATCCGCGCGGCCAATGAAGGCGACGTCTCGGTTTCCGGCCTTGTTAGGTCGACCGACCCGGCGCTGTCGGCCATTGCGGTCGCCGGCGGCAAGGTCCGCATCGGCGCTTCCGTGACCATGGCGGCGATCGCCCGCCATCCAGACCTCGCTCCCCTTGCCAAGGCCGCGCGCGCCGTCGGTGGTCCGGCGGTCCGCAACATGGCAACCGTCGGCGGCAATCTGTTCGCGCCTGCGCCCTATGGCGATTTCGCGGTTGCCTTGCTGGCGCTCGATGCCACGGTCGGCACCGATGATGGCGAATTGCCCATCGAAAGCTTCCTGGCCGGGCGGGACAACAGCCGCGTCATCGTCACCTCGGTCAGCTTTGCGCTTCCAGTTGCCGACAGCTTCCGCTTCCTGAAAGTGTCGCGGATCAAGCCCAAGGGCGTCTCCGTGCTCAGCATCGCCGGCGTTGTGGAGCTGACTCGCGACGGCACCGTCTCCTCGGCACGGATCGCGCTCGGTTGCATGGCCGATCGCCCGATGCGCGCCAGGGCGGCGGAAAAGGCGCTGCTCGGCCGAAGCCTGACCAAGGACGGCATCGCCCCGGCGCTGGCTGCCGCAAGCGAAGGCATCTCGCCGATCACCGATCCGATCGCCAGTGCCTGGTATCGCGCTGAAGTCCTGCCGGTCCATCTCGGCCGGCTATTGCTTGGTTAAACATCCGTCGGGGGGCGCGCGTCTGTCCGATTGCTCGGGCAGGCGCGCAAGGAGGAAACATGGCGAAAGTCCCGGTTCAATTCACGCTCAACGGCTCCGAAAAAGCCGAATTCATCGAAGGCGGCACGACGCTGCTCAACGCCCTGCGCGACAAGATCGGCGATACCTCGCCGAAGGGCGGCTGCCATCAGGGCACTTGCGGCGCCTGCACCGTCATCGTCGATGGTGAGCTGCGGCTCTCCTGCCTGACTCTGGCCGAGATCTGCGATGGCGCCGCCATCACCACCACGTCGGGCCTCGCCGAGGGCGGCGTGCTGCATCCGCTGCAGCGCGCGTTCCTCGACACATTCGCCACGCAATGCGGCTTCTGCACGCCAGGCATGATCATGGCCGCCAAGGTGCTGCTCGATCACACCCCCAATCCCAGCCGCGACGAGGTGATCGAGGCGCTGTCGGGCAACATCTGCCGCTGCACCGGCTACGAGCCGATCATCCAGGCGGTGCTTACCGCCGCGCGCCAATTCGCAGAACGCCGCCTAGAGCCGGATGATTTCAGGTCCAATCGACCTGAAACCTGAATCCACTTCTAAATCAAAAAGATAGAGCATGATGTCGTCCGAAAACCGCTTCACACTTTTCGGCATCGTGCTCTGAGGGGACCAAGAGCATGGAACTGCGCAAGAACTACTTCGCCGATGTCCGCAAGGACGACCTGCACGAGATCGGCCAGCCCAGGCCACGCTCGGATTCGCCCGGCCACGTCACCGGCAAGACCGCTTACTTCGCCGACCGTAATTTTCCCGGCATGTTGCACCTGAAGATGGTGCGCAGCCCGCACCACCATGCCCGCATCCGCTCGATCGACACTTCGGAGGCCGAAAAGCATCCGGGCGTGGTCAAGGTGCTGACCGCCAAGGACGTGCCCCACAACGTCTACACCATCCTGATCCTGATCCAGATCGGACCCGAGGACGAGACGGTGCTGGCCGACGGCAAGGTGCGCTGGAAGGGCGAGGCCGTGGTGGCGGTGCTGGCCGAGACCGAGCGCGCCGCGCAAGAGGCCGCCGCCAAGGTCAAGGTCGACTACGAGGTGCTGCCGGCCGTCTTCGACATGGAGGAAGCGCTGAAGCCCGGTGCACCCATCGTCAACGAATATCACGGCCAGAACTATTATCTCTACGACAGCGGCGAGTGCCGGAAGGTGCGTTTCGGCGATGTCGAGGCCGGCTTTGCCGGGGCCGACCACATACTGGAGCAGAGCTACCAGTCTTCGCCGATCGAGCACGCGCCGACCGAGACCACCGGCTGCGTGGTGGCGCCGGAGGGCAATGACCGCTTCACCTGCTACACCAACACCCAGGCAATGTTCTTCACCCTCGACAACACGTCGATCATCCTGCAGATGCCAGGCAGCAAGCTGCACTTCGTCGGCGGCACCGTCGGCGGCGGTTTTGGCGGCAAGGTCGATGTCATCGTCGAGCCGATCGCCATCCTCGGCGCGAAATTAACCGGTCGACCAGTCTGTTTTATCTACAGCCGCGAGGAGGAGATGCAGATCTCCTCGCCCCGCGCCGCCGAAAAGGTCGTCATCAAGGACGGCGTCATGAAGGATGGCCGTATCGTCGCGCGAAAAGTCACCGGTTACACCGATGCCGGCGCCTATTCGCGCCACTCCCCCTATGGCGCCCAGAAGGGCGCGGGCCACTATCCCGGCCCCTACACCATCCCCAACGTCTGGATCGACACTTACTGCGTCTACACCAACCGCACGCCGTCCTCGGCCATGCGCGGCTTCGGCGTCACCATCGGCGACTTCGCGCTGGAGGTGCAGATGGACAAGCTGGCGCGGCTGATCGGCATGGACCCGCTCGAATTCCGCTTCATCAACGCCTATCGCGACGGCGACATGAAGGCGCATCGCCAGCCGACCGAGGGGGCGGCCCTGATCGAATGCATGCAGGAGGCCTCGCGCGCCGCCAACTGGCCCGTGGCGGAGAAATACATGGCGATGTCCTCCTACTCGAAGGGAGCTTGAGATGGCGATCAGGCGCGGACGCGGCGTTGCCGCCATCAATTATCCCACCGGTATGAACCTTGGCGGCGACCCGACCCAGGCGCTGGTCCATTCGACACCAACCGGCAATTTCATGGTGACTTTGTCATCAGTCGATCTCGGCCAGGGCATGAAGCAGATCATGGCGCAGATCTGCGCCGAGACCATCGGCGTGCCGACGGACCGTGTCGTCGTCGACACCGCCGACACCGACACCGGCCCGCATTGCATGGGCACCTTCGCCTCACGCGGCACCCACCGCGCCGGCAATGCCGTCATCCAGGCCGCCAAGGAAGCCCGCCAGGTGATGCTGGAAGTGGCGGCGGAAGAGCTGGAAGTCAATGCGTCGGACCTCGAGACCGACGGCCAGGGCAACATACTGGTCAAGGGCGCGCCGCAGAAATCGATCTCGATCTTCGACGTCGCCCTGTCGGCGCATTTCAAGCGCGGCCGCTCGATATCAGGCCGCGGCATGTTCCTGATCCCGCGCTCCTATCCGGAGAAAGAGACCGGCGCGATGAAGCCATCGACTTGCTATGCGCATGCCTGCACGGTGGCGGAGGTCGAGGTCGACGACGAAACCGGCGAAGTGACCGTGCTGACGGTGAAGAACGTGTTCGAGATCGGCCGCGCGCTTAACCCCAAAATGGTCGAGCAGCAGCTCGTCGGCGGTTCATGGATGGGCATCAGCCACGCGCTCTACGAGACGACCGAGCCTTATTATCCCAACCGCGACCATGGCGGTACCGACTTCAACCAGTATCTGATGCCAGGCCCCGGCGACCTTGCCGAGACCGAGATCATCGTGCTGGAACGGCCCTCGGCCGACGGGCCTTACGGTGCCAAGGGGCCTGGCGAAATGTGCGCCAACCCGCAGATACCGGCGGTCGCCAATGCCGTTTTCGACGCCGTCGGCGTACGCATCGACACGCTGCCGATCACGCCGGAGCGCATCTTGCGCGCGCTCAAGGCGCAAGCGGCGAACTGAGGACCGAAATGAACGGGACAAGCGCCGAGTCTGTTGCGACCTCACCCGAGGCGGTGGCCGAGCATCTCGCCGTCTCGCGCTATCTGGCCGACGACAGCCTTGCGACCGCGATCTTCCTGGCGATCCGCCTGGGCAAGCCGCTGCTGCTCGAAGGCGCGCCGGGCGTCGGCAAGACGGAAGCGGCGAAAGCCATCGCCGAACTGCTCGGCCGCGATCTGGTGCGGCTGCAATGCTATGAAGGCATCGACGCCGCGCACGCGCTCTACGAGTGGAACTACCAGCGCCAGCTGCTCGCCATCCGCCATGCCGGGGAGCATGAGATCGACATCTACGACGATCGCTTCCTGATCGCGCGGCCGCTGCTGCAGGTGCTGAAGGCGCCGGAGCAACGTGTGCTGCTGGTCGACGAGATCGACCGTTCCGACCATGAGTTCGAAGCGCTGCTGCTGGAATTCCTCTCCGACTTCCAGGTCAGCATTCCCGAGCGCGGCACCATTCGCGCCGCCGCTCAGCCGATCGTCATCCTGACCTCGAACCGCACCCGCGAATTGGCCGAAGCGCTGCGCCGGCGCTGCGTCTACCATTGGATCGGCTATCCCGACGCCGAGCGCGAAGCCGCCATCATCATGCTGCGCGCCGGCAATGTCGCTGAAGGCACGGCGCGCGCCGTGGCGACCGCCGTGCAGACCATCCGTGCCCGGCCGCTGGCCAAGCCGCCGGGCATAGCCGAAGCGGTCGAATGGGCCAATGCCGCCACCATCCTCGAAAAAGGCGGCAGCCCATGGCCGGAAGCCTTCCGCCGCGCCATCGGCGTGCTGATCAAGGACGAGGAGGATCTGTCCTATATCGCACCGGAGCTCGGCCGCATCGTCGAGGAGGCGCTGGCGTGAGCCGGGACCTCATTCCGCAACGCTGGCGGGACAGCGCCCCCCTCTGTCCTGCCGGACATCTCCCCCTCCAGGGGGGAGATCAGCCGCCATCGCGGCTTTCGCCAATCTCCAGCATCGCAAAGCTGAGCGAAGTATCAAAGCTGCCAATCTCCCCCCTTGAGGGGGAGATGTCCGGCAGGACAGAGGGGGGCGACACAGAATGATGCGGGCAACAAGCCTGCCCCGCGCCGCCGTGCCCCTCTTCGGCTTCGCCCGCCTGCTGCGCCGCCACGGCTTCGCCATCGCACCCGAGCAAGTCTCCGGCTTCATGCAGGCGGTGACGCTGCTCGGCCCACGCTCGATGGCCGACATACGCGAGGCCGCCCTTGCCACGCTCGCGCCACCGCCGGACCGCCGTGACGAATTCGAGGCGCATTTCCAGAGCCATTTCTATGGCAACGCATCCGCCGTGGTCGAAGCCGACGCCGATGAGGAAACCCGAATCAAGGATGATGGCGGCGCCGACGACGAGCGGATCGAAGCCGAGCAGCGACAGGAGGGCGGCGAGCTGTCTTCGGTGCTCGAGCGATTGAGCATGCGCGATTTCCAACGCGACGACGACAGGCTGGCCGCCTTTCGCCGAAGACTGTCGGCCGCCCTGCCCGCCCGCCGCTCCTTCCGCACCGTGCGCACCCATTGGCGCGGCAAGCTCGATTTGCGCCGCTCGCTCAGGGAAATCGTCAGTGCCGATGGCGATGTCCCCTCGCCGCTGCTGCGCCGGCGGCAGACCGTACCACGCAAGCTGCTGCTGCTGATCGATGTCTCCGGCTCGATGAAGCTTCACACAGCGGACTATCTCAAGCTGGCACACGCCGCCGTGCAGGGCGCTGACCGCGCCGAAATCTTCACCTTCGGCACAAGGCTGACCCGCATCACAACGCCGCTGCGCATCCGCGACCGCGACCAGGCGCTGGCCCGTGCGGCAGCCCAGGTCGACGACTGGGACGGTGGCACCCGCATGGGGCCGACGCTGCTCGCCTTCCTCTCGGTGCCGCGCTTCTCATCCTTCGCGCGCGGTGCCGCGATCGTTATCCTGTCCGACGCGCTGGAGCGCGGCGACCATGCCGAACTGGAAACAGCCATGCGCCGGCTGCGCGCCCGCGCCTTCCGGCTGTCGCTCGCCACACCTTTGGCCGGTGACCCGCGCTTCCGGCCGGAGACGGCGGCGCTCCGCGCCATCCTGCCGGTCCTCGACGATCTGGTCGACGGCTCCTCGCTCGACGGCCTCACCGATTTCATCCTGTCGCTTGCCCGCCCCGCCCCGGCGGCCAAGACCATCTGGAAAAGGGTATCGTGATGCAGAAAGCCATCGACGCGCATTTCCACATCTGGCGCCAGCAGGATCAGCCCTGGCTGGTCGGCCCAATGGTGCCGCGCATCTTCGGCCACTACGAGCCGATCCGTCGCGACTATCCGATCACCGAGTTTTTGGAGGACCAGAAGGGTTCGGGCGTCGAAAAGGCCGTCTATGTCCAGACCAACTGGGCCAAGGAAGATTTCGAGAAGGAAGTCGCCTTCCTGCAGAAGACATCGGACGAGACCGGCTGGCCACATGCCATTGTTGGCTATGCCGACATGACGGTGGACGATGTACGCCACCAGATCGACCGCCTGGTGAAATATAAGCTGCTGAGCGGCGTGCGCATGCAACTCCACTGGCACGAGACCCCGGCTTTCCGCTTTGCCTCTTCCCCCGACCAGGTCATCGACCCCAAGGTACGCGCCAACGTGGCGCGGCTCAAGGACTACGGCCTGTCCTTCGACCTGCAGCTTTTTCCCGCCCAGATGAAGGATGGGCTGACATTGGTCGGCGAGAATCCGCAAACCAATTTCATCCTCACCCATGCTGGCATGCTGACCGGCATGGATCCGGAGACGACGGAGGCCTGGAAAGCCGGCCTGCGCACGTTGTCGGCGGCGCCCAATTTCTACGCCAAGCTGTCCGGCCTCGGCACTTTCGTCCACCGCAACGATCCGGCCCTGATCACCTATATCGTCGACAATGCAATCGAAATCCTGGGCGCCGACCACCTGATGTTCGGCTCGAATTTCCCGATCGAGAAACTGTGGACCAGCCACGCCGAGCTGATCAAGGCGCACCGCGATGCGGTGGCCAGGCATGGTCCGGCAGCGGAGGCGGATATCTTCTGGAATACGGCGGAGAAGGTGTACCGGCCGGTGTAGAGCGGGTCTTCCCCTCACTTCACCTCGAACTGCGGATCGACCGGAATCTGCATCGCCGTCACCAGATGGTTGGTCTGGCCGGCGAGCCCGATGATCGACACCAGTTCGCCATGCTGAGCGTCGGTCATGCCCTTGGCCCGTGCCGCCGCGGTGTGCGAGTGGACGCAGTAGGAACAGCCATTGGCGGTCGAGACGGCGATGTAGATCATCTCCTTGGTCAGCGGATCGATGGCGCTGTCCGCCACCATCACCACTTTCAGCTGCTCCCAGATCCGCTTCAGCGCTGGGGGATCATTGGCCAGCCCGCGCCAGAAATTGTTGACGAAATCCGATTTCCGTATCGCGCGGATGTCGTCGAACACGGCCTTCACATCAGGGATTTTTTCGACCTCGGCATCGCTCAGGAGTTTAGTGGTGGCCATGGCATTTTCCTTTCGTGTGATTTGAATCAGGTCATGAGCAAAGATGGCTAGTCGGCTCTTCTGATTCAGTTTTCGTGCGTATCGAAACACGATCTTGATGATTGGCCGAAGCTTTTCACCTTCGTCATCCTAAGGCGAAGCAGGAGCGAAGCTCCGTCGCGGAGACCCGAGGATCCATTCCGTGACGTTTATCGAAGTGTGCAGCGGAGCAGAATTCCGCACCGTGGCAGCGCTTCCGAGTCCCGGCATGGATCCTCGGGTCTGCGCTGCGTCGCTACGCTCCTTGCTCCGCCCGGGGATGACGAAATGACGGATGCCTCGGCTAATTTCCGGTGTTCGATCCAACGGTGCGATCATCCGCCTGGCCCGCCACCTAGTGCACCGCCGCATACATGATCTTCTCCTCCGTCGCCTCCGCCGGGGAAAACTCCTCGACGATGCGGCCTTGCCGGCACACGAGAATCCGATCCGACAGGTTCATGATCTCCGGCAGGTAGGACGAGATGACGACCACGGCGAGGCCCTCGTCGGCCAGCCGGTTGATGATTTGGTGGATCTCGGCGATGGCTCCGACATCGACGCCGCGCGTCGGCTCGTCGAAAATGACGATGCGCGGCTGCTGCACCAGCCCCTTGCCGATCACCACCTTCTGCTGGTTGCCGCCGGAGAGCTCGACCACGCGCGCATTGTCGTTGATCGTCTTGATGTTCAGCGTCTTCGTCCATTCGGCCGAAAGCTGCCGCATTTCCTGCTGGTTGATCACCCATGCCTTTTCGCGACCTGCCGCCAGCAGGCCGCCAAACAGGTTCTCGGCGATGCCCATGGTCTCGAAAATGCCCTCGCTCTTGCGGTCCTCGGTGACGTAGACGATGCCGTCGGCCACCGCTTCGCTCGGCACGAGATAGCGCACCGGCCTGTCGTCCAGTTCGATAGCGCCGCCGCGCAGGAAATCGCGCTTGTAGATGCCGGAGACGATCTTGAACGTCTCCGTGCGGCCGGAGCCGATCAGCCCGAACACGCCGGTTATCTGGCCCTCGAAGATCGAGAAGGAATTGTTGCGCACGACATTGCTCATCGAGATGTCCTGCACCGAGAGCACCTTCTTGCCGGCTTTGCGCAGCTTGGTCTCGTCGCGCTGACGATAGATCTGTCCCGACAAGGTGCGGCCGACCATGGCGGCGACAATTCTGTCGCGGTCGAAGGCGGATGTGTCGTCGGTGATGACCAGTTCGCCGTCGCGCAGGATGGTGATGCGGTCGGCAATGGCAAGCGCCTCCTCCAGCGCATGGCTGATGAAGACGATCGACACGCCACTCGCCTTCAGCCGCCGGATCAGCGCGAAGAAGTGGCGCTTTTCCTCCGGCGTCAGGGTCGCCGTCGGCTCGTCGAAGATGATGATCTCGGCATTGTGGTGCACCGCGCGCGCGATCTCGACCATCTGCCGCTTGGCGGCACCCAGCGTCGCCACCATGGCGTTCGGATCGACCGGAAAATTCAGCGACTGCAGGAATTGCTGTGCTGAAATATACGTGCCGCGCAGCCGGTTGAGGAATTTTTCAGTACCGAGATAGAGGTTCTGCGCCACTGTCATCGACGGCACCAGGCTGGTCTCCTGGAACACCATGGCAATGCCGGCTTCAAGTGCGGCATGCGGCGACGCGTAGGCGATCTCCTGCCCCTTGTGGAACATCTTGCCCGAAGTGGCATCGACGACGCCGGCGATGATCTTGGTCAGTGTCGATTTGCCGGCGCCGTTCTCGCCAAGCAGCGCGTGGATCTCGCCCTTGCGCAGTTCGAAGCTGACTTGTCTGACCGCCGGCACGCCGCGATAATTCTTGGTGACGTTCTCCAGGCGAACGATCGGTTCCATCAGAAACCTCCCGCGTCGACGGAAAGGATGCAGTCGCCACCCCTGGAGGCGATAAGCAACTCGCCCCCCTTTTCCGCCACGCTGCAGATGCCGTGGCGTGTGCCATTGGCGCGGCTGTGCAGACTGAACTGCGGCTGCATCCTCTGGTCGAGCCTGACCACCAGCCCATAGGAGCGGCTCGGCGACCACGGCTTGTGGATGCCCATGGTGCGGATGCCGCCGCATTGCAGCGGCTCGAGGAAGCTGCGGCTGGAGGCCAGCGCCGGCGCGATCCAGTATGCCGGCGGCACTTGGTCGATCATGTCCTGCCGTTAGTGCGTTTCCTGCAGCACGAACTCGATCAGCCGGTTGCGTGGCGCAAACAGTGTCAGCCATNGAGGAAGCTGCGGCTGGAGGCCAGCGCCGGCGCGATCCAGTATGCCGGCGGCACTTGGTCGATCATGTCCTGCCGGTAGTGCGTTTCCTGCAGCACGAACTCGATCAGCCGGTTGCGTGGCGCAAACAGTGTCAGCCATGCCCCGCCATCCGCGGATGGCGACAGGCGAGCAGGATAACCAGGCAGATGCGTCAGTACCGTCGCGCGGCTGCCGGTCGCGCCGTCAAGGCGGACGAGCTGATGGCGCCAGCTTTCGCTGACCAGAACGTCCCCGCCGACGGGATGGAGACCGTAGGGGAAAGCGAGATCGCCGGCCACTTTGCGGAAGTCCCCGCCGGCCGGGTCTCGCTTCCAAAGCGAACCGGACGCGCCCTTCTTCATCAGATCGGCGGCCCATTGCGATGGCGTATGGTCGAGCGAGCCATTGGCCAGCCACAGCGTGCCATCCTCTGCATAGGCAAGTGCGGTGATGCAGCGGACACCGGCCGGCGGCGAAATCTCCTGGCCGCCAATCAGCAGCTTGCCGTTTTCCAGCCCGACGGTCAGTTCACCCGATCGCGACAGAGCCAACGCCGTGATGGGGGACGAAAAGGTCTCGACCACCTTGGGCTCGGTTTCGGCGGCAAGCGAATAGACGGCGTTGCCGCTGGAAGCCAGCAGCCGGTCACCGGAGACCAGCAGATTATCCGGCTCGGTTAGCTCCGCAAAAGCCGGCGCATCGTCCAGCCGCGTGTTGGGCCGGAACGCACCATCCAGCGGCGGGATGGTCACCGCCTTGCCGCGAAACATATCCAGGATCGGATCGAGGATCATGATGCTGCTCCCCAATAGGAAGCCGGGCTGGTCCAGTTCGGGTCGGCGCCTGAAATCTTGTAGCGGCCGATGCGGTTGTTGAGGATGCCGCCGACGAACAGAGAGCCCTTGTGCTCGCGCATCGAAGTGACCATCGGATGCGCGCCGCCGGTGAGGTCGCCCATCGCCTCGACGATGCTGCCCTTCTCCGTGAATTTCACCACGCCGCCGGTGTTGATGTTGGGAAACAGCCATTCATCCTGCGGCAGCCGGCGGGTCATGCGCTTGCGCATGTCGGGATGGCGCAGCGACAGGTCGAAGCTCGGCGTGCGCATGCCGAGCCACGCCATCCAGTAATTGCCGTCCGAGGCGCGGTTGATGTTGTCGGGATATCCAGGCATGTCGCGAATGACGCATTCGGCGGTGCCGGCCTTCGGCCCCTCCAGCCAGTAGCGATGCACGCGACAGGCCCAGCTTTCGGCGAAGAACAACGACTTGCCGTCATGCGCCATGCACACACCGTTGGTATAGCGATAGCCGTCGAGCAGCGTCCTAGTCGACCCGTCCTTCGGGTCGTAGACCAGCAATCGCCCCGTAGCGCGGTTCTCGATCGAGTCCAGCGCCCAGTCATGGGCGTCGTATCGCTTCGTCGAATCCGTAAAATAGATGCGGCCGTCAGGTGCGATATCGCAGTCGTTGGGATCACGCAGCCGCGCGTCGTCGACGATCGAGGTCCACGAACGCGATGTCTCGGCCGACAGGCGTTTCACCTCGCGGTCCGGCGAGACGGAATAGAGCCCCATTGCGCCGACGCAACTGATCAAATTGCCCGATTTGTCGAAGGCGAGGCCGAGCGGAAAGCCGCCGATATGGGCAAACACTTCCGACTTGACGTAATCGGGCGCGAAAAAGCGGACGATCTCACCATGACGCGTGCCGCAGTAGAGATTGTCGTCGCGGTCGAGGATGACGTCCTCCGGCCCTTCCAACTCGTCAAGCCCGATATGGTCGGCCGCCGACAGCCGGTTGTCGAGTTCATAAGGCGTGCCGGAGCCTGGTGCTGCGGACTGCGTCTCGCCCATCTTGAGATAGACCGGCGCGACATAGACTTCGTTCAGCACCTTGTGCCGGTTCTTCAGCCAGCGGATGTCTATGGTCACCGCCACCGCCAGCATGATGCCCAGCACCATCTGGTTGGTGCCGGTGCCGTAGCCCAGCCGGATCAGACCGTTGGTCATCGTCAAGACGATGATCGCGCCCATCAGGCCCTTGATCACCGAACCACGCCCGCCGCCGAGGCTGACGCCGCCGACCACCGCAGCCGTCAGCGCCATGATCTCGAGATTGAGGCCGGTGCCCGGCCCTGCCCCGCTCAACCGGCAGGCGATGAGGAAACCGCCGATCGAGGCACAGAAACCGGAGAAGACATAGGTCATGAACACGGTGCGGCGCACGCGAATGCCGGCATTGTGCGCCGAGCGCCTGCTGCCGCCGACCGCCAGCACGTGCCAGCCCGGCCGCGAGCGCGTCAGCGCGATATGGGTGACGATGGCCAGGATGATGGCCAGCCACACCGACACGGAGAGCCCCCAGAAGGTGCTGTCGCCGATGAAATCCAGCACATCCGAGGTCGCCGTCGAAAGCTGGACGTCGGCGGCGTAAGTGGTGACCAGGATGTCGAACAGCGCCCGTCCGAAGATGAAGGTGACCAGCGTGGTGAGGAAGGCCCGCAGGCGCAGGTAGCCGACGAGATAGCCGTTGATGGCGCCGAAGACGAGTCCGGTGGCAAGCGATGCGGCCAGCGCCAGCCAGATCGACTGTTCGAGGATGAAGAAGACATAGACGG
Organism: Mesorhizobium sp. LNHC221B00; assembly: GCF_000502935.1. Classification (NCBI taxonomy): domain Bacteria; kingdom Pseudomonadati; phylum Pseudomonadota; class Alphaproteobacteria; order Hyphomicrobiales; family Phyllobacteriaceae; genus Mesorhizobium; species Mesorhizobium sp. LNHC221B00. The sequence goes on along the minus strand of NZ_AYWR01000023.1, from coordinate 106,817 downwards.
CCGAAAAACAGGACAGCGCGAAGATCGAGCCGACCGACAGATCGATGCCGCCGCCCAGCATCACCACCGTCATACCAGTGACCACCATCGAGAACTCGCCGAGCTGGCGGGTCGATTCCTGCAGCGAGGTCAGCTTGAAGAAGCCCGGAATGATCGAGCCGAAGGTCGCCAATGTCACCACCAGCGCCAGGAACGGAATGGCGTTGTCGGTCCAACGTTTGGTCAGGATCTCGCCGACCAGATGGTCGGGCACGAGATTGTAGCGCCAGGACTGGAGGCGTTCGCGAAAGGACATCGGCTCACTGCGGCAAGAGAAAGAGGTGGCCGGGCAATCCGGCCACCTCATTGACTGGTGTTTGTAAGGATCGGCTTACTTCGCCGCCGCTTCGGCCTGCAGCGCCTTCAGGTCCCAGCAGCTGTCGGGCTTCAGGTCCGCCTTGGTCGTCGCCTTCTCCAGCGTGTAGATGTAGGTGTGCGAGGTGCCGGCCGGCTGGCCGCTCTGCAGCAGGAACTTGATGATGGCGTTCATGTCACCCGACTGTCGGGCAAGGTCGGTCATCACCACGGCACCATAGGTGCCGTCGGCCAGCTTGTCGCAATCGGCCGCCTTCTCGCCGCCGCCGGTGGTGACCAAAAACACCTTGCCGTCGAGCTTGGCGTCGCGGATCGCGGCGGAAGCACCGGTGGCGTCACCATCCCAGAAATCGATGATCGAGCAGATGTCCGGGTTCTGCTGCAGCATCGTCGTCGTCACGTTGCGCGAGGTCGTCGCATCCCAGTTGGAGTCGGGCTTGGCCACCACCTTGAAGTCGGGATGCTTGTCCAGCACCTTCATGATGCCGGCATATTGATAGAGGCTGGACGAGTTCGCCTGGTCGCCCTGCACCAGTCCGATCTTCTTGGAAGAATTTTCGCCGCAGCCCTTGATCGCCGCTTCGGCCTCGAGCTGGCCAAGCCGGTCCCAGTCGCTGCCGACAAAGGCGTCGGCCGGGAAGTTGGCGGGATTGTCGACCAGAATTACATAGGTGCCGGCGGCCTGCGCCTTCTTCATCAGCTTGGAGTATGAGTTGAGGTCGGGGGCATGGATGATCAGCACGTCGGGTCTGGTGTCCGACGAAATGGCGTCGGTGATCGCCTGCGCGCCGGCATCGACGACCCAGTTCGGATCGCGCGTTTCGAACACGCCGCCCCAGGCCTCGACTTCGGTTTTCAAATAGTGCGACCAGCCTTGCGCCAGATCGAAGCCCATCGCCAGCGGCACCAGCATGACGCGCTTGCCCTTGAGCGCCTGCGCATAGGCGGCCGGACCCGGATCCTCGGCGGCAAAGGTTGGCGCCACGAAGGCGGTAACGGCAAGCGCCGTGGCCGCGGCCATCAGTGTTCTGATCAGTTTCATGTCGTCACATCCTCTGTTCGGTTTTCATTGCCGGCCGATCGTCGCGATCGCGCCGGGTACCCCTAAATGTCGCCCTGCTGGGCGGTCTGCTCGTCACGTGGATTGATGATGCCGTCGACGATGATAGCGCCGAGCAGGATCGCCGCCTTGATCAGGTTTTGGTAGAGCAGCGGAATGTCGATGATGGTCATGGCGTTCAAGAGAATGCCGATCAGCGCCGCGCCGACCAGCACGTTGCGCACCCCGCCTCGTCCGCCCGACAGGCCGATGCCGCCGATCACCGCCACCAGCACGATGTCGTAGAGCAATGTCGAATTGACGATTCGGGTGTTGATCGAATGCAGGCTGGCCGCCGTCAGCAGGCCGGCGATCAACGCCACGAATGCGGACAGCACATAACGCAGCACCAGCATCGGCCGCACTGGAATGCCGATGTTGCGCGCGGCCACCGGATTGTCGCCGGCGAAATAGATGTAGCGGCCCCATTTGGTGTAGCGCAGGAACAGGAAGAACAGGAAGGCCAGCCCCGCGAAGACGAACACCTCGATCGGAATGTCGAGGAAGCGCAGGCCGCCCAGCAATTCCACCCAATGGCCCTGCGGCACCGGCACGGCATCCTGGGTGATCAGCTGCGAGCGCACATAGCCGAAGACGAAGGAGCCGGTCGCCAGCGTGACGAAGATCGCCGGCACATCGGCATAGGCGACGAGAAAACCGTTGAGCAGTCCGATCGCCAGCACGCCGGCCAGCACATAGGCGAAGGCCAGCCCGTCCGAGGTCCCGGTGTTGAGCAATTGCAGGTACCAAGCGACCGACATCGCCATGATCGCCACCGCGGAGAGGTCGATGCCGCGGCCGATGATGACGACCGCCATGCCGAGCGCGAGGATCCCCAGCACCGATACCGAGCGGACGATGGCGACGAGGTTGTTGGGATCGATGAAGCCCGGCAGGCCGATCGCTGCGGCAACGAACAGCACCACCGCTATGGCAAAGACAATGCCTTCCTGATTCAGGCTCCTGAAGTTCGGCCAGCCGGTCGTGTTCATGTCTGCATTCGCCCCGATGGCAGCGCTGCCATCCCGAAACCAAAAGCTAATCGGCTCGGCGCCGGTTCGTCAAATGAATCCGCGTCCGGAACGAGGCCCCATGTCGATATTCGTCGAGTGGACGCATCGATTGCCTAAGCTGGCGCAATGCATGGAAAAGCCTGCATTTTTTGGCAATTGATTGCGCCGTGTCAGCTGTTCGCGAAAGTGCTGGATCAAGGCGAAAGGACAAGACGGAATTTATCTCCGCGCCGGGCGGAAAAATTCGATTTTCAGTTCGTCGGCGTGTGGCCGGAAACCTCGGCGCCGGCGCCGGGCGGCAGCACCAGAAATCGCAGCGCGGCCACCAGTCCGATGACGCCGATCGCCAGGAAGGCGATTCGGAAGTCGACGAGGTCGAGCGCCGGCTGTGCCCTGGCGATCTGCGACAGATTGAGGATGGCCGCCGCCACCGCGACGCCGAACAGCATCGCCACCTGCTGCAGCATGGACGACAGCGTCGCCGCCGAACTGCGCTGCGCCGCTTCGATATCGGCGAAGGCCAGCGTGTTGAGCGCCGTGAACTGCATCGAACGCGACAGGCCGGCGACCAGCATCAGCGCCACCACCAGCGCCTGTGGTGTCTGCGGCGAAATCGCCCCGCAGGCCATGATCGAGGCCGATGCGATCAGGCCGTTGACGACCATCACCGATCGGAAGCCGAAACGCCGCAAAGTCGGCGTCGTCACTGTCTTCATGCCGAGATTGCCAAGGAAATAGGCCAGGATCATCATGCCGGCATCGACGGGGCTGAGGCCGAAGCCGACCTGGAACAAAAGCGGCAGCAGGAACGGCGTGGCGTTGATTGCCACCCGGAAAATGGTGCCAGCGGCGAGCGTCGAGATGGCGAAAGTCAGTACCTTGAACGAGGAGAGATCGAGCAGCGGATGCGGCGCGCGCCGGAGATGCCGCGCCGCCAGCCAGCTGATGACGATGCCCGCCGCGATCAAAAGCACCGTCGGCAGCACGCCGTCCTCGGGATGGGCGATGCGCTCGAGGCCGTAGAGCAGCAGCGCGAGCCCCGCCGATGTCAGGAAAAACCCCGGCCAGTCCAAAGGCTTCGGGTCGGCCTCGCGGTCGCCGGGAATGAAGCGCGCGACCAGCGCCAGCCCGATCGCGCCCAGCGGTATGTTGATGAAGAAATTCCAGTGCCAGGACAGATAGGTGGTGATGAAACCGCCGAGCACCGGCCCGACCACCGGCGCGAACAGCGCCGGCCAGGTGATCAGCGCCGTGGCATTGAGCAGCTCGGATTTCGACGCGTTGCGCAGGACGAGAATGCGCCCGACCGGCGTCATCAGCGCGCTGCCCAGCCCCTGCACCGCGCGGGCGGCGACAAACTCGGTCAGGTTTTGCGAGAAGCCGCAGGCGAGCGATGCCAAAGTGAACAGCGCGATCGCCACCAGGAAGATGTTGCGCGCGCCGAAGCGGTCGGCGAGCCAGCCCGACAATGGCACGAACACCGCCATGGTCAGCATGTAGATGGTGATGCCGATGCTCATCGCCACTGCCGGCACACCGAAGGAGGCACCCATCTGCGGCAGCGACGTCGAGATGATCGTCGAATCCAGCAGTTGCATGAAGAACGCGATGGCAACGATCAGCGCCACGCGCCGCGCATTCGTGGCCGTTTCGGACAAGGCTTCAGTCTCGGGAATGGCAGTCATGACGGATCGGTTTGAACAGCATTTGGCAAGCTGCGTCCATAGATAGCGCAACAAACTTTCGTGTCGCGCCGTGGCCTGCTATGGGATGAGCGGGGCAATCGAGGAAAGTGCACGCATCGACATGAAGGCGATCTATATCGACTACCTCAATGCCCTCGACATCGATGCGCTTGCCATGACCGATGGCGAAATCATTGCCGCCGTCGAGGCCGGCCTTGTCGCCCAGGGCAAGGGCCAGACGGTGATCGAACCACGTGTTCATCTCGAACCGGATCCATCCTTCCACGGCCATTTCAATGTCTTGCGCGGCTACGTCGCGCCACTCGATACAGCGGGTGTGAAAATCGTCGGCGACTACGTCGACAACTACCTGCACGGCCTGCCCTCGGAATTCGGCATCCTCAATTTGTTCGATCCGCGCACCGGCGCGCCGCGCGCCATTCTCGACGCCACCGTCATCACCGACATGCGCACGGGCGCCGTCACCGCCATCGGCGCCAAACATCTGGCGCGCAAGAATTCCAAGGTGCTGGCCCATATCGGCGCACGCGGCACCGCCTACTGGAACGTACGCCTGCTCGATCATCTCTTCGACTTTGACGAAATCCGCGTCCATTCGCGCCGCCCGGAGAGCCGCGACGGCTTTGCCGCCAAGCTCTCCGCCGATCTCGGCAAGAAGTTCACGGCCGTGGCCGACTGGAAGAGCTGCGTCGAAGGCGCCGACATCGTCGTCGAGGCTTCGCGCCTGCCGGAGCCGCAACCGCTGCTCAAGACCGAATGGATCAAGCCCGGAGCTCTGGTCGTGCCCTACGGCACGATGAGCGCGGTCGAGCTGTCGCTGACCGACATCATGCAGAAGATGGTCGTCGACGATTGGGGCCAGTGCAAGGGCGGCAAGTTCGGCTCGCTGCGCGCCCATGTCGAAACCGGCCGGCTGAGCGAAAAGACGCTGCATGCCGAACTTGGCCAGATCGCCGCCGGCCTCAAGCCCGGGCGCCAGAGCGACGACGAAACCATCCTGTTCTGGCATCGCGGCCTGTCGCTTTCAGACATCGCGCTGGGCAAGGCGATGCTGGCCAAGGCAGGGGAAAAAGGCATCGGCCAGAGGCTGCGCTTCGCATGAGCGCGCTCGTCCTTACCGGAACTGGTGTCAGCGTCGGCGATGTCGCCACCGTCGCTCGCGAGGCGCGCAAGGTAGAGATCGGACCCGATGTCGTCGGCAGGCTGGAGAAAGCGCGAAAGGTGCTCGACCAGGCTGCCGCCTCCGGCCAGCAGATCTATGGCCTGAACACCGGGCTCGGCGCCAATCTCGGCACGACAGTCCAGGGTGATGCCAGTGCCTTCCAGCGCCAGTTGCTGGAAGGGCGCAGCGCCGCGGTCGGCGAAGCGCTGCCGGTCGAAGCCGTGCGAGCAACCATGGTCGCCCGCGCGGCGATGCTGTCCACCGGCGGCTCCGGCCTTTCGCCCGCCGTGTTTGTCGCTCTGGTCGACGCACTCAACGCCGGCGTCCATCCGGTGATGCCGTCGCTCGGCTCCATCGGTGCCGGCGACCTGGTGCTGATGACCGCACTTGCCCGCCTGTTGATCGGCGAAGGCGAGGCCGACTATCAGGGCCGTCGCATGCCGGCCGCCAAGGCGCTGATGATGGCGCGTCTCGGGCCGATCAGCCTGGCGCCCAAGGACGGACTGTCGCTGATCAACGCCTCGGCGGTTTCGGTGGGCAGCGGCGCGCTTGCGGTGACCGATGCGCTATCGGCGCTGACCCAGCAGCAGCACGCAGGCGCACTGACGATGGAAGGGTTTGGCGCCAACCGCACCATCCTCGATCCGCGCCTGCACATGGCCCGCCCGGCCGCCGGACAAGCTGAAGCCGCCAAGGCGCTGCACGATCTCCTCGCCCGTGACGAGGCACCAGCCCCGACAACCATACAGGACCCGCTGTCGATCCGCTGCATGCCGTCGATCCACGGCGCGCTGATCGAGGCGATCGGTCAGGCAAAGCGTGCCGTCGAGATCGAACTCAACGCCGCCGCCGACAACCCGCTGGTGCTCGGTGACGACGAACTGGTGTTGTCGACCGGCAATTTCCATACGGCCGCGCTTTCGCTCGCCTTCGAGACGCTTGGCCTGGCGATCGCGCAAAGTGCGGCCGCCTGCGCGGCCCGCTTCATCCAGCTCACCGGCCCGGGCCGCAACGGCTTGCCGAAATATCTGTCGCCGGTCGGCGGCGCCTCGGCCGGCTTCGTGCCGTTGCAGAAGACGGTGACATCGATCCTGGCCAGCATCCGCCACAAGGCCAATCCGGTGATGCTCGATTTCCTGCCCGTGTCGGAAGGCGTCGAGGATCATGCCACGCAGACGCCGCTGGCGGTTTCGAAATGCGCCGCCATGATCGCGCTGTGGCGGCGGCTGATCGCCTTCGAACTGATGGCCGCCGCGCAGGCGGTCGACCTCCGCGAGGGGGTGGTGCTGGCGCCGCGCACGGACGCGATCCATGCGGCGGTGCGCGCGCTCATCCCTGCCCTCAGGGAAGACCGGCCGCTCGGCGTCGAGGCCGAAGCGCTCCATGCCGCGCTTGCCGGCGGGAATTGGACCTTAACCCCGGCCAACCTTGTCGAGAAACAGCTTTAGCTCGGCCGGATCCATGTGCACGATGTGCCTGTCCTCGGGATAGGCGCCACTGTTGACGTCGGCGACATATTCGGAAAATGCCGCCACCCGCTCCGCCTGCAGCCGGTCATATTCGGCGGCGAAGTTGCGGTAGACCTTGGAATGGCGGGGCATGTGGGCCCGGTTCTGGCCAAGAATGTCGTCGGCGAACAGATATTGCGCGTCACAACCGGTGCCCGCCCCCATCGACAGCATGATCAGCGAGGTGCGCTCCGAGATCGCCTTGGCCACCTCGACCGGCACCACTTCGATCTCCGCGCCGATGGCGCCCGCGGCCTCCAGTTGCTTCACCGCCTCGAACACCTGGATGGCGGTCTCGGCGGTCTTGCCGACCGCCTTGAAGCCGCCGGTCCAGGTCGCGCGGGAAGGAATGAGGCCGACATGGCCGATGACGGGGATGGCGTCATCAGCCATCCGCTTGATCGTGGCATAGCCGGCGCTGCAATAGACCGCGTCGGCGCTTGCCTTGTAGAGCCTGAAGGCCCAGCGGACGAAGTCATCCGCCGTACCGATCTCGAAGAAATTCTCGCCCGGCATGGTGAACAGGCTGGGTGCTGCATCGCGGTATTGAGGGTTGAGCACCAGTTCGGGTGGCACCGAGACGATGTCGACCCCTGCCCGCTCGGCGGCCTCCGCCTCGTCCAGGTTGAGCACGCGCAGCATGGTCAGCTGGCGCTTGCCCTTCATGGCGCGCAGGTCGGCGACGGTCGGTCTCTTTCGGCTCATTTAGATGTCCCCTCTGTGATGCTGGATCGGTTGCCACACGTCAAATCTGGATCATCACCTTACCGGCCTCGATCTTCACCGGATAGGTCGCGAGATTGACGCAGACCGGCGCGCCCTTGGCCTGGCCGGTCTTGTAGTTGAACCGGCCATTGTGCTTGGGGCATTCGATGATGTCGTCCATCACCAGCCCGTCCGCCAGATGCGCCTTCTCATGCGTGCAATAGCCGTCGGTGGCGAAGAACTCATTATCGGGCGAGCGGTAGATCGCAAAGGTGCGGCCGCCATGATCGAAGCGGATGACATCCTCTTCCTCGATGTCATCAACCGCGCACGCTTCAACCCAATCAGTCATTTCGGTCTCCTGCAATCATTCGCGATCGCTATTCGGCCGCCGCCGACATATCGACCTCGTGGAATTCGCCGCGATAGGGTCTCGCCGTCGGCGGCAATTCGCGCTTGAGGTAATAATCCTCATATTTCAGCTGCCTGAGCAGGACGGGCCAGACCTCGCGATAGGCATGCCACATCGAAGGGTTCGGCTCGGGCAGGTCGTGCTTGATCAACTCGTGCAGCCTGGGCAGCGCGTGATAGGGCACCATCGGGAACATGTGGTGCTCCACATGGTAATTCATGTTCCAGTAGATGAACCGGCTGATCGGGTTCATGTAGACCGTGCGGGTGTTGAGCCGGTGGTCGACGACATTGTCGGCGAGGCCGATATGCTGCAGCAGGCCGGTCGTCACCATGTGCCAGGTGCCATAGAGGCGCGGCAGGCCGATCAGCACCAGCGGCAGCCATGATCCCAGCGCGATCGCGAAAGCGATCGTCGCAACGTACACCGCCACGTGCCAGCGAGCGACGACCACCGCCTTGTGCTGCTCCATCTCGGGAATGTAGCTCTTCTCGTCGTCGGACAACGTGCCAAAGGCCTGGCGCACCAGGGTCGGCAGCGAATAACGGAAATCGAGAATCCCGGTGAACGCCAGCGCCGCCTTCAACAGGTCCGGCGGACGCATGACGGCGATCTCGGCGTCGCGGCCGACAATGATGGTGTCGGTGTGGTGGCGGGCATGGCTCCAGCGCCATTGCACCGGATTGCGCATCAGCATGAAAGAGGCGATGTGGTAGACGACATCGTTCATCCAGCGCGTGCGGAAAGCCGTGCCGTGGCCGCATTCGTGCCAGCGCGAGTCGCTCGACGAGCCGTAGAGCACGCCGTAGACGAACAGGAACGGGACCACCCACCACGAGCCCCAGAACCAGACGATGCCGGCGGCGGAGCCCAGTATGACGGCGAGCCAGATCACCGTGTCGCGGATCGCCGGACCGTCGGAGCGTTGCATCAGCTCCTTCATCGGCTTGCGCGGCACGTCGGTGTGGTACCACTCGGCCGAGGCCAGGCCGGTCTCGATCGCAAGCCGCGTGCTTTCGCCGACCAGGCTGTAGTCGCGTTTTTTGCCCATCACGCCGGCCTCCGGTTTCCGGCCCGCCAGCCGGAGCATTCATGTCGCATCATGCCCTCAATCTCGCAAAATTTCCCGACGGTTGCGGATAATCCTGCCGCGGCTGCCTGGCGATAGAGGTAATCCTGCTTTCGGCCGCGGCAATCTCGCGGGCGCCATCGAGGACGCGAAACACCGCATCGTAGCTCCGGCTTTCGCCATGCTCCAGCCAGATCATCTCGCCGCGTTCGCGCGCGGCGAGATCGCCGAGCACATGATGGGTCGAGGGCTCTATGCCCAGCGCATACTGCCCGGCCTGGAAATTCTGCCATTGATAGGCGCAAGGCAATTGGTCCTTGCGCGTCACCACTTCGAAGCCGAGACCGAGCCGGTCGTTGACCACCGCCACCGGCACCTCGCCATTGGCATCGGCCGTCATCTCGTGCTGCCAGACCTGTTCGCTGAAACCGAGCTGCGGCGGCGGCACCGTGCGGTAGCCGACCTTCTGCGCTTCGTAATGCTCGCCGGCATGGCCGGCCCATACAATTTCGCGGATCGGCGCCAGATAGCGCGACCCTTCGTCGAGCAAGGGGTGGCTGACATTGACGTGGTAGAAATACATATGCGGCGTGAGGTTGAAGCCGTGATTGACGACACGGTCGGACAGCCGGATCTCGTTGCCGCCGACATCGGCCTCGATGCGCCGGATCAGATGCAGATCCTCGCCGAACACCGCCGATTGCTGGACGACACCTTCGGCCCACAGCACGCAGCGGTCGCCATCCCAGCGCTCGCCATAGCCGGTCAGCCGCGCCGGGATCGTGCCGACACGGCCATGCAGCGAATGGACCGTGGTCTTCTTGCCGGGGTAGTTGTAAGTGTCGACAGGTACTTCTTCCCGGCCCAGTATGTGGTCGAGCCCGCAGGTGACGAGCAGGCCGGAAAAGGAGCGCGCCCAGGCGAGCCCTCTCTCCCCCTCATACTCGTGCAAGCCCGGATGGCGAAAACCGCTCGGCGAATGCCAGCCGATCGCCTGGCCCCTATAGTCGCAGTCGGCGATGTCGAGCGCACGATCGACCAGCGCGGTGAAGCGCAGGCCCGAACCGGTTCGGAACTCCAGCATGCGGATGCCGCGCTCCACCCCGTCGCCAAGCGTCATCAGCCGCACGCCGGCGAATTGCGACAGCATGCCGGACCGCTCGGCGACTTGCCTTCGCGACAGCGTCTTGCCGTAAAGCTCTACCATGCGACGCCCTTCACTTTGCCCTCGCCTCCTTGAGCAAGGCCGACATGTCGGCGCCGGTGATGATGCTTTCCACGGTCAAGAGGTCGGTGTCGGCGACCGTCTGTTCGGCGACGATCTCGCCACGCCGCATGACGATGATGCGATCGGCGACCTGGAACACGTGGTGGATGTTGTGGGTGATGAGCAGCACCGAATGGCCGGCGTCGCGCACCTCCTTGACGAAGCGCAGCACACCGTGGGTTTCCTCGACGCCGAGATTGTTGGTCGGCTCGTCGAGGATGATCACCTTGGCGGCAAACTGCATGGCGCGCGAGATGGCGATCGACTGGCGTTCGCCGCCCGACAGTGTCGAGACCAGCGCATCGGCATCCAGCTTCTTCGAGATGCCGACGCGCTTGAGCAGCTCGGAAGCGGCCTTGCGCAGCTTGGCCAGATCGAGCGGCGCGAACACGCCGAGCCAGCCGAAACTGACCGGCTCGCGTCCGAGGAAAAGGTTGCGCGCGATGCTGAGATCCGGCGCCAGCGAGGTATCCTGGTGGATGGTTTCGATGCCCAAGTCCATCGCATCGCGGGTCGAGCGGATCGAGACCTTCTCACCGCGCACGAAGATGTCGCCACGGTCGACGGGAAACACGCCCGAGATCGCCTTGATCAGCGTCGATTTGCCGGCGCCATTGTCGCCGAGCAGCGCCACCACCTCGCCCTCCCGTAATGACAGCGAGGCATTCTTCAGCGCGCGCACGCTGCCGAAGGATTTTTGCAAATTCTGCAGCCGAAGCACTTCCATCGTCAGCCCCTTGCGGCGTTCTTCTGCAGCAGAGCGTGCAGGATGAGCATGGCGAGGATGATGAGGCCGACGAAGATGTTGTAGGCGAGCCCCGGTACGCCGATCAGCACGATGCCGTTGCGGATGGCGCGCAGCATCAGCGCGCCGACGATGGTGCCCAGGATGGTGCCGCGCCCGCCGGTCAGCGCCGTGCCGCCGACCACCACCATGGCGATCACTTCCAGCTCGTAGCCGGTGCCGGCCACCGGCGAGGCGGCGGAGATGCGAAAGGCGCTGATCATGCCGGCAAGCCCGGCCAGCACCGAGGTTGCGATGAACAGCCAGATCTTGACGGCGTCCGCCGGCACGCCGCGCGCCACCGCCGCGTTGCGGTTCGAACCGATGGCGCTGATCCAGTTGCCGAGCTTGGCGTAGCGCAGGATGTAGATCGCCATCAGCGACAGGCCGATGAACCACCACAGCGAGGTGTAGAAGCGGAACGAGCCGATGTTGAAGCTGCCGGCGAGCAGCGTCACGAAGAAGCCGGGCTGGTCCCAGGATTTCAGCGGAAATCCCTGCGTGATGTAGAGCGCCGCCCCGCGCACGACGAGCAGCATCGACAGCGTCACCAGGAAGGACGAGATGCCGATCTTGGTGACGATCAGCCCGTTGATCGCGCCGATGGCGATGCACAGGAGAAGCCCGGCCAGAAGGGCGATGCCGATATCCACCCCACCGTTTTGCACCAAAAGCATGACCACGACCGGCGCCAGCCCGAACACCGCGCCGACGGACAGGTCGAACTCGCCCGCCGTCAGGAGCAGCGTCATGCCGAGCGCGATGATGCCGAGTTCGGGCAGGAACGCCATCATGTTGGAAATGTTGAGCGGCGACAGGAAATTGGCGTCCGCGATGGCGAACGCCACCAGCAGGACGACGAGGATGACGAAGGAGGAGAATTGCGGCGAGCGCAGCAGGTTCGATCTGCCCTTCGCTCCCGGCGCGTCATCTTCTGCGGCGATTGTCATGACTGCTTGGACCATGCTTTGGAAGGCGCCCGCCGCTTTTCCGGCGGGCGTCGGTTTCTCACTTCTTGTCGTAGAGCTTCAGGATCGGGTCGACGCTGGAGGCGTCGTAGAGACCGAAGGTGTGGATGTCGTAGCCGATCGGCTCACCCGAGGCGGCGAGCCCGAGCAGCGCCACCGGCATGAAGCCCTGCGCCGACGGGTACTGCCAGGCGGCGGCGTTGACGAAGCCGTCCTTGACCGCCTGCGCCGTCTCCTTGGAATTGCCCCAGCCGACGACCGGGATCTTGCCGGCCGGCACACCCGCGCCGTCGAACACCCGCTTGACGCTGGCCGCCACGGAATCGCCGAGCGCGATGATCGCCGGCGGATTGTTGGCCACCATGTAGTCGGTCATCTTGGCGATGATGCCGGCCGGATCGGTGCCGCAATCGACCACATCGTATTTGATCCCCAGCGGATCGAACACGCTGGCGATGCCCTCGGTTTCAAGCTGCTGGTAGCTGGCGCCGGGAACCTCGACCGGCAGGAACACCTTGTCGCCCTGCTTCACCATCTTGTGGTCGACGAGATATTTGGCCCAGATCGCGCCGGCTTCCTTGAGGTCGGCCCCGACATAGGCCTGGCGCCCCGTCGCCGGATCGTCGGTGTTGAAGAACACGATCGGGATGCCGGCTGCCTTGGCCGCCTTGACCTCCTCGGTCCACAGGCCCGGCTGCGCCGAGGTCGTGGCGATGCCATCAGGCTTGGCGGCGAGCGCCGAGTTGAAGGCCTCCTTCTGCGCCGCCATGTCGCCGCCGCTGAAGGAGATCTTGCAGGTCACCTTGAGCTGGTCGCAGGCCTTGGTCGCGCCGGCATTCCAGTCGATCCAGAACGCGTCCGACGGGCCGCCATGCGACAGGAGATAAAACGTCTTCTGCCCGTCCTGCGCCTGCGCCGTCGATCCGAACGCGACGCCGGCAAGCACTGTGGCGGCGGCCGCCAATTTCCAAGCGAATTTCAACATTCTTTCCTCCCTTGTTTGGAGCCGCGCCGCCATGCACCGGCGGCGCGACTGGCCATCACAGGCCGTTGGCGCGGAACTTCCCGTCCAGGAATGTCTTGGCGCGCGGCACGTCGTCTTCCGACAGATGCTCGATGATCACCGGGATGTTCGGGTGCTTTTCCGCCAGCCGCTTGAGATAGAGGTCGTAGTTCAGCGAGCCGAGGCCGGGCGCCGGCAGCTCGATCTCGCCGACGCCGCGGAAAGTATGGCTTTCCATCGCATCGGCGTCGCCGATATCGGCGTGCTTCTCCGACTTGTCGTCGCCCGAGCGCTTGACGTCCTTGGCGTGCGCAATCTTGATCTTGTCGGTCAGCGTATCGAACACCTGGTTCAGGATTTGGTCCATCCGGTCGATGTTGTGCGTCTCGAAATAGTTGGTCGGATCCATCAGCAGGCCAAGGCCGGGATGGTCGACCTGCGCGAACATCCTGACCGTCTCCTCGACCGAGCCGACGACGTTGTTGACGTAGGTTTCGAGCAGGAAGACCGCGCCGTGGTCATAGGCTGTCTGCGCGAGGTCGGCGATCACCTTGCGGCATTCCTCGAAACCCTCCTCGGTCTTGTTCTTGGGGTGATGCACCCAGTCGGATTCGGTGTTGTAGGTACCGGTTTCCGAGATCACGAAAGGCGAGCCGAAATGGCGGGCGTTGCGGATGATCTCCTTGAGGTAACCGACACGCTTGTCGCGCTCGGCCTTGTCCGGATGGATGATGTTGGTGTAGCCCGACACGCAGCAGACAGGCAGATTGTGGTCACGGAAGACGTCGCGCACCTTCTTCGCCTTGTCCTTGGTGATCTGGCCTGCCGACAGGTCGACATCCCTGAAATGCAGGTCGAGCTGCACCGTGTTGAAACCGAGCCCGCGGATCTTCTTCGCCGTCTCTTCGAGGCCGTACGGGAAATAACCCGTGAAAATACCTGCCTGCATCATGATCTTGAATTCCTCCCTGTAAGCGATTCAGTTGTCTGGTGTTTCAGTGGCGGTGATCAGGTAGCGATCTCGGAAAGCTTGACCGTGCGGCCCTCGTCGATCGAGCGGTAGCCCGCCTCGACCAGCGCCATGGTCTTGACGTTGTCGGCGACCGACAGCGCCGGCGGCGTGCCTGTCTTCACCGCATGTTGCAGCTGCTCCATCACGCCGATGAAGGCATGCGGGAACCACATCGTCTCCCAGCTTGGGCTCACCCATTCGCCGCCGGTGGTCTCGGTCGAAGCGTAGGTCAGGGTCGAGGCAGCGCCTGTCGGCCAGCCAATCGTGCCCTTGGCGACGCCCTTGGTGCCGTCGACGCGCCAGTTGATATGCTGGTCGTCCTTGTAGCCTTCCTGGCGCGGGCCGGACCAGACATCCTCCAGCGACACGGCGAGCACCCCGGACGGGAAGCGCAGTGTGGACACGGTGATGCCGTCGGAGTGATCGAACTTCGTGCGCGGATCCTTGCGCGTCAGCGTGGTGATCTCATCGGGATCGCCGAACAGGAAGCGCAGCACGTCGAGATGATGCACGCTCATATTGGCGAGCGTCAGCCGGTCGTAATCTTCAAGAAACGTCTGCCAGTGCGGGATAGCGTGCATGTCGATCTGCGCGAACACGATGTCGCCGAGCGCGCCGCTGTCCATGATCTGCTTCAGCACGCGCATCGACTGGTCGTAGCGCATGTTCTGGTTGACCGAGAGGATCTTGCCGGCCTTCGCCGCCTCGTCGCGCAGCTTGACCGCCTCCTCGACCGAAAGCGCCAACGGCTTCTGCGCCAGGATCGCCTTGATGTGCTTCTGCTTCAGCGCATGGCGGATCAGCGCCGGCTGCTGGTCGGGTGGAAAGGCAAGGTCGATGATCTCGACATCAGCGTCCTCGATCAACCGCTCCGGCGTATCGTGGACGGTCGGGATGTCCCAGCGTTTCGCCACCTTCTCGGCACTTGCCTTGGTGCGTGAAGCGATCGCCACCACCGGAAACCCGGCCTCCTTGTAGGCAGCCAGATGGCACTCGGCCATGATCATGCCGGCGCCGACGCAGCCGATCTTGTATTCTTTCGTGCGGACCCTCACGTCCGGCTCGAAATCCTTGCCTGCCATATTTTCCTCCCGAAATTCTCTCTTCGCAGCGGCAATCATCTCGCCAACGCGCCTCCGCTCTGTCCGAAATAATGCACGCGGGCCGGCTCGCAGGATATCGCCACCATCGCATCGGGCCTGATGTTGGGCTGGCCGCGCAAGAGTGCCTTCAGCCGCGCCTGCCCGGCAGCGAGCGTCACCACGGTATAGCCGCCCAGCGGCTCGACCTCGAACACTCGTGCCGGGCGGCCTGGGCCCCCATCCGCCCACGGTCGAACCTTAATATCTTCCGGCCTGAGCCCAATCTCGACAACATCAATCGGAACAGCCTTGTCGACAATCTCGATCGTGCCTTCAGCCGCCTCGATGCCGCCCTCGCCGCGCGCCGCTTTCAGGATGTTCATGACAGGCGAACCGAGCAGCCGCGCCACATAGGTGCTGGCCGGGCGGTCGTAGATCTCGGCCGGCGCACCGATCTGCCTGATCGTGCCATTGTCCAGTATGGCGATGCGGTCGGCGATCGACATCGCCTCTTCCTGGTCGTGGGTGACGTAGATCAGCGTCTTGCCGAGCTCCCGCTGGATGCGCTTCAGCTCGACACGCGTCTCCTCGCGCAGCCTGGCATCGAGCGCCGAGATCGGGTCGTCCATCAGATAGGCATTGGGGTCGCGCACCAGCGCGCGCGCGATCGCCACGCGCTGCCGCTCGCCGCCCGAAAGCTGCGCCGGCGGCTTGTGCAGGATGTGGCCGATATGCAGCTTGGCGGCGACATCGGCGACGCGCTTTTCGATCTGGGTCTCGGCGACCCGGCGCTCGACCAGCGGGAAGCGGACATTGTCCAGCGCGCTCATATGCGGGAACAGCGCCAGGTTCTGGAACACCATCGCCACATTGCGCTCGGCCGGCGATACCGTATTGACCGGTCTGCCGCCGATCAGGATTTCGCCGGCATCCGGCATTTCAAGCCCGAGCACCAGGCGCAGGATTGTCGACTTGCCCGACAGCGGCGGCCCGAAGAAGCAGAAGAACTCGTTGTCGTTGACGGTGAACGAGGCGTCGTCGACGGCGATCGTAGCACCATAGCGTTTCGTGACATTGCGAAAGATGATGTCGGCCATGGCTCAGCCCGCCCCCATCGCAAGGCCGCTGGCGGCGTCGAAGACACGTACCGACGAAGCCGCGGGCGCGACGACAGCCGTCTGCCCGATCGACAGCCCGACATCATTGTCGAATACCGCCTTCACGGCGCCCTCGCCTTCGCCGAGATGGACGATGGTGCGCGCGCCGATCCGCTCGACGAAGGTGATAGGCATGGCGAGCCCGCGCACGTCCTGCGCCAACGCCACCTGCTCCGGCCGAAAACCGTAGAGCACGTCGCCGCGTGCGCCGCGCAAGGTGGCTGCCAGATCGTCCGGCAGTGGCGGCGTCACACCCAGCGGCCCGAGATCGACGACAAGGCCCCGGTCGCTTTCCGCCGGCTTGCCTTTGAGCAGGTTCATGCCCGGTGCGCCGATGAAGCGGGCGACGAAGACATTGGCCGGATTGTTGTAGACCTCGAGCGGCGTGCCGACCTGCTGCAGCACGCCATGGTCCATCACGGCAATGCGGTCGGCCATGGTCATGGCCTCGAGCTGGTCATGGGTGACGTAGACCATGGTCTGCCTGAATTGGCGCTGCAATTGCTTCAGCTCAGTGCGCATCACCGCCCGGAAGGCGGCGTCGACATTGGACAGTGGCTCGTCGAGCAAGAAGATGGCCGGCTCCATGATCGCCGAGCGGCCGATCGCGACGCGCTGCAAGATGTTGACCGACAGCCGGTCGGCCTTGCGGTCGAGCAGCGGCGCCAGTTGCAGCAGCTCGGCAATAGCGCCGACGCGGCGGTCGATCTCGGCTTTGTCCGCGCCGCGCATCCTCGGGCCATAGGCAAGGTTCTGGCGCACCGTCATGTGGGTGAAGATGGCGTAGTTCTGGAAGACGAAGCCGACGCCGCGCCGGCCCATCGGCACGCCGGCCATGTCGCGCTCGCCAAACAGGATCTTGCCGCTGGTCGGTTCTTCCATGCCGGCGATCATGTTCATCGTCGTCGACTTGCCGCAGCCCGAGGGTCCGAGCAGCGCCATGAACTCGCCATCTGATATTTCGAGGTCCATGGTCTTCAGCGCGGTGAAATCGCCGAATGCCTTGGTGAGGTTACGCAGCTGGATCGTGCTCATGCCGGCACCTGCCTTGCCCGCGCCATCCGCTTCATGGCGAACACGGCAATGATGGAAAGCACGATCAGTATGGCGAGCGCGATAGCCGCCACATAGCCCCAGATCAGATCCTGCGTGGTAACCTTGTATATGTAGACCGAGATCGTTTCCGTGGCGACGCCGGGGCCGCCGCCGGTCATGATGTAGAGCGTGTCGAAGATCTTGAAGTTCTCGATCACCCGGATCGCCAGCGCGATGATGATGATCGTCTTCATCTTCGGCAGCACGATGGTGACGAAGCGCTGCCACGGATTGGCGCCGAGCAGTGTCGCCGCCTTGATCTGGTCCTCCGGCACGCCGACCAGGCCGGCAAGCAGGATGAGGAACATCAGCGGCGTCCACTGCCAGATATCGGCGATCATCACCGCGATCAGCGCCAGCGTCGGGTCCGAAAGCCAGGCGATGGTGACGCGTGTGCCCGTGACGGTGGACAGGATGTCGTTCACCGGGCCGCCCGACTGGAACAGCATGAAGAACATGTAGCCGGCCACCGCTGGCACCACCATCATCGGCATCAGCAGGATCGAATAGAAGATGCGCTTGCCCGGAAAATCGTCGGCGAACAGCGTCGCCAATGCGAGACCGAGCAGGAACTCGGCCGGCACGCAGACGACCATGACGATCGCCGTGCGCCTCAGCGCGCTCCAGAAACGGGCATCGGCGGCAAGNGCACGCAGACGACCATGACGATCGCCGTGCGCCTCAGCGCGCTCCAGAAACGGGCATCGGCGGCAAGGTCGGTGTAGTTGGCAAAACTGTTCCACATCTCCCAGGCATTCCACCAGCCGATGCCCGAGAGCGGCGACCAGTCGGTGACGCTGATATAGAGCTGCATCAAGAGCGGAAAGACGGAGATGAACAGGACCAGGATCTGCGCCGGCAGGGTCAGCCGGAATCCCAGCCGCGCGCCCTCGTCCCGCAGGGCCGGCTTCGCACGCGCGGCGCCCATTTCGTCCTCCGAAACAGTTACTGTCACCGCGCTCATTGCTTGAGCGCCCCAAAAGTCAGCCCACGCACCAGATGGCGCTGGATGGCGATGCCCATGATGACAGGCGGGACGGCGGCGATGAGGCCAAGCGCTGCCTTGGCGCCATAGAGCTGGCCGGTCATCGAGGACGACAGCGAGGCCATGTACACGGGGATCGTCACCCATTCGCGCGTCGTCAGAAGCAGCGCGATCAGATAGTCCGACCAGTTGAGGATGAAGACGAACAATGCCGCACTTGCAAGTGGCGCGCGCATCATCGGCAGCGTGATGCGGGTGAAGACGCGCAGCCGCGAACAGCCCTCGACCAGGGCGGCCTCCTCGATCTCGCGAGGCATGTCGTCGAAGAAGGTCTTCATCAGCCAGAAGGCGAACGGCAAGGTCACGATGCCGTAGATCAGCGCCAGGCCCCACCAGCTGTCGGTGAAATTCAGGAACGCCCACATGATCATCACCGGGATCATCACCGCCATCGGCGGAAACAGCCTGAGCTGGATCAGCGCCAGCGGCAGGTTCTGTCCCGAGCCGAAGCGCGACAGCCCATAGGCCGCCGCCGTGCCCGCCGACATGGCGATCGCGGTGCCGAACACAGCCGACAGCAGCGACGACAGGATCGGCTTCAGCGCGGTGCGGTCGAGCGCCACGATGAGGCTGTTGGTGGACTCGCCGAACACGAACTGGAAATTGCTGAGCGTCGGGTTCTTCGGCCACCACGTCAGGTCGGCACCAGTCGCCGACCATTCGGCGATCGGCTTGAAGGCCATCGACACCATCCACAGGATCGGCACCAGCGTCACCGCCATTGCCGCCAGGATCGCGGCGTAGCGGAATATCTCGAAAGGAACGGAACGCTTCATCTGGCTGCTTTTGCTGGTGGCGTTGATTGCGGAGGGGAAGAGCTTTCGCCCTTCCCCTCCGGTCTGATCCAGGGAGACGGATCAGCTGATCGGATCGAGAACGGTCGGCCATGCCTCCTTGTTGGTCCTGATGGCTTCCAGCAACTTGTCCTCGCCAATGCGCCGGGCGATCTTCTTCCACTCGGCTTCGGTATCGGCCATCGCCTGCTCCGCGGTCTTGGCCTTGGTCAGCGAGGCCATGAGGTTTTCGTCCAGTGCGTTGTGGAAGGCGGTGGCGCCGGGATAGTTGATGGTCGGCACCGTGCGGGCGACCGTCTCGCGCACCACATCCATGTGGTAGGCGTGATAGGTCTGGCGCACCAGCGGATCGGAGAAATCCGAAAGCCGGAATGGATCGAGATAGCCGCCGGGGTTGGCGCTCATCCAGGCGTAGATGCGGGCCGAGCCCAGCCATTGCAGCAGGAGATAGGCGACTTCCTGGTTCTTCGACTGCGACGAGACCATGCCGGTCAGTGAGAACCACAGCACGGAGCGGCTGATCAGCTTGCCGTCGATCTCGCGGCCGGGCGGCAGCATCGTGCCGATCTTGCCGGTGACGGCCGAATCCTTGTTGCCGGCATTGTCGAGGAATTTCGGCAGGTTGGAGAAGGCGCAGGTCATCGCCGCGCCGCCCTTGGCGAAATTGCCATACTGCTCCGGCCAGCCCCACGAGATCGCATCCGGCGAGTGATGGGCGAGCGATTCGACATATTCGTTGGTGGCGGCGATGCCATGCTCGGAATTGATCAGCGGCTTGCCGTCGTCGCCGAACAGGAACTGGTTGGGCGAGGCCATCGAGACATAGCGCTGGTACCAGTTGGTGTAGCCCCAGCCCTGGTTGCGCAGGTCGGTCGAGCCGAACAGGCCCTTGTCCGGACGCTGGAAGAAGGCGGCGATATCGCCGTGCTGCTTCCAGGTTTTCGGCGGCGCCAGATCGTAGCCGTATTTGTCCTTGAACGCCTTCTGCTCGGCGGCGTCGCCGAACAGGTCGGAGCGGTAGACCCAGGTCTGGAAGTCGCCGTCCAGCGACACGCCGTAGTTCGAGCCACGATATTTGTTGAGCAGCGACACGCCCTTGGCGCCGTCGACATAGCCGGTCTTGGGGTCGTCCCATTCAGGCTTGTACTGGGCGACGAAGTCGTCGAGCTTGGCGATGCCGCCGGTCTCGGCGAGATCGCCGAGGCGGTTCCATTCGGTGGAATAGATGTCATAGGCTCCACCCTTGGTGGAGATGTCCTGCATCGTCTTGGTGAATTCCTGGCCGTTCGGCAGGCCGACGATCTCGATCGGAATGCCGGTTTCCTTTTCCCACAGCTCCTTGATCGACGGCGCGCCGGCCGGGAAAGGCTGCGTAAGCTGGCCGATGGAGCCGTCCGACAGGCCGAGCACGATCTTGGCCGGCGCCTTGCCGGCGCCCTTCAGCGCCTTGGCCGCCTCGATGGCACGGCCTTCCGGCGTGTCGGCGCCATACTGGTAGCGCTCGGCGCCCTCGAAACCGGTCGGGCCACCGATCATGCCCGGTGCCAGCGCGTCCGCCGCATAGGCACGGCCGGGACGGATAAATTGGGGTGCGATACCTGCCGCGGCTACGAACACCGCCGCCTTTCCTCCGGACGCCAGCAATCGGCGTCGCGACATGCGGATCAGATCAGACATTGGAATTCCTCCCTCGGGCCCAATGTTTCCTCCACGAGCCCATGAGGGATATTGACGGCAGGATCGGAAGGCTGTCAACATCATAAATAATCAAAATACCTCACAACATCGCAATGGGGCGAGGAAATGCGTCACACGAAGGTCCTTACAACGCTCTCCATGCCTCGATTTGATGGGAAATATATCTTCCCGCCCCGGTATGGCCGTGCCGGGCGACTTGATTTAGCGCGACGACTTGCGCATCGGCCAAGGCCGGATACATCATTTCCCATCAGAATCGCGGATAGCGAGGAGCCGTTGCCATCAGGCCGGCCGCGGACAATGCGTGATCCTGATGCGTCGAGGAGATGAAAGACGGTGCGTTCCACCCTGACTGACATAGCCCGGGAAGCCGGCGTCTCCGCGGCCACCGTCGACCGCGTGCTCAACAATCGGCCCGGCGTGCGGGCGCGCACCCGCGAAATCGTGCTCGAAATGGCGCAACGCCTAGGCTACATCGCCGAAGGCCCAAACGGGGCAGCGCCACGCCCCTCGCCGGGCGAGATCATCCGGCTCGACTTCGCGCTGCCGGCCGGCACCAATTCCTTCATCAAGATGCTGCACCGCCACATCGAGGCGCAGGCTCTGGCGCGACCCGATCTCGACGTCCACATCGCCACCATAGAGGGCTTCAATCCCGATCGGCTCGCCCGTCTGCTGCAGGATCTGCGCGGACAGACGCAAGGCGTCGGCGTCATCGCGCTCGACCATCCGACGGTGCGCGAGGCGATCCGCTCGCTGTCGGCCAACGACGTCAAGGTGGTGACCATCGCCTCCGACATCCTGCATGTGCCAAGGGTCGCCTATATCGGCATCGACAACCGCGCCGCCGGCCGGCTGGCCGGCTATCTGCTCAACCGCTTCATGGGGTCGGAACGTCCCGGCAAGGTGGCACTGTTCGCCGGCTCGCTCTCCTATCGCGGCCATGAGGAACGCGAGATGGGATTCCGGCACATATTGACCGAGGAGTCTCCCAATCTCGAGATCGTCGAAATGCGTGAAATGCTGGACGATCGCGAAAAGGCCTATTCGGAAGCATCAGCGCTTCTGGAACGGCACCCCGACCTTGCCGCGATCTACAATGTCGGCGCCGGCAACACCGGCATCGCGCGCGCGCTCAAGGAGCGCGGCCGCGCGCAATCCATGGTCTTCCTCGGCCATGAGGTGACGGACGGCACCAAGGAGCTGCTGCTCGACGGCACGCTCGACGCGGTCATCGACCAAAACCCGCGCGTCGAGGCCCGCGAGGCGCTCAACACCTTGACCCATGCGGTCCGGGGACTGGCCTACGAATTGCACCAGCCGAGGCTGCAGGTGATCTTCAAGGAAAACATCCCGGAGATTTGAGCTAGCTTTCCGTCTTAATCCCTATGATCGCCCGGCCGTCCGCGCCAGCGCCGATCACTATCCTGTCGCCGGCGACGATGCCGGAAATATCACACACCACCAACGGCATGCGTATCCCATAGAGAAACTCGGCGACGATGGCGCCCACGGCCAGGATCGGGTCCGGCCGCTCCAGAAGAATGCCGGCCGGCGCCGTGCCCTTGCGGATCGCCTCGGCCAGCACCGAGGACGAGGACGACGAGCCGCGCCCGCTCGGCATGACCAGGATCTTGCCGGCGACATTCTGGCCGAGCCCCGGATGCGAATGGTCTGTTATGTCGCCGGTCTCCGCATCGATCCCGCCCCAGAAACTGAGCGGCTGCGAAAACACCAGCGCCCGACCTTCGGCCTCACCGGCCAGCTGAAAGATGCCTGCTCTTTCAAACGCTTCCACCGGTTGTGTCATGTGCCGCTCCGCACGACATGGCCGACCGCGGCGGAACGGATGCAATCCTTCATGTCGGCGAAGGCGACGGTCACGCCGATATTGCCCGGCGCGTAATGCGCCCATTTGCCGGAATTGGTCATCACCACGCCGTCGAGCCGTTCCATGATCGAGGTGACATAGGTGCAGGTGTCGGCAACCGGAACCAGGCCGAACGCTTCCATCCCAGCCAGGGCGCCCTCTTCCTGCAGCCGTGTCAGTGTCGCGCGGCCTGTGTTGACATAGATCGGGATGCCCCGGCTAGGCGCTGCCTCGCGCAGCAGCGGCAACAGGCGCATCCATTCCTCATGGGAAAAATGCGGCGTACCCAGCGAGACAGCGGCGAGCCGCGAGCCATCCGGCACCGCCGATAGCCTGGCCAGCGCCTGATCGATGTCGGAACGGGTAATGCGGATCGTCTCCTCCGGCGCGTGGCCGCGGAACGCCTCGTCGAGGCTTCCGGCCTCCGGCGTGATGCCGACCGCATGGAACAGCGCCACAGCACCCGTCGTTGCCGCCGCAGCACCGAGTGCCTTCAACTGGTCTTCATCGCGCGGCTGCGGCAGGCCGGCAATGACCGGAATTCGATCGCCGCTGGCTTGTCCGATGATCAGCCCAACGCCGACGAACAGGCTGTCGCTCGGCTCCGGATCAGGAACGTCCAATTCGAACAGGATGCGGCCGCGCCGGTTTTCGCTGAGATGCAGGCCCCAAGCCGGCGCGCGTCCAGTCATGGCGCAGCACAGGTCGATGAAATCGCCATAGCGGTTGGTGCGCGCCCCGATCACCGAATTGGCGAAGACGATGGCGTTGGATTCGCCCCAGGCGATCTGCTGACCGAATTCAGGCCGGAACCGTGTCTGGTAGGGCGCGCAGGTGAACGTCGCCTGGCAGCCAAGTTCCATATGCGCCTTCATCAGCCGCCGCGCCGGCACCTCCTCCGCTGCCGGCATCTTCACCATGCCCGGATGGATGAGGTCGAACGAGCCGACGTTGAGCGTCGTCGGCACCTTGACACGCCCGCCGCCCTCGGCGAGCCGTTCGACGAAATCGAGGCCGGCCTTGCCGTGGTAGAGGCATCCATCGATGTGGGCGCTGGTAATGTCGAGCAGGCCGTCCGCCCCGACGGCGTTGGAGAAGGCGACGAGAATCTTCATGGCGGCAGCCGCGGATGGGCCTTGCTCGCCATCGAGCATGGATCGGTCGCGCGTGCTCAGTTGCAGGGTCATTGTAGCTCCGGGCTCGCAATCAGAAAGGACGGAGGGACAGCACCCCCCTCTGCCTTGCCAGGCATCTCCCCCGCAAGGGGGGAGATTGGCAGGCCTCACCGCTTTCGCAAATTTTCGACGTTGGAGAAAGGGCAGCGACGCTGGAACCGCCAATCTCCCCCTTGCGGGGAGATGTCCGGCAGGACAGAGGGGGGTGCGAAGGAACGCCACAGTCCCAGTTATCGAACCGCGCGGCCTAACCCGCCGCGATCAGCACCGTACTCTCCGGCGACCAGCGCAGCACCACATCTTGCCCTTCCGCCAACCTGTCCGCGCCGGTGTTCTGCACGATAACTTTCAACGTCTGGCCGGCGCGCTCGACGAAGTAGGTGCAGTTGTTGCCGGCGAAAATACGCTTGGAGACCCGGCCCTTCAGGCTATTGGCATCGCCGTCCGAAATGCCTGCATCCGTGGCAATCCGAATGCGCTCGGGCCGAACGGCGCAGCTGGCCTTGGCGCCGGCCGCAAGCGTCGCGCCCGCGCCGGCGGCGATCGCCGTGCCATCCGGCAGCCGGATGCCGTTCCCGGTCGAATCGCCGCGGAAAATGTTGGCGTCGCCGAGGAAGGTGGCGGCGAATTCGCTTTTCGGCCGGTCGTATATCTCCTCTGGCGGCCCTTCCTGCACCAGCCTGCCGTCGCGCAAGATGCCGATCCGGTCGCTCATCGTCAGCGCTTCTTCCTGGTCGTGGGTGACGAAGATGGTGGTGATGCCGATCTCGCGCTGGATGCGCTTCAGTTCGATCTGCATGTCGACGCGCAGCGCCTTGTCGAGCGCGCCGAGCGGCTCGTCGAGCAAAAGCACGCGCGGCTTGGTGACGATGGCGCGCGCAAGCGCCACGCGCTGGCGCTGGCCGCCGGAGAGCTGATGCGGCCGGCGGCCGCCAAGCTTGCCCAATTGCACGAGATCGAGCGCGCGCTGCACTTCGGTGGCAATCACAGCCTTGGCCTCGCCGCGCACCGACAGGCCGAAGGCGACATTGTCGGCGACGCTCATATTGGGAAACAGCGCGTAGTTCTGGAACACCATGCCGATGCGGCGCTTCTCGACCGGCACCCGTTCGACGCTCTCGCCACCAATGGCGATGCGGCCGGAGTCGGGAAAATCGAAGCCGGCGATCTGGCGCAGCAGCGTGGTCTTGCCGCTGCCCGACGGCCCGAGCAACGCATAGAAACCGCCATCGGCGAAATCGATGGAGACATCGTCCAGCGCCTTGTGCGCGCCAAAGCTGCGCGAGATGTTCGATACCTGCACGCCGGCCATTATTTCTCTCCGCCGAATTTGAAGAACCGCGCCGTCAGCAACATCAGCGCCATCGACACGACGATGATGATCGTCGAGACCGCGTTGATCTCGGGGGTAAAACCCTTGCGGATTGCGGCGTAGATTTCGACCGGCAGCGTCGTCTGGCCAGGCGTCGCCAGAAAATAGGAGACGACGAACTGGTCGAACGACACCGCGAAGGCAAACAGCCCGCCGGCGATGACGCCAGGCATGATCCAGGGCAGCGTGACGCGGTTGGTCACCTGCCACTGGTTGGCGCCGAGCGAACGCGCCGCCTCTTCCAGTTCGGGCGCGAAGGTCTGCAGCCGCGCCGAGACGACGACGATGACATAGGGCAGCGCCAGCGCGACATGGCCAAGCAGGATGGCGAACAGGCCGCGCCCGATGCCGACGCCGAAGAAGAAGATCAGCATCGCTGTTCCCGTGATCAGCCAAGGAATGGCGATCGGCGGAAACAGCAGCGCCTGCAGGAACTTCTTGCCCCGGAATTCATAGCGGTAGAGCGCCAGCGACGCCGCCGATCCCAGCACCACGCTGATGATGGTGGTGATGACGGCGATCTCAAGGCTGTTCCAGGTGGCCGAGATCAGCTGGTCGTTCTGCCACAGTGAGGCATACCACTCGGTCGTCCATTCGAACGGCAGCTGGTAGAAGGGCGAGACGTTGAACGACATCAGCGCCATGATGATGATCGGCAAATAGAGGAAGGCGAGCAGCAGCCCGACATAGAGGCGGCCAAGTCCTTCGAGGATGCGGGTGGTCATCATCACGCGGCCCTCCGCAACACCGGAGAGGCAACCGCCAGGATGACCAGCACGACGGCCAGCAGGATGAAGGAGAGTGCCGCGCCCAGCGGCCAATTGAACACGGCGACGAACTGGTCCTCGATCACCGTGCCGTAAAAGGTTCCGGTGCGGCCGCCCAGAATGCGCGGCTCCATGAACGAGCCGACGACCGGCACGAAGATGAGCGCCGCGCCCGCCACCAGTCCCGGCATCGACAGCGGGATGATCACCCGCTTCAGCACCTGCAGCCGTGAGGCGCCGAGCGAGCGCCCGGCCTCGATCAGCGAATCGTCGATCGCCTGCAGGGTGAGATAGCAAGTCAGCACCATGTAGGGCACGTAGGAGTGCACCAGCCCGATGATGACGGCTGGATAGGAATACATGAGATCGATGTTGATCTTGAACGGCAGCACCGCGTTGAGCGCCGTATCGAGGATGCCGCCCTCGCGCAGCACCATCGCCCAGGAGAAGATGCGCACCAGCCCATTCGACCAGAACGGCAGGATGACGAGCAGGAAGATCGCCTCGCGGCTGCGGCCCTTCAGCACCTTGGCCAGCACATAGGCCGCGGGATAGCCGATGACGATGCACCACAGCGTCACTTCGAGGCCGAGGCGCAGCGACGCCAGCAGCAGCGTCAAATAGAGGCTTTGCGAGAAGAAGGCGGCATAGTTGCCAAGGGTGAAAGCCCACGGCTTTCCCGACAGCGGCAGGTCGGTCATGAAGGAGAAGAAGACCATGGCCGAGAGCGGCAGGAAGATCGCCACCGTCAGCCAGAGATAGGCTGGCGCCAGCAGCGGCAGCGCCGATTTCAACCCACTGCGCGACGCGGCCGCACCTGCCATCATGCACTCCTCCCAGGGCTGAAGAACCGGTCGGCGAAGATCGCCGGCCGGCCCGGACGTCTGCTCTTACTTCACGTCGACTTTGAGCTGCTGCCACAGCGCCAGATAGGCTTCGCGCTGTTTGTCGGTGATGGGCGCCTGGAACTGGATGCGCTTGGCGACCTCGGGATCGCCCATCACCTTGCGGTTGAAGGCATCCTCGGGCAGCGCGTCCACCGCCTTGGTGTTGGCCGACACGGGCGCACCGACCTTGGTAACCCATTCGACGTAAAACTTCGGGTCGATCATGTAGTTGATGAAGGCCTCAGCGCCCGCGACATTCTTGGAGCCGACCGGAATGGAGAAGGCATCGAGCCAGGCGACGGCGCCTTCCTGCGGAATGACCAGCGAGACCGGCAGCTTGAAGTGGGTCTTGGCGCGATCGGCCGAGCCGCTCCAATAGGTACCGATGTCGATCTGATTGGAGGCGACCATCTGGTTCCAGTCGTTTTCCGAACTCCAGAAAGTCTTGATCTGCGGCATCAGCGAGGTGAGCTTCGTCTTCACCGCGTCCATGTCCTTGATGTCGTTGATGTTCTGGCCGGTGGCGATGGCGCCGAACTGAACCGCCTCGACGGCGTCGTCGCGGATGACGACGCGGCCCTTGTGCGCGGGATCCCACATTTCGGCGATCGACGTCGGCGGTTTGTCGAAGGACTTCTCGTTGATGGCGAGCGCCGTCAGCCCCCACACCCACGGCACGCCGTAGACCTTGCCGTCATGGTCGAGCATCGGCGAACCCGCCTTGTCCTTGCTGATGTCGGCATAGTTCGGCAGCTTCGAGATATCGATCGGCTGGATCAGCTTTTCCGCCATCGCCTGGTCGTTGAAGGCGGCGTTGATCATGACCACGTCATAGAGGCCCGGATTGGTCCGGATCTTGGTCAACATTTCCTGTTCGGAATTGAAGAAGTCGTTGACGACCTTGTTGCCGGTCGCCTTTTCGAAGGCCTCGACGGCCCACGGCTCGTCAGCGCCATAGCCCTTCCAGTTGAGCACATGCACTTCGGCGGCACTGGCGGCCAGCCCTGAGGTGATGACGGCGGTCGCCGCCAGGAAAGCAGTCAGTCTGGGCATGCGCATGTTCGTTCCTCTCATTGTTTACCCGCTTGGCGGGTTTTGTTTAGGCCTCTTGCTTCCGGCCAGGCGCGGTCACCGAATAACCGTCACGGCTTAGGAATTCCTGGATCTCGTGATCGTTTGGCGCCGACGAGCCGCCATGGCGGGTAACCGAAATGGCGGCCGCCGCATTAGCGTAGCGCGCTGCCTCAAAGGGGTGCGCGCCGCGCGACAGCGCACTGACGAAAGCACCGATATGGGTGTCGCCGGCGCCGTTGGTGTCGATGGCATCCACTTTGAAGCCGGCAACGGTCCGTGTCGTGCCGTCGGCCAGCCTGATATGGCAGCCCTTGGCCGCGGAACGAATGACGACGCCGGCGGCATGCCGGCAATGGTCGGCAAGAAGCCGCGCCGCGACGGCTTCGACATCGCCCTGGCCGGCGATCTCGACGGCTTCCGTCACGTTGCAGCTCAGCCACGTGGCCCGGGCAAGCACCCGTGCCAGGATGGGCCTCGGAATGTCTGAAATGATCGGCGTCGGGTCAAAGACAAACGAGGTTTGCGCCGGCAACGCCTCGATCCAGTCGGCAAGCGCATCGCGGCTGCCCTTGTAGCTCAGCGTATAGCCTGACGTGAACACCCAGTCCTCAGGCACGACGGCCACGGGCGCCATCATGTCGAGGCTGAGCACGCTCTCGGCACCTGGCCATGACACGAACGTGCGTTCGGCGTCGCTCGAAATCATGGCGACGCAATTGCCGCTGTCCATGACCGGCGATGGCGGTGTCAGCGTCTCGATGCCCTCAGTGGCGAAGGCCGCGCGTAAAAAGTCGCCATTCGGTCCGCTGCCGAGCTGCCCGCCGAACACCACCTTCATGCCTGTGCGGCTGGCCGCGACCATCATGTTGAAACCGCCGCCGGCGACCTGCGCATAGCTCGACGCCGTCTTCTCGGTGCCTGGTGCCGGCAAGGCATCGATACGGTAGACATGATCGACCACCGCGCTGCCGATATGGACCAGACGCCCGCTCATGCCGCGGCGTCCTTGCCGGAGCCAGTCTTCTGCGCACCGCTCCTAGCCACCCTCGCCGCGACAAGGTCGGCGGCCAGCGCCCGAACGTCCGCCATGTCGATGCCCTTGAGGCCAGCGACACGGTGCGGTGGCAATCGCGAGAATCCGGCACAGGCACCCGCCATGCCGGCGGAGATGGCGCCGATCGTGTCGGTATCGCCACCGAGATTGGCACTGATGACCGCCGCCTGCCAGGGATCACCGCCCGCGACTTCCAGAACAGCGAAGGCTGCCGGAACCGATTCCTGGCTGGCGACGCCGGTGCCGACCAGATCGATGATCAGCCGGATCGCATCCCTTTTCGCCTTGCCGCGCACGATATCCTGCGCCCAGACGATGCGAGCGGCGATGTCGCCACCGGTCACCCAATGGCCGAGCGTTGCGCCTCGCCTCGCCGCCGCGACGGCGCTGTCTGATGCGGCGCGCCAATCGCCACCGGCGATGCCACGGCTGACGGCGGCCGCAACGGCGGCGGCCGAGGCAATGGCGATCGACGTGTTATGCGTTGCGCGGCAGGTTTCGGCTACCTTGGCAACGAACGCGTCGAGCGGCTCCAGCGGCATCATGATGCCGACCGGGGCGATGCGCATGGCCGCGCCATTGGTATCGCCACTGCGCCCCGCCTCTTCCGCCGGCACGCCATTGTTGATGGCGTCGATGGCGCGCTTGGTCGACGGGCCCAAGAGATCGTAGCTGCCGCGCGCCTTGACGTCGCGCTCCCAGTCGAGCAGCGCGTTGACCCAACGCGCATGGTCGAAGCGCTCGCCCGATTCGACGAGGATGCGGCCGAGCAACAGCGCCTGTTCGGTATCGTCGGTGATGGTCCCGGCCAGAAGTCCCTTCGACACCGGATGGTCGGCGAAAGGCTCGATGAAATCCTCGACATGGCCGTGGAGTTCGGCAATCCGGGCCGGCGACAGAAGCTGCGTCGGCATGCCGAGTGCGTCGCCCAGCGCTCCGCCGACAAGCGCGCCCATCGCCCGATCGAGTGTCGTGCTATCCGGCATCGCTCAGAACCTCATATGCAGCGCGAAATGCGCCGGGTTGAGCAGGCTGATGACATATTCGATCGGCCGGTCATCGGCCGCGCGGGTCAATCGGCGGCCGCGCAGGAAAGGCGTACCTTGCGGGCAGCCGAGGATGGCGGCGTCGTCGGCATTGAGCATCTCGATGCCCACCCATTCCTCGCCATGATCGGGAATGAGGCCGGCGGCGCGCAGCGTCTGGTGCAGTGAGCCTTCGCGCAGGCCGCGAAGCGGCACGTCTTCCAGCTCGGGCGATAACGGCAGGCGACTGCGCTCGATGGAGATTGCATGGCCGTCGCTGGCATTGGTGCGCACCCGGTCCACGGCAATGAAGAACGGGCTTTCGATCTCCAGCATGGCAGCCAGATCGGCGTCCTCGATAACCTCCAGCCGCAGCGTCCGCGTCTCGGCATTGGCGCCGGCATTGGCCAGCGCCCGCGACCAGCCGATGGCATCGTCGACCGGCTTGCCATCGAAAGTGACGAAGGAGCCGACGCCGACCTTTGTGGTGATCAGCCCGCGGCTGGACAGCTCCTCGAGACCCTTGCGGACCGTGTTGCGGCTGACGGAGAAGCGCTGGACGAGCTCGTTCTCGCTTTGCAGCCGGTCGCCGAAGCCGAGCACGCCGGAGCGGATTTCATGTTCGAGAACGGTGGCGATCTGCTCGGGCTTGCCCGTGCCGGGAGACAATTGAACCGCGCGCCGCTTCATATGCGTACCTGTCCAGTAAACCTGTGTAGTCCTGTTCAATAACTTGACACGCCAGTTCTGTCAACGATCGACAGGTGAGCGATGGATGGATGGCCCTCATCTCAACCGGACAACCTTGACGCGTGGGCTGAGAATCAATTGGCACGACAAAAGAAAGCCCGCTCCGGGATACCGGGGCGGGCCTTGGAGGAGGATGTGGGGTGGGACCCTTTCCTCTTGTTTCCACGGGGGGTGTGGACCGCAATCAAGCTACAAGAATCCGGCGAACCGCGGGATCACAAGCTGGCCTGCTTCCATCACATTCCGGTGCACGCCAGCACGGGCTTGCTCACGAGATTGCGAACCCTGCGGCCGAGAACCGGCTAAATGCGCCCGAGCACGACAAGGATGATGACGATGAGCAACACAAGTCCGAGACCACCACCACCGTAATAACCGGTTCCGTAGAATGGGCCACCGCCCAGACCGCTGAAGCCGCCGAGCAACGCGAGGATTAGAATAATGATAAGTATCGTTCCGAGACCCATGGCCTTCCCTGCTCCTGATTGCGCTTTCTGCGTCGGTTCAACATCGCGCCATTCGGATGCTGCAAGGTATGAACGTTTTAGCGGCTCTGGCGTTCCGCCGGAGCCTTCGCGGCCGCGGCGCACTCAGCCCACCAGGCAGAAAGCCCGTCTCAGAGGCGGGCTTTCCCGACCGGCCGAGCAAGGAGGGTGCGGTCGGCTGGCTCCGCATTTCCGATCCCGGCGCTCTTGGTCTTAGCGGCGCGCGATCAGCAGGCAGAGTTGACGCAGGTCACGATCGTAAGCGCCTTCGCTGCCGAGCACGTCGACGCACCGCTTCTTCATGCGCATCACCTGTGTGTCGGACATCTGGGCCACGACGCCCGGCAGGCTCGTACGACTGAGGTTCAAACGGTTGCTTGGGTTGGACGGATTTGACGGATTGGTGCCGACGCCGATACCCGCCCCCACGTTGGCGCCGATGCCGCTTGTGCCGTCAACATTGGCGCCAAGCCCGGCGGCGACGCCGTTGCTGCCGCCGATGGACGCGCCGAGCCCGGCGTTGACGCCGCTCGACCCGCCGACGGATGCACCAAGTCCGGCGTTGACGCCGCTGGAGCCACCGACAGAAGCACCGACGCCGGCGTTGACGCCGCCACCGCCAACCGACGCGCCAACGCCGAGCCCTGCCGCATTTGCCGGCATGGAAAGAACCAAGACCATTGCACTACCCGCCAACACACTGGCGACTGTCTTGATGGTGGAAGCCATAACACTCTCCTGTTGTCGTTGCGCTAAGGCAGTCGGCTCACGGCCGATTGCAAAACCAACTACGTCGGGAGTGATTTTTCAGTTTCAAAATCGCCTTCTAAAATATATACGGTGGTTTTTATTGAAGAAACGAAATATATTTAATAGTATTAAAATGATAACATAAGTTTCTAAAAAAAGCAGATAACATTGCGTATATGTACCGATATTTTCCGGTCATACAGCATTAAGTCGATTTTATGAAGCTGAGATTATACTGAGGTCTACCGATACACGGCACGGGACATCGCTTCAACAGTCGCTCTGGCCGACATCGTCGTTCGAGAACCGAAACATGGTGAGCGCTATGTCCTTAGCGCGGAAAACGCTTTCCAATGCCGGCCAGGATAAAACATTCCAAACGGCCTCAGCCAGTCCGAACCAGTTGGCCTTCCGCTTGGGGCGGGAACTGTCAGGCGATGCCGTAGAACAGCCTGTAGCGCACGCGGCTCATGTAGTCGCGGTATTCCGGCAACGCCGCCAGCAGGGCCTCTTCACGCAGGATTCGATAAAGCTGAAGGTAGGTTATCACGGCGTAGACAGCGAGATTGTAGAAGGAAAAGGCCGACAGCAGGAACAGGATATGGCCGGCAAGGTAGCCGGCATAGATTGGATGCCGCACCAGGCGGTAGGCACCGCCGGTCATCACGCCGCGATTGCCGGGCAGCAAGGCAAACGAACGCCCCAGCGATGCTTTCCCCCAGATGACAAACGACACCGCCAGTATCTGCAGCGGGGCTGCGACATACACCGGAATGATGGCCGCTCCCGGTTCCAGCGTGATGAAGCCGGCGCCAAAACTGGCAATCATGGTGACAATCACGGTGAGAGGGTTCCAGTCGCGTGTCATCGGGCGCCGCGACAGCATCAGCCATGTGAAGGTGAGCACCTCGGAGATTGCCAGCAACGCAATGTTGAGTCGGGTCGGATCCTCGATGAGATGGGATACGCCGCGGTAGACGAATATGCCAGCAAAGGCCAACGCACACACACGAAAGAAGCCTTCGCGCAGGTCGATCAGGATTTCGCGCTTTCGTGCCGCGGACAGAATCCCGCTCTCATTGGCGCTCGAAAGGGTTTCACTTTTAGACATGAGCAAGCCAAGCACCCCAATGATCCCTCCGGGTGACCTTTGCACGCAACCATTGCCGGGCCGTTAACCGAGAAGCCCAGATCGGCACTAAATAGGGCTTCCGAAAGGCATGCGAGCCCCTAGGAAGTGCCTATCGTCTCAGCCGTATTGCAATTTATGCTTGCATTTTTGGAACAAATAAAGAACAATAAGTCGATTGTCATTGAAACGATCAGGTTTTCGGGGGGAGGACCGGTGAAATGGTGAGCTGGAAGGCTGCGGGGCTGGTCGCCGCCGCGATCGGATCGCGCTTGCTGGCGAGAGCTTTGCGCCGAGGGTGGCCGGCAGGCCTTGCCG
The DNA here is from genome assembly GCF_000502935.1 of Mesorhizobium sp. LNHC221B00. Classification (NCBI taxonomy): domain Bacteria; kingdom Pseudomonadati; phylum Pseudomonadota; class Alphaproteobacteria; order Hyphomicrobiales; family Phyllobacteriaceae; genus Mesorhizobium; species Mesorhizobium sp. LNHC221B00. The sequence continues at coordinate 73,228 of NZ_AYWR01000023.1, read as the reverse complement.
CTTTTCTCGCGCTGAACACGGCCGCGCTCGCCGCCGGCAAGGACTACGCCGTCTGCTTCAGCGACGGCAAGGTCGATGCCGACCAACTCATTGCCGCCTGCACGCCGATTGCCGAGGACAAGACGGAGCCGTCGCGGAACCGCGTTATCGCCTATTTCAACCGCGGGACTGCCTGGTACAACAAGGGGGAAAACGACCGCGCCATTGCTGACTTCAACGTCACCATCAGTCTCGAGCCGGACTCCAGCGATGCCTACTACAGCCGTGGCCTGGCCTTCTTCCGCAAAGGCAAGACCGACGCGGCCATTATCGATTTCGAACAGGCGATCGCGGCCGATCCGAACTATGGCAAAGCGCACAACAATCTTGGCGTGGTCTGGCAGCAAAAGGGCGACCATGACCGGGCGATCACCGAATATGGCGAGGCGATCCGGAGCGATCCGCAGGATGTCCAGGCGTATGTCAACCGCGGCATAGCCCGCGCTTCCAGGGGCGACTACGACCTTGCCATCGCCGATTTCGACGCGGCCACGGGCTTCGATCCCGAGAGCGTGGACGCCTATACCAATCGCAGTGCCGCCTGGATCGCCAAGGGCGACTGGGGTCGCGCCTTCGCAGACGCCGATCGGGCGGTTGGGCTCGATTCCACCAGCATCGACGGCCACTACAACAGAGCCGTCGCCTTGACCAACAGCGGCGACGACGACCGCGCCATCGCTGATTTCGACAAGGTGATCGCCCTCAAACCGACGGACGCCGACGCCTATTTCGGCCGTTCGCTCACGCGGGCACGTAGCGGCGACACGGTCGGTGCAGTCGCCGATTGCCGAAAGGCCATCGAACGCGATCAGAAGAAGGCAGGTCTTTGTGACACAGGACAGGTCGGCACGAAGGCGCCGGCTCTGTCACAATCGCCCGACCCTGGCGCATCCCCCCTGTACGAACCGCTACAACTGTATCCCAAAGAGGATCACTCCGAACTCGTTGCCTGGAACCTCGAACGGGGGCTGGAGCAGCAGGTGCAAGGCGACGTCGCAGGCGCGATAGAGTCATTCAGCTTCGCGATCCAGCTGGATCCTTACAACGCCGAAGCTTTTTACGACCGGGCGTTCGCCGAAGCGTCGCAAGGAAACCACGCCATTGCCGCCAGCGACTGTCGGCGCGCCATCGAACTCGACCCGACGCGCGCAGGCTCTTGCAGCCAACGCGCTCCTGGCGAAACAGCTCCGCTGCCTGTCACGGAGACAAGAAACCCGGCAGCCGCAAAAGCCTTGCTTGAACGCGCCGAAACGCGGCTTGCAAAGTATAGTATCGAAGGCGCACTTCTCGATTTCGATAAGGCGATCAGCCTCGATCCGGAGAGCGCTGAAACCTATTTCAGCCGGGCCGCCGCCAGGACACTGAAGGGCGATACGGCCGGTGCGGCGGAGGATTGCCGTCGCGCCGCCGAACTCGATCCAAAATGGGCGGCAGGCTGCAGTGAACGGGTTGCGGGCAACGAGAGCAAGTCGGCTCCGCCGCCGGACACACAACAGCCGAAGCCGCGAGCCGTCGTTCCGAATATTACGGCCACACAAGACACGCTGGCCGCGAGGGCCATGGAGGCGACCGATCCGCAAACCCTGGAAGCGGTCCTTGGCGGCGATGCCTTCCTGGACATGGGCAAGTACGACCAGGCGATCGGCGCCTACAACCAGGTGATCTCGCTCGATCCGAACGACCGGTTTGCCTATTTCGGCCGCGGCAAGGCCTGGGCTGCCAAACGCGCTTACAAGCAGGCGATCGCAGACTACGACAAGGTCATCGAACTCGCCCCGAATTTTGCCGCGGCGCATCTTCGCCGGGGTCTCGCCAAGGTTACGTCAGGCGATGCCGAGGGCGCGCTTGCCGATTGCAGCCGGGCTGCAACACTCGATGCAAAGGCGCGCGACGCATACTTCTGCAAGGGCATGGCATGGCAAGCGAAGGGCGACGCTGCCGGCGCGGTCGCCGCTTATTCGGCGGCGCTCGAGATCGATCCGAAGGATGACGCGAGCTATTACGGGCGCGGCATGGCGAGGGCCGGCAGGAAAGACTATGACGGCGCCATTGCCGATTTCGACAAGGCGATCGAGCTTGATCCAGGCAATGCGGACTATCTCGCCAGCCGCAGGGCAGCGGTGGCGACGAAAGCCGAGCCGCAACCCGGCGCCGAACCTGCGGTCCCGCAGGACGTCGACCATGATAGCCAGCCCGAGGCCAAGCTTTCGACCGCTGAGATGGCGAAGCTCATTCAGGCGACCGACCCGCGCGTTCTGGCCGCGGTACGGCACGGCGACAGCCTGTCGGATGCCGGCAAGTATGACCAGGCAATCAGCGCGTATGGCAAGGCGATCGCGCTCGACCCGGACAGCCCCCTCGCCTATTTCGGCCGCGGCAACGCCTGGAACGACAAGCGCGCCTATGATCGGGCGATTGACGACTATGACCGCGTGATCGAGCTCCTGCCAAATATGGTCTCTGCCTATGTTCGCCGAGGCATGGCCAAGGCCACCACCGAGGATGCCGAAGGTGCCCTCGCCGATTGCGATCGGGCCGCCGCGTTCGATCCGAAGCTGGTGGATGCCTATTTCTGCATGGGCATGGCATGGCACGTGAAGGGCGATGCCCAGCGAGCGATCACAGCCTATTCGGCGGCGATCGAGATCGATGCCAAGGATGCCCCCAGCTACTACGGGCGCGGCATAGAACGGGCCGATAGCAAGGATTACAGCGGCGCGATTGCCGACTTCGACCAGGCGATAAGGCTCTATCCGGGCAATCCGGACTACGCGGTCGTCCGCAAGGCGGCCGTGGCCGCCTTGAAGAAAGGCGGCGCCGCGCCGCTCGCCGTCGGTTCGGATCCCAGGAACCTCCAAGCCTTCATGGATCGTGGCGATGCGTTCTACGATAAGGGCAAATTCGATCGCGCCATCGCCGAATATAGCAAGGCGATTGCGCTCGACCCAAGGAAAGCCTCGGCCTATGTCGGCCGCGGTACGTCGCTCGTCGCGAAAGGCAAATATGACGCAGCCATCACGGACTACGGCAAGGTTATTGAACTCTATCCCGCTTATGTCGACGCTTACATCGGTCGCGCCGTCGCCTGGAGCAAAAAGAACGAACTGGATCGTGCCGTCGCGGACTACAGCCGCGTGATCGAACTCGACCCGCAATATGCTCCGGTTTATTTCGGGCGCGGCAGCATCTGGTTCACCAAGGGCGAGTACGACCAGGCCATTGCCGACTACGACCAGGCGCTGAAGCTCGATCCAAAGCTGGCCCTCGCCCGCAAGGGCCGCCAGATCGCCATGGCGGCGAAAGCGAACGCCTCAAAAATGCCAGGCAAAGCCGTTGGCGAGGCGCCGACCAAGCCAAGCAGCGCTTCGCCAGCCGCGCAGGCGTTCAGCAAAGGCTGGACGCTGCATGAGAAGAACGACTATGACGGCGCCATAGCCCTGTACGGCAAGGCGATTGCATTCTTTCCGGCGTTCCACGACGCCTATCTGGCCCGAGCAATGGCCTGGGAGGCCAAGCGGGACTACGCTCATGCCGTCGCTGACTACAGCCAGGCGATCGCGTTCAATCCGAATCGTGCCGAGACCTACTACGACCGCGGCCAGAATCTCGGTTTCCAGGGAGATTACGACGGTGCGCTTGCGGACTACGACAAGGCCATCAGTCTCAATACCAGGGACGCAAAGGTCTATGCCGATCGGGGCCTCATATGGATGGGCAGACATGAGGACGCCGCAGCGCTGCGCGATTTCGAAAAGGCGCTCGGCCTCGACCGCAAGAACCCCTTCGCCTATTTGGGCCGGGGCGTGATCCGGATCAGCAAGGCGGGTTATGACGGGGCCATCGCCGATTTGAGCCAGACGATAAAGCTCAAACCAGATTTCGCCACCGCCTACAAAGTGCGCAGCAAGGCGTGGGACGCCAAGGGCAACCACAAGCGTGCCGAGGCCGACCGCAATAAAGCGTTGAGCCTCGGCGCGAAATAGACAGTTTAGGGAGGGTCGGCGATGGCGCGTTGGAGAGGCTTGGGCGTGACGGCGGTCGCCGCTTTGTCTTTCGTTGCGGTAAAGATATTGCCTTGGGCGCTCGGCTTTGCCGGCGGCAAATATCTCTACCAGACAGTGGCGGGCTCGCCCGATTCGCAGACCCTGACCACAGCTCAGGTGAGCGAACAGATTCAGAGCCAGGGAAGCCAGATATTCATGGCAATCCAGCAGGAGTTTCCAGACGACTATGACGCCGTCGTGGAAAAGATCACTGCCGTGGCCAGACTTGGAAACGTGGAGCAAGTGCGAAACACGAGCAGGATCGCGGTCGCCAGCCTCAGGCAAAAATATGCATCCCTGCTGTCTTCGTCCCCAGACAGCAATGCCGCCGAGGCGCTGCGTGCACAATTGGCCATGCTCAACCATGTCATGGCGCGGGAAACCGCAATCACTTGCAACAACTACCTTCGCAACGGGCCGGACGCGCTCAGCATGCCGGATCAGGACTTTCTGACCGACATGGACAAGATCGGAGCCACCCTGTTCCACGCCTTCGGCGCGGCGAAGAAGAGCGGTCTGGCTGCCGCTTCAGCCAGCGATGAGGACTGGTCACTGCTGGCCGACGCTTTCATCAACGCTGGCGGCACTCCCACCGACATGAATGCCATTGCCAATGTCAGCCCGGAATTCGAAGGTCTCTGCCCGGCAGTCGCGAAACTATATACATCCGCTCTTTCGCTGCAGGGCGAGCCCGGGCGGCACGTCTATGAGATCGCCCGGAATTAGCCAAGGTCTGCGCATCCGCGCGATTGATGAGGACGACCCATCAGTTCCGAGAGCCGGATTGGCCTCCCCTAGCCCAAAGTTGAATTGCTGAAATACTTCGTGAAATCAGGGCGTTGCGTCAGAACCTTGCCATCGGCGTCGCGCAGAATGCCCGCAGCGAAAAGATAGTCGCCGATCGCATCCATCTTGGCCGGATCCATCGTGCCGGTGGCGCCGTTTTCCGCGCGCAGATAGTGCCCGTCGATCAGCACCTTCAGCGAGGCCTCGATCAGCGCCGGATTGGTCAGCGCATCCTTGTTGGCGGCGATGAGCAACGCGGCCGCTTCATCGGGATGCTCGACGGCGAACCGGTAGCCGCGCTGCGTCGCCTCGATGAAGGCCTCCGCAAGCTTAGGGTTCGCTGACAGATACGCCTCGCTTGACGAGATCAGCGTCGTGTGCTCGTCGGGCACGCCATAGTCGGCATAGACGAAGCTGCGCTGATGGACGCCTTTGAGTTCGGCCTCGACGCCCTCCCAGGTCAAAACCTCCAGCGTGAAGTCGACGGTGCCGTTGGCAAGGGCTTCGTAGGCGGAGGTGCCGAGCGTCACCGTTTCGAAATTGCCCTTGCCGCCATCGTGGCGGATGATGGTCGAGATCAGCGCGTTTTCCCAGGCGCTGCCGAAACCGCCATAGGTCAGGCCGTCAAGGTCCTTCGGGCTCTTGATGTCGCTGCGCGCGGCATTGAACACCAGCCGGCCGGTTTCAGACTGCACTACCGCGTAGACAGCTTTCAAGTCAGCTCCAGCGGTTTTCTGGCTGAACAGGCTAATGGTGCCGTTGATGCCGAAATCGGCGACACGGTTGGCGACCAGCGTGCCGGCGCCGGTATCGCTGTATGGCAGAATGTCGACCTCGAGGCCGGCGCCGGAATAAAACCCTTTGTCGCGGGCGACGAACAGCCCGATGTGGTTGGTGTTGACCGTCCAGTCCAAAGCGACGGTGATTTTCTGCATCGCCGCGAAAGAGCGGCCCGGTCCGGCGATCAGCGGAAGACCGCTGGCGAGGGTAAGCAGCAAGGCCTGCCGGCGCGTCAGATCAGTCATGTTCATGTCCTTTGGAGGGTTGAGGGTTGAGCAAAATGTCGAGGATCTCGGCCTCGAGTGCGATGGCCTGGCGCGCGGCGGCACCGGTCGGGTCGCGCGGACGCGGCAACGGCACCCTGATCTCGCGCAGCACACGGGCCGGGCGCGTCGACAGCACATAGATGCGGTCGGACAGGTATACGGCTTCGCGCACATCGTGGGTAACGAGCAGTGCCGTCCAGCGATGATGCCGCCACATCTGCTCGAGCCAGCGCTGCATGGCGGCGCGGGTCAGTGCGTCGAGCGCGCCGAACGGCTCGTCGAGCAAAAGCATGTCGCGCTCCTGCACAACGGTGCGCAACAGCGCCGCGCGCTGGCGCATGCCGCCCGAAAGCTGCGCCGGAAAGTGCCGCTCGAAACCGGCAAGCCCGAATTCGGCGAACAGCGGCGCGACCCGCGCCCGTGCTGCCTTGCGCTTGATGCCTTGCACTTCGGGCCCGAGTGTCGCGTTGTCGAGGATGCGTCGCCACGGCATCAACGCATCGCGCTGTGGCATGAAGGCAAAATGCCGGCCATGATCGTCGAGCGGCGCGCCGTCGAACAACATCTCGCCTCCGCCATGTTCAGCGCCGGTCAGAAGCTGGAACAGCGTCGACTTGCCGGCGCCCGAAGGCCCGAGGATCGAGACGAATTCGCCGGCACCGACGTTGAGCGAAATGTCGGCAAGCACGTCGAGCCCGCCAAACGCCTTGCGCACATGTCGCAATTCGAGCCGGCTCATCTTCGCGCCGCCTTTGCCGCGGCTTGCTTGCCCGCGGCCCGTTCCCAGGGCATGGCAAAGCGCTGCAGCAGCACCGTCAATCCGAACAGGATGAGAGTAAGCGCGGCGCTGACGCCGACGGCGGCCAGCACCAGGTCGGGGCGAAAATTGTTCTTGGCGTTGAGCATGTAGATGCCCAGCCCTTTGGCGGCACCCGCATATTCGGCAAAGATGGCGCCGACAACGGCATAGGTGATGGAGATTCGCAGGCCAGCGAAGAAATATGGCAGTGCCGAAGGCAGCCGCGCCAGAACGAAGACGCGCCAGCGCCCTGCCCCCATGGCGCGTAGCATCTGGCCGATCTCGGGCTCGGTTGCCTCGTAGCCCTCGACCAGCGCCACCAGCATCGGGAAGAAGGTGACCAGCGCCACCAGCATGATCTTGGGCGCCAGCCCGAAGCCGAACCACAGCACCACCAGCGGCGCGATCGCAACCAGCGGCAAGGTCTGGCTGACGATGAAGACGGGAAAAAGCGCGCGCCGCAGCGGTTGGAAGAAGTCGACCAGCATCGACAGCGCGAAAGCGGCGCTGAGTGAAAAGACGAAACCGATGAGCGTGGCGCGGATAGTGGGAACTGCGTTGTCGACCAGCGCGTCACGATTGAGCATCGCCTGCTCAAAGACACGTGAGGGCGCCGGCAGCGTCGTCGGCTTGATGCCGGAATAGGTAGCGTAGAGTTCCCAGGCCACGAGCAGCAGCCCGACCGACATTATGGCCGGCACTGCCTTGGCGAGGATGCCCGCGAGGTGACGCGGCCGGTTGAATGACGATGAGACCACGAGAGGACAACCTTGACGGTCGCGCATCGGCGCGAGCGGTTCAGACAGCGGTGGGGCTGTTGGCGGAAACCGTGACGTCGAGGGTTACATGGCCGGCACCCGGCCCGAAGCGGCAGAAAGCTTCGTTGAGCGCCGAAAAGATCGCGCCCGTATCGCCGCGCAGTTTGGTGCAGAAATTCTTGGAGCGATCGTAGACGCCGGACTGTTTCAAGAAATCGATGCAACCATAGATCTCGTCCATGTGGTCGCCGGTACCCATCACATAAAGCGAGAATTGCGCCGCCGCCGGCTGGCCGGTGGCGACCGCGCCATGCACGGCTGCGATGGCGGCTTCCTTGCGCGGGCCGAGCGGCCCGACAGGCCCGCCGAAGGCCTCGGAGCGGCAGATCGGATCGTCCGGCTCGCCTGGGCAGCCACGCGAAATGGCGGCTGACAAAACGCAATGCTTGCCGCTGCGCGCGGCCTCCACGAACAGGTCGCGCAGAGCCGGGAACAGCACTTCGGGCGGCCCGACCAGCAAGGTCGAGATGTCGTCGGTCTCGATCCTGAGCCGGTCACGATAGGGATCGAGCGCACCGAGCGCGCCCAAAATGACGCCGACGAAATCATCGGCCATGGGATATAGGGAAATCTGTGCGCCTGAAAACATAGCCCGCCTCGCTCCGCTGGTATTACCCAGATCAGCTTCTAGGGTCTGTGGGCTTGCCGCCCCCGTCTCAGCCCCGACCGTACGGAGCACCCCTGTGGATGGGCGCGTTAAAGCACCATTCGACCGATTGGGGAAGCCGTTTTTTTCAGCGAACTGCGCCAAAAGCATTGCGCCAGAGCGGGAGCGGTTGGCTCTGCCGGCGCGAGAATTTATCGGGAACCTTCACCAGACCGAGCGGTTGTCCTACCAGTCGCGACGCGACGAGTTCACAGAAAATGGAGACAAACCATGTTCATGAGAATCCTCGCAGCTTCGACGCTCACCATCGGCCTGGCCACATCGGCCATGGCGCAGAGCAATGGCACAAGCGGCACCGACGGAGCCGGTAGCGGCAGATCGGTCACGGTCGATCCTAATACGCCAGCTTCGCCGAACACGGTCGACCCGTCGGTGACCAACAGCACGACTGGCACGCTGGATGATATGAATTCCAACGCGGATCGGAATTGCCCTGCCCATCCACAGGGCGCGCAGCCCGATGCCAATGGCACGTCGCCGGGCACCACAGCGCCGACGGTTAACGACAACCATTGCGGCAAGTAGGATTTGCAATGAGAAGAAGCCGCGGAGCGCTCGCTCCGCGGCTTCTCAAATCCTGTCGCATGGCTGAATCCATGGCACCGCTTTTTCTCGAACCGGCAGCTTCCAGCCTGGCCTGACGAAATGGCAGGTGTAGCCGTTGGGATATTTCTCCAGATAATCCTGATGCTCCGGCTCGGCCTCCCAGAAGGCACCAGCCGGCGCGACTTCGGTGACGACCTTGCCGGGCCACAGCCCAGAGGCATCCACGTCGGCGATGGTGTCCTGTGCGACGTTCTTTTGCTCGTCGCTGGTATAGTAGATCGCCGAACGGTAACTCATCCCGACATCGTTGCCCTGTCGGTTGCGTGTCGTCGGATCGTGGATCTGGAAAAAACGCTCCAGCAGCGTCCGATAGCTAATCACGGCCGGATCGAAATTGATCTCGATCGCCTCGGCGTGCGTGCCATGATTGCGATAGGTGGCGTTTGGCACATCGCCGCCCGAGTAGCCGACACGAGTCGAGATGACGCCGGGATAGCGCCGTATCAGATCCTGCATGCCCCAGAAACAGCCGCCGGCAAGCACTGCGCGTTCGGTCGAAGTCGCCATGTCACCTCTCCTCAAAAAGCAATTCACAGAAAACGGACCGCGGTTCCGTCTTGAATTGCACGACAACAAATTGGATTTCCCATAAATGGGCATTGTCGGCGACTTCGTCCAGTCGCCCGAACGCGGCGCCGGCAGTGCGTGCGGCCATGCACCGACGAAATAGCACGACGCGGAATGGAATCGTGGACTTCAGCTGTGCGGTTGTCCAGTCGGGCCGTCGACAGCAACCGGCAGGCGCGCGCCGGGCGGGATGGCGGCAAAACTGATCGCCACCGGCGGCGCCTCTTGCGACCAGTTGAAAAGGACGGTCTTGACCTGAATGTTGTCCAGCCATGCGTGCAGCTGCGGTGGCACGCGACTGCCCGGCCAAACCATCAGCATGCCGTGGTCGTGCAACCGCTTCGGTGTGATCCAGGGTGCGAACCGCATATCGAGGTCGGTGAAAATCGACGGCTTGTCATAGGCATTGAGACCCGCCAGCATCGCCAGATTGGTGTCGCCGCCGACGATGTCGAGTCGGCCGGGCACAGCCGCGTGCCAGACCGCCTCGGCCTCGTCTGAGATCGGTCGTGCCGGCCAGCAAACGGCGTCCATGCGCCCGCGCACATTGCAGTCCGTCCAGCGGATGGCCGCATAGGCGCCTGACATGCCGATGATGCAGATGAATGCGCAGATCGTCAGTTTTCGCATCTCTGTGGCGCCAAGCCGATGGCTCAAGAACGCGAGCGCGACGACGCCGACAAGATTGTACATCGGCGCGCCCCAGGCTTCGCCGGTGCCGGTAAACAGCGAGGCGACCATGACCAGCGCCGCGGGCCCAAGGCCCATCCACATGAGATAAACACGCGAGCCGCGCTCGACGGGCTCTTGCGGAGCCGGCGAGTGCCGCAGCAGCCCTGATATCGCCAGCACCAGCAAAAAGCCGGAGAGCCCGGCCATCTGGACACCGGCATAATAAAGGCGCGCTCGGTGTTCGGTCACCCATTCGTCACGACCGGCGAAATAGGTCAGCGGCAGGAAATCGATACGGTAGAGCTCGACGGCCAACGGCGTGGCGACGGCGAGAAAGACGGCAAGGCCAAGCCACGGCCAAGGTGTCGCCAGCCGGCTGCGCGCGCGCGCATCGGACAACAGCCACAGAGCGCCGAAGGCAAGCAGCAGGCCGGTGGAGAATTTGGCATAAAGCCCGACGCCCGAGACCAGCCCGAGCGCGAGCCACCAGCCCGGCCCGCCACCACGGCCCGCGCGCCAAAGCAGCCAGCAGATCGCCGCCCAGAACGGCATCTGCGCATAGTCATGATTGAATTGCGGGGTCGGCCAGCCAAAGAAATAGACCGACGGCATCAAAAGTACGGCAGCCAGCGCCCGGCTTTGGCCCAGCATGTCGCGGGCCAGCAGATAGACCAGGATGAAGGTCGCGGAGATGGTCAGCTGGGCGAGCAGATATTGCGGCCAGCGGAACGATCCGGTCAGAAGATGGCTGGTCTCGAGCAGCCAACCAGGGAGCTGCGGGTGCTTGTAGGTCAAAAGCACCCATTCGCGGCCCCACATGAAGCCCTCCACGACATCGCCGGGCGGCGCGGGATCGACGAGCGCTGGCACCACCGTCCAGCACAAGATCTGCGCCAGGCACAAAAGCGCCAGCAAATGCCAGGGTTGGCGAAGCAGGCCGGACCAGACAGATAACGAACTCAAACCCGGGGCAGGCAGCCCCGCCGGCACCCAGCGATCCAAGGAGTCATCGATCCCCACCATGCGGCGCTTAAACCACATCGTCCGGTTTGCCGAACAGCCCAAACACCAAAGCTTACAAAAATGTATACTTGCGTGCCATTGCGACACCAAAATTGAACTGGAATTTCAACGCTCTGCAGCCCCCGCCTTCTCAAGGCACATGGCCTGAAGGCCCTGCCTGAACATCCGGATTCCAGATGCGCCATCAACATGCCGTCATTCACTACCGTGCGCTCGACTTCTGGCTGGCGCGCGCAGCGGTTCTCGTCATCATCTGCCTGCAGCTTCTGGTCATCAACAATCTCTCATTCGGTCCGCGCTGGCTGGCGCCGGGACTGGAAGCGGCCCTGCTCGTGCCGTTGTCGGTGGCGACGGCATGGACACAGGTCGTCACCAGAAAAGCGGTCGAGGACCACGAATGGCATGCGATCGGCCAGTTTCGCGCCATGATCCGCCGAACCGCCCTGGCCATGACCGCTGTCATCAGCGTCATGAATTGCGGCTCGCTGGTCTTGCTGGTGCATGCCTTACTGGAGGGACATGCCGGCAGCAGCGGCACGACACTGCTGATCGACGCTCTCAACATCTGGGTGACAAACGTCATCGTCTTCGCCTTGTGGTTCTGGAGCACCGACCGCGGCGGCCCCCCGACCTGCGGCCTCGTCAAGCTTGCGCAGGCCGATTTCCTGTTTGCGCAGATGACGCTGAACGACCGTGAGCTTAGCCAATGGCTGCCGGGCTTCGTCGACTACTTCTTCCTCGCCTTCACCAATGCGACGGCGTTTTCGCCGACCGACACCTTGCCGCTCTCCCAGCGCGCCAAGCTGCTGATGATGGCGGAAGCCATGATTTCACTGCTGACGATCGCGCTGGTCGCGGCCCGCGCGGTCAACATTCTCGCCTAGGGTAAAAACGCGAAATAGCCCGCTCCGGCGAACCGGAGCGGGCTGTTTCGTCGTCTTCGATGGTCGCGATGCTGCGCTTGCTCAGCCTGTTGCCGCCGCCCTCAATCCGCGCCGAGGTCGCGTTCGAAGACCACCTGGTCGCGCAGCGGAATGCCATTTACGAGCAAGCCTTCGGGATAGCCGCTCGACGGCCCGAACGCATCCTGCACGATGCGGCACATCCGAAAACCCTGTCTCTGGTAAAAGCGCAAATTGCCGATATCGGCCGTAGCGGTCGAGACGATCAGGCGTTGGCCGTTGCGCTCGCGGCAGCGGGTAATTGCCGCTGTGACAAGGGCCCGCCCCAATCCCTCGCTCTGCCTTGCCGGACGGACCGCAAGGCTCTTGAGTTCGAAGACACCGCCCTCGCCCGTCTCGATGATCTGCACATGGCCGACGATCCGGCCGCCCTCGCGAGCGACCATCACCTCGCCCCGACCGATATAGCCGGAAATCTGCATGGGAGAATCGTCTGCGAGGGCAAACAGAGGCCGCAAAGCCTCGCGGTTTCCATCGTATCGTTCAATAAGCATTCACAAGTCCGGACTGGATCAACGCCACCGCGAGTTCGGCATTCCTGCGCTGGATATAGCAGCGGCTGGCCATGAGCCACAAATGCAAAAAGCCCGCCCCGGCGCGAGCCGAGGTGGGCTTTGGCTTGATCAAGTTGTCAAATGCGAGTTTCTAAACGCCCGGCAAAGTTACTCCTCCGGTGCCGGCTTGAACTTGCGCACGATCACCTCGAACAAGATATCCGATAGCCCGTCCAGTTGGTTGATGGAGACATCGAAATCCTTGGGCAGCACCGAAAGCACGATCTTCAGATATTGGTCCGGCTTGTCGGCCCGCACCTCGGCGATGACGCCGGCGCCATGGGTTCGGAAATCGGCGCGCACGGCGGTGAGAAAGTCGTCGCCCAGCGTCTTCTTCGCCCGCTTCGGGCGGGGCTTTTGGACAATCGCCGGGCTGGCGGCAGGTTTACGCCTTGCCGGCCTCGCCTTGCGCCGCGCCGGGACGGCATCGGCCTGGTCAGTCATCGGCGTGCCCCACGGTGTTGGCGTCGCCGGAGGAAACCGCCGCCTTCGGCAGCGCCGGTCTGGCCCGCCTCGCCGGCTTTTTCGAGCGGGCGATTTTCTTCCTGGCCTTCCTGGCGCGCTTCGGCCTTGCGGCCTCGGCAGGCTTCGCCGCCCGGGCCGGTTTTGCAACACTGGCCTGTGCCTTGAGCCTCGCCATGGCGAGCCCGACAGCGCGGCCATCGACGCCAGCTTGCGCGAAACAAAAGCCGCCGGCCGCATCCCGCACCATGCCGACCAGCACGCCGGGCGCGACCTGCTCGACCCGGCCCAGCCGCGCCTGCGGCGCCGCGCCCTCGAATTCCCCGATGGCGCTGACAACCTCGCGGCCGTCGTCGCCGATGATGNCCCCCTCTGTCCTGCCGGACATCTCCCCCTCAAGGGGGGAGATTGGCAGCTTCGAGCGCCCGCTCCCTTGCGACGTCGAAAGGTCAGCGTGGCCGTGACTAGATCCGATCTCCCCCCTTGAGGGGGAGATGGCCGGCAGGCCAGAGGGGGGCACTGTCCCGCCAGCGTTCAAAATCGGCAACCAGAATCAAAAACCCGCCTCGCGGCGGGTCGTTGGCGCAAATCAGCACCATGGACAAATATGTAGCATAGCTGCCCTCACCCGGTCAACGATTTTCTGAGAAAAAATTCCTATTTCATTTTCCCCGGCAGCGTTGCCCTCAAGGCCCTCCAGTCGCCCGCCCCGTTGCCTAATGCATCCGTTGATGGGAAGCTGCGCGGGAGGATGGAGGACGCGCCGTGAGCAACGTCACCACGCACTACGGCAGCGACGGCATAGTCGAGCGCATATTGGCCGCCGTCCCCGATGCCAAAATCGACGCTCTCGATGCCAGGCAACTCTATCCGTTCGACCAGCTCCACGGCCGCGAACTGATAGCCACGCAGGACCATGCCGCCCGTCTGGCGCCTTCATCTTCCGACCGCATCCTGGATATCGGCAGCGGCATCGGCGGTCCGGCGCGGTTCCTGGCCTCCACCTATGGCTGCGCCGTCGACGGCGTTGACCTGACAAGGGCTTTTGTCGACGCGTCCGCCCAACTGACCAAGCTCAGCGGGTTGAGCGAGAAGGTCCGCTTCCACGAGGCGGACGCGACCAGACTGCCTTTCGCCGGCGATACGTTCGATGCGGCGATCTGTTTTTATGTCGGCATGAACATCGCCGACAAGCCCGCGGTCATCGGCCAGGCTTTTCGCGTGCTCAAGCCCGGAGGCAAGTTGATCTGGACCGAAGCGGTGCTTGCTGGCGGAGAGCCGTATTATCCCTTGCCCTGGGCGGTCTCACCGGCGACGAGCCACCTCGTCGATCGCAGTGCCCTGAAAACCCTGTTCGTGGACGCCGGCTTCCGGATCGACGAAATCATCGACGAAACTGGCGAACACGTCGAACTGGCGCTCAAAAGGGCCAATTCCGGCATCTTGCCCTCGCCCGCCCAGCAGCAGGCCAATGAGATCGTGCTCGGCGCCGAATTCGTGCAGCGACGCAAGAACTACATTCGCAGCCTGAGTGAGGGCAAGCTCGTATCGCTGGCCGTGATCGTCTCAAAGACTGGCTGACCGGAACCGATCCGCCAGAGGACCCAGAAGGTCGTCTCCAGAATCAAAAACCCGCCTCGGCGGCGGGTCGTTGGCGCAAATCAGCACCATGGACAAATATGTAGCATAGCTGCCCTCAGCTGGTCAACGACTTTTTGAGAAAAAATTCCTATTCTGTTCCTTCGGCGCGGCCCCGAAGAGGGAGCGGTATCGCATCATGCGAAGGCTGGAAACACAAAAACCCGCCTCGGCGGCGGGTCATCGGCGCAAATCAGCACCACACCGAAATCATAGCATAACCGCCCTCACCCGACAAACGGGCCAAGCGGCCACCGAAGCCCGCCTTTGCCAGCCGGCTTTTCATCGGCCGGCACCTGTGAAATCATTAGGGGAAGCTCATGGAATGATTCGCGTCACGGCCTTTGTGGGAGAGGACGTTTGGACAGACCAGCCATGGCATCCGTCTTCAGGGTGCGACATGCTCCGGCAACGGTTTCCGGCGTGCGCAGCACCGGCCAGGGCCAGGCCGACCCTGTGATCCGGGTGCACTCGCTTGGCGAAGCGGTCCGCTTCGTCGCCAACGCTTTTGCCAATTACGACATCAGCGCCGTCGCCATCACCTGCGGCGATCCCTCGATCCCGCGCCTCGGCAGCCTGGAGGTCAAGGCGCTGTGGCGCGAATATGGCGAGCGCCTGACGCAGGAATAGACCCTACCCGCCGCCGATCCGCCCTGCGGATCGGAAATGCCGCTGGTGCGTTTCAACTTCGGTCAATGGAGGGAAAAAGCGCCATGAACGTCGCCAATCTGCAACTCGAGGGCCTGCTGATGGCCGTCGCATCAATCAACCATGTGCTGGTTCGAAAGGGCGTGCTGACATCGGAGGAGATCGACATCGCCTTGCGCAAGGCCGAGGCCGGCGAAACCGGTGAGGAACGGTCCGGCGGGATGTCGGCGTCGAGCCGCGACGCCGTCAACTTTCCGATCCGGCTGCTGGAACTCGCCAATCAATGCCAGCCGGAGGCGGACATGCCGTCCTTTTCGAAACTGGCTCGTATGGTCGGCCAGATGAAGGAGCCCTACAACGACCAGATGTGAGGCCACGACCGAAGTCCGGTTGGCTCACGCCCTGCCCGGCCATCCCAGGTTCAGCGCCAGCGCCGTGCCCGGCCCATGCACCGCCGCGAACAGCAGCCCGGCCACGAAGGAAAAATGGTCGACGAAGAAGCCGAACTCGGCCTGGTTGCCGGCCCAGTGGCTCGGCCCGTGGAAGGCGAAGGCCAGGAACAGCACATAGGCGGCGGCGACAAGGGCTGCCTGCGTGAAGAAGGCGCCGCTCAGGAAACACAGCACCAGCGCGACCTCCAGTATCGCCGCGCACCAGGCGAGGAAGAGCGGGAACGGAAAGCCGGCGGCGGCGATGTAGCCGGCCGTGGCCTCCATGCCCATGAATTTGAAGGTTACCGCCATCAGGAAGACGGCGGCGAAGATCAGGCGGGCGACGAGAAGGGCCGCTGTCTGCCAGGACGATTGGGTGATTTGCGAGGGCATGGGTTGGTCTCCAGTTTCATTCGCCCAAAGGACGCGCCGCCTGGCGCCGATCCGACATGGCATGTGAAGTTTTTTCCAAAGTCTGCCATCGGATGTCGCAAAACCCCGCATAAACCGATTTCGGTCCATCGCTGCCAACACGCTCGCTCCAAGCCGCGAAACTTGTTCGTAACCATGATCGTGCTAATATTAAGATGGGCTAATGCACTGGTGTCCAGTGCAGCGATTTCGGGTGGGTTCAAAGTGGGCGTGGGTATCAAGTTAGGGGCAAAATCTTATCTGGTCCGGTCACCGGTTCTGGAGTGTATTGGCTGCGGCGGCACCGGGCAGGTGTTCCAATGCCCCCGCTGGACGAGTTCAAACGGCCTTTGCTGCCCGGCCGGCACGCACCAGCGCGGCTGTCCTGGCGCCAGCACGGGTTGCGCCGAATGCGGCGACGCCGGCAGCCACGACGCCGAACCGGTCCGCCCCTCGGCCTGAACCGGCGGCTTGCGCTCCGCGCCGGGCGGGGCCTTGTGCACGCGTCCGCCGCATGTCATGGAACCAGCAGCGCCGATCGCTGTTATGTCTGACCGCGGCATCGCTTGCCGAACCACGGTGGTTCGATGTCCGCGCGACCATGCGGCTGACAGAAAGTGAGGCCCGGCATGCCCGACGATAAATCCAAGACCAAGCAGGACCGCAAGCTGGTTTCCAGCGAAGACACCTATGAGGTTGCCGCCTTCGCGCGCAAATACGGGATCCCGCAGAGCGAGGCCCAGACCATCATCAAGCGCTATGGCCCATCGAGGAAGAAGCTCGACAACCACATGGCCGCGCGCGGATAGGGCTCGTCGGTACGGTGAACTGCCAGACTGACGAGGCCAGGCAGGCGGGCGAAGCCGGACTGGCGAGAACGGAGGCTGCAACCATGTCCGACACCATACGCAGGACCGGCAGCTGCCTGTGCGGCGGCGTGCATTTCGTCGTCAGCGGCCAGCCGTCACGGACTGGCCTTTGCCATTGCAAGGACTGCCGCAAGGCGGGCGGCTCGGTCTATTCGGCCTTTGCCATCTGGCCGCGCGCGGCCTTCGAGACATCGGGCGTCGTCGCCACTTACGGCACCCGCAGTTTCTGCCCGACCTGTGGCAGCCGGGTCGCGTGGGTCACCGACGACGAGGCCGAGGTGATGCTCGGCAGCCTGGATGTCGCGCCGACCGACCTCGCGCCCGAATATGAATTGTGGATCAGCCGGCGCGAAACCTGGCTGCATGCCTTGCCTGGCACTGAGCAGTTCGACCATGACAGGCCGCAGGCGCAGGACGCCGATCTGCCGCCGCCGAGGCCTCTGTCGGACGCCATCGCGCGCGATTGAAACGCGATTGAAAATTGATCTTTCGGGCTTGGAACCCTCCCTTGTCGGCGACGTTATCCGGCGCCCCTTTCGTGGCGGCATGCACCAGTCACGGAGACGACCGTTGAACGACAAGATCTTCCCCCGACCGGTCCACCTCAAATTTGCCCCCGAGCGGGTGCGCGTGGTGCGCAGCGCCTGGGAGGGCCTCGAATGCCTCGGCGACTGGCCGTTCGGCCACGGCCGGCGATACCGGGCGGCATTGCGCAGCTGTCGAGATGCCCTGGATGGCTGGGCGCCGCCGGCAAAGGCAATGCGGGCGATGATCGACGCCGCACGCGAAGCGCATATCCTACAATAGCCCCCAACATCGCGAACCGATTCAGGTGCGCGCTTTAGAACTTTTGTTTTTATGCGTTCTATCAAAACCAAAGCCACTTTTGGGCGACAGGAATCGGCCTGTTTGTGCGGCAAAGCCGTGATTACCGGGCCTGCGGATCGCCATTCACAATCGGGTGGGAAGCCTCGAACCCGGAGCTCTTCGGCGCCATCAGCATCAGGGCGATGACAATGGCGATCGAGGCGATAATCATGGCGGTGCTGGCGACATCTTTCACGACCGTCTCCTAAAATTAGCAGTTGCGAAAGAAACGTTTCGCCGACAGTCGAGTTCCGCCGCGCCACCTGTATACCGGCTTTGCCGCGTCACTTTGCCGGCGGTTGGGCCGGTACCTCGCCCGGCTTGATTACCGGCGTCTTGCCCTCGTCCGGAGCCGGAGCGGCCATGCCCTGGTCGCCGGTTGCCGGCGGCTTCAGCACCCCGCCGCAGTCGTCAAGCTTCTCCGTCAAATTGCCGTTTCCGGCCTGCTGCTTGGCGCCCGGATCCGTCTGGGCCCGGCATTTGTCGGTCTGCTGGGCAGGGTCCTGCTGCTGATTTGTCTGTGCTGCCGCCGGCACGGCCAGCATCAGGGCACATGATGTGATGACGAGAGATTTCATCTCGGTCTCCTTCTCTTCGGGCCGCCTGCCGCGGCCTTCCCTTCGCAAGGACAACGCCTTTCAGCGAAAAAGGTTGGCTGCCAAAAGAGCTGGCATGGCCCCGCAACCAAATCAGGCTTCCGCCGTTGCGCGTGGCGGAGGCACCGCCATGTTCGATGATTTTCAAAGCACGAAGGTCGAGGTCGGCGAAGCCAGCCTGTTTGTCCGGCATGCCGGCAGTGGCCCGGCGGTTTTGCTCCTGCACGGCTTTCCGCAAACACAATTGATGTGGCGCGACGTGGCGCCAGGGCTGACCGACCGCTTCACCGTCGTCTGCGCTGATTTGCGTGGCTACGGCGCCAGTTCCTGCCCCGTCTCGGACACGGACCACGCCCCCTATGCCAAGCGCGCCATGGCCGCCGATATGGTGGCAATGATGAGGAAGCTCGGATTTGCCAGCTTCATGGTCGCCGGCCATGATCGCGGCGGGCGCGTCGCCTACCGCATGGCGCTCGATCATCCAGACAGCGTCGACAAGCTGACCGTGCTTGACATCGTCCCCACGGCCGACGCCTGGGACCGGGCCGACGCCCGGCTGGCGCTCGGCTATTGGCCCTGGTCCCTGCTGGCGCAGCCCGAGCCTTTGCCGGAAAAGATCCTGGCGGCAGCCGCCGAAGCGATCGTCGACAATGCGCTGGGCGGCTGGGGCTCCTCGCCTGCGGTATTTCCGGCCGATGTTCGTCAGGCCTATGTCGATGCCTTGCGCGACCCCGCCCATAGCCACGCGATCTGCGAGGAATACCGGGCAGCAGCCACGCTCGACCGCAAGCACGATCACGCCGACAAGGCTGCGGGCCGAACGATCCGTTGTCCTGTGCTGGCGTTGTGGAGCGAACAAGGGGCACTCGCCGAGTGGTATTCCGATGAGGGCGGCCCGCTGGCCCTTTGGCGGGGGTGGGCCGACGACGTACGTGGCCAGGCAATGCCCGGCGGCCACTTCTTTCCCGAAGAGGCACCGGCGCAAACCGCGCAGGCATTGGCAGCCTTCTTCGGCTGACAGGATCCAGGCTCCTAGCTCATCCGCACCCCCTGGCGGGGGCGCTGTCCGTCGGAATCGCCTTGTCCTGCTTGCCCCCTTGTCCTGCTTGCCCCCCTTGTCACGCTTGCCCCCCTTGTCATGCTTGCCCCCTTGTCATGCTTGAAAGCATGTTTGACCCTCAGCGAGGTTTTCCCTCATCGTCGGTGGGCCGCTCGGCAGCCTCATCGGTCCTTTGCGGGCAATCGTCATAGCGGTGGTCGCGGCCGCCGCAGAAAGAACAGCACATGGCTTCGCGGCGCTCGTTTCCGGGCCACCATTGCGGCGTCTCGTAAGGCTTCCTGTTTTGCATTCCCAGCAATGCGCGACGCATCATTTGGTTGCGCAAGCCTGCGCCCCGCCTCAAGGAAGAAACTGTCGCGGAACCGCCGGACAGGATAGTGGTTTGTGGGAACATGCATGCCTGCCGGATGAAGACGCCAAATTGCGTCAAACAAAGAGAAGCCCTCATGTCTATTCGTATCGTGTTGATGGCTGTGGCGACGCTGCTCGCGACGACCGCTCTCGCCGATGCCCGCCCCGACAGCCGCCGCCTGAGCTGCGACGAGATCCGCGCCATGGTCCAGAGCCATCGCGCCGTGGTTCTGACCACCGGCCCGAACACCTATGACCGCTATGTCAGGCAGTTCGGCAACGAGTGCGACTGGCCGGAAGTGCCGATGTCGGCCTATATCCCGTCCCGCGACGGTCACTGCCCGGTCTATCGCTGCGAAGACCCGCCAGACGATATCCCGAATTGACGGCCCACCGTACCGGCGTCATAACGGTCCGACTTCTCCCGCTTCGTCTAATGGTAGGACAGCGCCCTTTGAAGGCGTCAATCGTGGTTCGAGCCCATGAGCGGGAACCAGCCCTTCAGCCAGGCAGCGTCATGTTTTCAAACCGTCCCTCCTGAAACCATTCGATCGACCCTGCGTTGACGCCATGGCCAGACACGAGGAGACATCCCATGACCGTCAACTGCCGCATATCCATCGACAACCGGCCGGACGCCACGGACGTCGTTTTCCAAGCCGTGCCGCGGATCGGGGAGAGCGTTTCCCTGTCGGTTTACGGAAGCGCACAGGATCTGCGGGTCTCGCGCGTCGTGCATGTGCCGGATGGCACGTTGGAAGGCGCCGCGATCATCGTCGAGGTGACGACCAATATCCTCTAGTCCACATGATTGGCTCGCTGGCGATGGCGCCCCGCGGCCTCACGCGACAGTGATCGGCCGCGATGAAACCTCACGCCGCCGCCGGGCGTTTAGCGGCTGGAGAATTGTCGAGGTTTCAATGCAGACTGCGTGGTTTTCCAGGCCCGTGGTGGTTTCGGTCGGCGTCACAGGCGCCACCCGCAACTTGTCCAACACCCAGCAGGCCATCGAATTGCTGACGACACATTGGCGCGACGCCGGCAGCCTGAAACATCAGTCGGCGCTGCGCGCCTGTCGCCAGGCTGCGAGCGGCGACATGTCTTCCGATGTCGCCAGGGAGGCGTTTGTCGAGGCCGCGCGCGAGGCGCATATCCTGGTCGAATAAGCAGGCTGGCAAGCAGTGTCTAAGTTCCGAAGCCCGTATTGTTGTTGGCCTCGGTACCGGCCTGCGGCACGATGATCGATGCCAGCGGCGCGGATAACCTCCAGCTGAGATGCCCGGGCGACCGCTCCAGAGTGGCGGAGCCGCCCAGCGACTGCGGTGCAACGCGCTGCAGGACGACCGTCCCGAACCCCTTGCGGGTCGTCTCCTCGCGCCTGTCGTCGGCATAGGGCGGCGATGTCTCGTTCCAGAGCAGCTGGAATTCTCGCTCGCCCAAGGCATCGGGGCCTGACGCGCCGGAATCTATCGTCCAGGTGATCTCGATCCGGCCGGCCTCGCTGGCCAGGGCGCCATATTTGGACGAGTTCGTGCCAAGCTCGTGGAACGCCATGCCGAGATTCTGGACCGCGTTCGACTGCAGCGTCAGAACCGGTCCGGAGAGCAGTATCTGCTCCTCGCGGCCGAAGGGCTTGAGATGCTCCTGGATCAGGTCGAACAGGCTCGCTCCCGCCCATTCCGAGATGACGAGCAGATCGTGCGAACGTGACAGCGCCATGATGCGGGCGCGGATCATCTCTTCGAACTCGTGCGGATCGCTCGAGCGCTTGCTGGTCTCCCGGACCATCGACAGGATGACCGCGAACTGGTTCTTGACGCGATGGTTGACCTCCCGCATCAGCAGCCTGATGCGGCGCTCGCTCTCCTTGGCAGTGGAAATATCGCGGGCGATCTTCGAAGCGCCGATGATCTCGCCATGGCTGTTCCTGATTGGCGACACCGTCAGCGACACGGCAATCAGCGTGCCGTCCTTCCGCCTTCGCGTCGTCTCATAGCTTGCCACCCGGTCGCCGCTGCGAACCTTGGCGATGATCTCGGTCTCCTCGCTCTTGAGGTGATCGGGAATGAGCATGAGGATCGACTGGCCGATAGCCTCCTCGGCGCTGTAACCGAACATGCGTTCCGCCGCCTGGTTCCAGCTTTGGATGACGCTGCTCAGATCCTTGCTGATAATGGCGTCGAACGAGGAATCGACGATTGCCGCGAGGCGCGCATCGGCGGTTGCCCCCTGTTTATCACCGCCCAGGACGTCGATCATCACCGCTCGCAATGCAGTTTCCCCCCATCAGATAAGGCGCAAGCGGACCAAGGCAATCGCCGGTGCGAGGATTGCGGCACCGGACCGACGTTCACTCGGCTTGTTCAGGTGATCCCTTGCCGTCTCCGTTGGGTTTGATCACCCCGAACTCCTGCGATTTGGCCCCAAGTTCCGCCGTCAGGAAGCCCTCCGAGGCAAGACCGCGGCGCAACAGTTCCCGCACCGCGGCCGAGCGGCTGGGCATGCGCTTGTCGAAACGCCAGTTTTCCAGCGCCGCGAGTTCATCATGGGTGAGCATGATCTGCAGTCGTTCCGGACGTTCCAGTTCAGCCATGTCCGCCTCCTTGCGCAGGACCAAAATGCGCTGAGTTAGCATCTATCTCATTTGTCTCATAGTTAGGAATAGCTTCATAGCACGTCAAGTGCCGCCAAAGAGTGGAGTCCCTAATCGTCGTGCCTCACATATGATGACAATGATACATAGGTAGAGCGCTTGTATAGCTATGCTAACTGCCTGATTTCAATACGATTTTTGAACATTTATGCTTGCCTCGCGCCGGCAGTCGGCGCATAGTGGGGTCTTGACGGAAACCACATCCCCTTGGGAGGTTTCGATGCGGTATGACTATTCCACCCGGTTGCGCGATGACGTCAGTTCGCTGGTCCGCACCGCAGTTAAGACGGCAGGCATCGTCAACGTCACTCTGGTGGCGGAAAGGATCAGGGTCAGGAACCTGACCGAGAATGTCGCCCTCGAGGACGTCGAATATCTGGTGCTGCAGGCAGCCCTGCTGCTCGGCGCGGCGCTCGAATTCGACACATTGAGCAATTGGCCGGCTTTATCAGAAAGCGGCGTTGCTGATGGCGAAGAGCCCGCGATCAGCACACCCGCGTTTTCGCAACTGGCCTCGATGCAATAACGTCGCCTCGCTGCAGCGCCCGGTGCGATCAGTGCAAGCGCCCCAGTCAAACGCTGGAACGGAGCTTTTTGCTCCCGAACGGTATCACCGGCTGCGCGCGGACAGAGCCGGGGTCACCGCACCCCCATGCCTGGCCAGCGCGTGCTCGATCAGCACGTCGATGACCTGGCTGTAGCCGATGCCGATCGCGGCGAGCGCCTTGGCGTACATCGAGATGTCGGTGAAGCCGGGCAGCGTGTTGACCTCGTTGACCAGCAGCGAACCGTCGGCGCGCAGGAAGAAATCGACGCGCGCCATCGCCTCGCAGCCGAGCGCACGGAAAGCCTGAGCGGCCATTTCCTTCGCCTTGCCGGCGACACCTGCCGGGACATCGGCTGGTACTTTCACCACCGCGCCGTCGGCGTCGAAATATTTGGCCTCGTAGGTGTAGAAGCCATGCTTGCCGGCCGGGATGATTTCCCCGGGCAGCGACACCGTCAGCGAGCCGTCGGCCCGCTGCAGCACCGAGCACTCGATCTCGCGGCCTTCGACGAACTCCTCGATCAGCACCTTGCTGTCATAGCGCAAAGCCGTCTCGACGGCCTGCTCGAAGCCATCCCTGTCCTTCACCTTGCTCACCCCGAAGGACGAGCCCTGGCGCGCAGGCTTGGCGAAGAAAGGCAGCCCGAGCGCCCCGGCGATCTCCTGGAAGGAACCGACATCGCCTCCAAGCACGGTCACGGAACGGGCAACGGCAAGCCCGGCCTCGCGCAACAGCCGCTTGGCGACATCCTTGTCCATGGCAGCCGCCGAAGCGAGGATGCCGCAGCCGACGTAGGCGACATCGGCGACTTCCGCATAGCCCTGCACCGAGCCGTCCTCGCCGAACGGCCCATGCAGCACCGGAAAGACGACATCGACCGGCGACAAGTCAGGCCGCACGCCAGCTTCGGGCACGGCCACCAGCCGGCCCTTGCCGCCGGGCAGCAGGGCAACCTCCACGCCGTCCCCGGACACCGGAGCGCCTGCTCCGTCGACGCCGGCTTCGGACGATGGCTGCAGCAGCCATCTGCCATCCCTGGAAATGGCGATTGGGACCACCTCGTAGCGCGCCCGGTCGATCGCCTTCAGCACATTGGCGGCCGACAGCCGCGACACGTCATGTTCGGCCGAGCGCCCGCCATAGAGGATGGCAACCCTGATCCTATCCTTCATTGAAAATCCCCTGGAAATCAAAAGCTGACGGCAATGCCGCGATTGGCAAAGAAGCGGTCGAAATCGGACGGCGCCAACACTGCATTTGACTGTGTGGCGGTGGTATGGCCGGAAGGATTGTGAAAGCGGAAAAGCTGATCCGACGCGGACGTGACCAGCACAAGATGCCCGCCCTTCGACGGGGGCTCGCGCTCGGGCCAGCGGATCGAACTGCTGACCGAAGCAATGAAAAACCGTGACCGCTGCAGGATCTCTGGAACGTCCGACGTCGCGACATTGGTCATCACCTGCGCCTCCAGGCCAAATTCCGCCTGCACGAAGGTGACGAACGGCGCGTAGATCAGGCCCTTGATCGATCCCGCGCTGACGACATAGCCGCCATATCCAGTGCATCGCCTGGCCAGTTCGATCGTCGGCACGATCTCGCCGCGCACCGCCAGTATCATCTTGAGACACGCCATGCCGCAGATGTTGGCGGCCCAGACCGCGTATTCGTCGAGTGTTGCCGCGCCCGAGCCCTGCCACAGCGGATCGCGCCTGAGCGCTGCCTCCGCGCCATCGGCGAGCACGGCCAGCGTCATGTCGGGCGTTTCCCACTGGCTGAAAAACGGCACGGTTTCAGGCAGTGGACGCATGCGGACTCCCGGGAGTAGCTGGCTCCATCTCGTATACGAGGATACGAGATGGATGAAAAGCTGCTTGGTGCCCGTTTCGAAACTCCAGTAGCCCCGGCGCCGCCTACTCGACCTTCGTCCAGCCGAAAACCAGCCAGGCGTATTTCGATTTTTCGTCGGGCTCGGCCGTGTAGGTCATCTGTATGTCGCCGTCCTTGGCGTAGATATCAAGCCTGGGCGCGGTGTCGAGCTTGAGCCACAGCGAACTCTTGCTGAAGGACCAGGCTCCGCACCAGACGCAAGGCCCTGATGCCGGGTCGCCGGGCTGATGAAAATTGTAGCGGCCGTCCGCCGTGATCTCCAGATAGTCGAACGCGGTGTAAAAATTGGTCACCGTCTGCTGGAATTCATTGGCGGCCGCCTCCTGCTCTGGCGTGGGCGCATCCGTCATGTCGCGCGGCGGCCGGATGGTTGCGCCGCTGAGTTTCCACTTGCCGACAAAGTCCTTTTGGGTCGGAAGATATTCCTCCTGGGCTTGCGCCGAAGAAATATGAGCAACGGATAATGTACCGGCCAGGCCCATGGTCGCGACCGCAAGTAGAAGTGCTGTGGAACAGACGGCCTTGGTCGCGTTTTGCATAAAATTATTCCTCGATAGCGGGGTAAGGGATGTCAGTTTGAGCGTTTTATTGAAAAATCCGCGGCACGCGTTGCATCGATGCTGATTCCCGCCCGCCATCGGCACGGTTAGCATCGAGGCTGGCAATCTGGCAACGCAGGGGATGCCGTCAATGTGCACGACCTCGGGTCAGGGGAAAACGCCACCGGAGTGGAATGTCCCTGGCCGGACGGTCTTCTCTAGAATGTCCTAGAAGGTGATCCTCACCGAGGCAGCGCTGCGCGTGTGCGGTCCGTGATGGACGGCCTCGATGTTGTTGCCGTCAGGGTCGAGCAGGAAGGCGGCGTAATAGCCGGGATGATAGGGCCGCTCGCCCGGCGCGCCATTGTCCGTGCCGCCCGCCGCCAGCCCGGCCGCGTAGAAAGCATCGACCATGGCGTGATCCCTGGCCTGGAAGGCCAGATGATGACGGCCGGTGAGCTTTCCCAGTGCCGCGCGGCTGTCGGCACTGGAGACGAACAGTTCATCTGCCCAGAAATAATCCTCTGCGCTGCCGCCGATCGGCACGCCGAGCACGCCGAAGAGCGCTTCGTAGAAGCGCCGGCTGGCTGGCAGATCCCTGACCACCAGCTGGATGTGGTCGATGAGCCGGCCGCGATGCAGTTCCTGGGTCGCCATGCAAAACTCCTCCTCGCAAGACCTCGAATTTAGGCCCGGCGGGAGCGCCGTCAATGCGCGCAGACCAGGCCTTAGCCCTTGAGCAGGACCGCCAGCCGGGGAATGCCCTCGCTCACCGCGCGGCGGTCGGCCAGCGTGAAGGATAGCCGCAGCGTGTTGCGCCCGGTGCCGTCGGCATGGAACGCGTTGCCGGGCACGAAGGCGACGCGCGCCTCCTTCACCGACCGCGCCAAAAGCTCAGTGGCGTCTGAGCCTTCCGGCAGCGTCGCCCAGACGAACATGCCACCTTCCGGGCGGCTCCAGCTCACGCCCTTTGGCATGTTGGCCTCGAGTGCCGCGAGCAAGCCGTCGCGGCGCTCGCGATAGGCGCCGATCAGCTTTTCCACCTGGGCGTCGAAGACGGCTTCGGCGACGCGGTGCATGACGAGCTGGTTGATCGACGGGCTGTGCAGGTCGGAAGCCTGCTTCATCAGCACCAGTTTCTCCACCACGTGGCGCGGCGCGCACACCCAGCCGACGCGCATGCCCGGCGACAGGATTTTCGAGAACGAGCCGCAATAGAGCGTGCGCGCCTTGTCGATGCCGCCGGAGCGCGCGCAGTCCAAAGCCAGGATCGGCGGCACGCCCTCGCCGTCATAGCGCAGCGCCCGGTAGGCGGCGTCCTCGATGACGGCGATGTCGAGCTCGCCGGCAAGATCGAGCACCGCTTCGCGCTGCTTTTGGTCCAGCGTGTTGCCGGTCGGGTTGGCGAAGTCCGGCACCAGATAGGCGAATTTCACCCGGCCGCCATTCGCTGCGGCGGCGGTGTGATAGGCCGCCGGCGTCATGTTGCCGCCTTCCGGCCGCAGCCGGTCGTAACGCGGTTCGTAGGCGTTGAAGGCCTGCAGGGCGCCGAGATAGGTCGGCCATGTCACCAGCGCGGTATCGCCGGGCGACAAGAACAGCTTGCCAAGATAATCCAGCGCCTGCTGCGAGCCGGAGGTGATGAAGACGTTGCCCTCGTCGCAGGCGACGCCGAGCTTGCCCATCTGCCCGGCGATCCAGCGCCGCAGCGGCAGGTAGCCCTCCGAGACCTGGTACTGCAGCGCCGCCCCCGCCTCCGCACCGCCCAGCACGTCGGCATAGGCGTCGCGGATCGCCTCGGCCGGGAACAGCGACGGATCGGGAATGCCGCCGGCAAACGAGATGATGTCCGGCTGGTCGAGCAGCTTCAGCAGCTCGCGGATTTCGGAGGCTTTCATGCGCGACGAGCGCGAAGCCAAAAGGTTCATAAGGGTCAAGTCACGCCTCCCCGGACGTTTCGAATATAGGTCAACTTGACTGACCTATATCCGCTTTGTCAGGCAATTTGAATAGTGCCTGAATGCCTTCCGCTATGCGCCAGGGAGCGAAGCGACGCGGTTCAATCCCCATCGGCGGGCTTGGCCTTGCCGCATTGCGCCAGCACTTTGCCGATGGCTCCGCTGGAGCCCTTCAGCGGAAAACTAGTCGCGCCATATTTGGTTGAACCGACCGATACCTCGCCCTTGGAGCGCAGCAGGTCCAGCAGCGGATCGGCCTTGGTCAGGTCGACCACGAAATAATTGTACATCTCCTCCAGTTGCAGCGTCTTGGTCACTGTCTTGCCGTCGGCCTTGAAATCGAACGAGCCGCTGACGCCCGGTTCAAGCTGCTGGCCGGAGGCGCCGAGGTCCAAGCTCAGCATCGGATTGTCGAAACAGGTCAGCATCAGCTGCGCGTCGCCCTTTGGCCCGCCGCAGACCGAGGCGGTCAGCACGCTGCCGCCCTCATCTTCCTCCATCTTGGCGCTCCAGCCGCCGCCGCACGACGCGGCAAACGCCGGCTGCGCGGCCTGCAGTGCGGCCAAGGCACCGGCAACAACGAGATATCCAGCTCTCATGACTTTCCCCCGAATTGGCTCCTCTGGAGCATTTGCAGCACCCGCCGGCAGCATATAGGAAAAGCCATCCGGTGGCATTGGCTGTTCAGCACCGGTCCTGGTTTGGAGAGAGCGGTGTTGGGAGCCTGTGTTCGTCTGTGCCTTTTCATGGCCGCCCTGGTGGCCATGCCGCTCACCGCCCATGCGCAGTGGAAGCCGGTCGAGAAGGTCGAGACCTATGCCATCTCGGGCCAGTCCGGACCGGAACTCTATCGTTCGATCGGCGAGAACGGGCCGAATGTCGGCGTTGCCCGGGCCATCGCCCACACCAATTTCAAACTGACCTGGACCCGGGACTATCAGGCGCGGGCCGGTGCCTGCGTGCTGGCATCGGCCAAGCCGAAGCTCATCATCACCTACACCTTGCCCAGCCCCTCCTCGCCGCTGCCGTCAGCCGTCCAGAAGAACTGGGAGGTTTTCCTCGCCGGCGTCAGCGCCCACGAAAAGGTCCATGGCGCGACCATCGTGGACAT
This sequence comes from Mesorhizobium sp. LNHC221B00, assembly GCF_000502935.1. NCBI lineage: Bacteria > Pseudomonadati > Pseudomonadota > Alphaproteobacteria > Hyphomicrobiales > Phyllobacteriaceae > Mesorhizobium > Mesorhizobium sp. LNHC221B00. Next base: position 44,617 of record NZ_AYWR01000023.1, on the reverse strand, counting down.
GGTGCGCAAGATCGAGACAGCGACCGTTGGCCTGACGGTCGCCGATGATCCCAAATGCAGCAAGATCCGCACCGAAATGACCAAGCGCCTCTCGGCACTCTCGCTGGCGCAGCGCCAGGCGAGCCGCGACTTCGACCGGATCGAACTCGGCCAGGGCGGCAATCTGCAGAAGCTGATCCTCGCCCTGGTCACTGGCGGCTGAGCGCTCTCACCTTCAAGCTTCGGACATGAGGCTGTCGAGCAGCTCGAGGCCCTCGGGCCAGTCGCCCAGGCCGCTGTCGGCATTGATGTGACCGAACGGCCCGATGACGACGATGCGGCTGCCCCATTGCTTCGCCCGCGCCCGGGCATATTCCTGCGAGCCATAGGGATCGTCGGTGCTGGCCACCACCAGCGAGGGGAAACGCAGCCGGCCCGCGGGAATTCTGGCGAAAGCCATGCCATGTCCGGGAAAGACTGCCGACGCCGGGTCGGGAACGCCGACCAGCAACGCCGCCTTGACCGGCCTTAGCGAAATTTTCTGCCAATGCGCGACCAGCAGGCAGGACAGGCTGTGCGCGACCAGCACCGGCGGCCCGGGCGCCGCGCCAACCGCAGCCTCCAGCGCCGCCAGCCAGTCGGTGAAATCAGGCAGGTCCCAGCTTGACGGCTGGAAGCGCTGCATCGCGCGATTGGCGCTTTCCCAGCGCGATTGCCAGTGCTCCGGGCCGGAACCGCCACTTCCCGGCAGGATGATGAAATGCGTCATGTCGCCTTGCTCCAATCGATTGTTCGGGCATGATGGCGTCTTGCGGTGGCGTCGGGTATGGGAAACCATCGGGAAAATCGTTCTCCTGCCGATGGATTCAAGGTGACCATGAAGATCAGCGATGAACGCGCACCGCTCGACTCGACCGACATCGCCATTGTCGAGGTCATGCAGGAGAACGGCCGCATCGCCATATCGGAGCTCGGCCGCCGGGTCGGCCTGTCGCAGCCGGCCACCTCCGAGCGGGTCAAGCGGCTGGAAGAGCGCGGCGTCATCGCCGGCTACACCGCGGTGATAAATCCGGCCTCCCTCGGTCTCGGCATGATGGCGATCATCCGCGTGCGCACCACGCATGAGCACATCCGGCCCTGCCTGAAGCAGTTCGCCGAAATGCCCGAGATCACCGAGGTGCACCGGCTGACCGGCGAGGATTGCTTCATCCTGAAAGTGGTCGTGCCCTCGCCCGCCCACCTTGAAACCATCGTCGACGCCGTGGCGCGCCACGGTGCGGTCACCACGGCATTGGTGCTGCGCAGCGAGACGCCGAAGCCGATCGGCCGCGAGCTGATCCGGAGGTCGGCCGGTTAGACCAAGGCTTTTTCGCCGCGCAATGCGCGGGCTTTAAGCCCGCCAGGCTTGCAGATCGGCTAGGATCCGCGCCTTCAGCGCAGGGTCCGCGTAGCTCGCATGCACCGATGTCGCGGCAAGATGCCGGATGGTCTCGTCGTCCCAGGCGAAGGCTACGCGCAGGCGGCATAGGATGCTTCGAGCGTGGTGTCGAGCAGCGACGGGTCGTCGGTGTTGATCGAAACCGGGACACCGGCCTTGCGCAGGGCATCGAGCGGATGCCCGGCAAGCGAAGGATAGACACCGAGCGCCACATTGGAGATCGGACATGTGCCCAGCGGAATCTGCCTTCGCACCAGCAACTCCACCAGTTCAGGGTCTTCGATCGCCCGCACGCCGTGGTCGATGCGGTCGGCGCCAAGCACTTCGATCGCATCACGCACTCCTTCGGGGGCCGCTCGACTCGCCCGCATGAACGGTGCGCCGCAAACCCGCGGCGCCGGCGCGGCGGAACGCCTCGGCGAAACGTGGTCCGGTGCGGCCGGCAGCCGCTTCATTTCCATCGATGGACAATGCAACGACGCGCTTGTGCCTGATCGTGCTCAGCAGTTCCACCAGTTCGATCGCTTCCGCCGCCGACTGGGTGCGGAGCAGGCTGACGCCAAGCCCGACCGGCGGGTGCCCGTCCTGCTCGGCGGCCGCGAAACCCGCGTCGAACGCGTCGATCATCCCGGCGATGTTGCTGTGCCAATGTGGCCAGTGCGTCGGGTTGAAGATGACGTCGGCATAACGCACGCCGCTTCGGCTCATGCGCTGCGCGAATTTGTAGGCAGTGGTTGCGAGTTGCTCGCGTGTCCGGAATGTCCCGCACAGCCAGTCGAGCATCTCGAGGAAGCTCTTCAAATCATGCGCCTCGAAGAGCCTGTCGCGCGGCGCGCGCAGCAGAATGCCGGCTTCCTCGCAATTGCTGATCACATCGTCGGCCTCGAAGCAGCCTTCGATGTGGATGTGCACTTCGGCTTTCGGCAACCCGATGAAGTCGGTCAATGACGCCTCCCATGTTCTCCGGCGCCATCAGACCATGAAATGGCCAGCCTCCATTTCAAGAAATGATTGAAAGAATTGCGCGTCTGGGACCGAGAGATTGGCGGCGCCTCACGGAACCCGGGCCTACCGCGTGCCCGCGCGTGCTGCGAGCTCCGCCCGCCTCTCGTCCGACACCACCGCCAGATCCAGCACCTTCTGCAATTCGGCGGCATGGCGGAAGGAAGGTTCGCTCTGCACGCCGCCCCGTACCGCATCGGCGAAACGCTGGTAGTTGGTCGGCACGGTGCCGGCGTCGAGCTCTTCCCATATGGCGTTCTCGACATTGTTGCCGACGCAGGCCTTCAGCGCCGAGCCGTCGAGATTATGCACCACCTCGATGCCGCCTCTGTCGCCATAGATGCGCAGGCGAAGCTCGTTGAGATGGCCGGTCGCCCAGCGGCTGGCATGCACCACGCCGAAGGCGCCGTTGGAGAAGTCCACCGTCATGGCGAAGCTGTCATTGGCGTCGAGCCCATAGTCGCCGATCCGGTTGCCGGGCGCCTTGTCGAAGGCGCGCAGCCGGCAGAACACATGGTCGATGTCGAGCGCCGCACCATAACTGGCGAAATCGAGGATGTGGATGCCGACATCGCCGAGCACGCCATTCGAGCCGTGGCCGCGCGACAGGCGCCACAGCCATTTCGGATCGGTGCGCCAGTCGCCCCAGAATTTCGACACCAGCCAGCTTTGCAGATAGGACGCCTCGACATGCCGGACGGTGCCGATCTCGCCTGACTGCACCATCTGGCGCGCCTTCTGGAGTGCCGCGACATTGCGGTAGGTGAGGTTCACCATGTTGACGATGCCGGCGGCTTCCGCGGCGTCGGCCATCTCGGTCGCCTTGCCGAAATTTTCGGCCAGCGGCTTCTCGCACAGCACCGGCTTGCCGGCGGCGATCAGCGCCATGGTGGTCGGATGATGGATGCGGTCCGGCGTGACATTGGCGACCGCGTCGAAGGCGCCCCATCGCAGCGCTTCCTCCAGCGAGGTGAACCGGTTTGGGATATTGAACTCGTCGGCGAATTCGCCGACGCGCGCCGGATCGACATCGGCGGCGCCGACGATGTCGACACCCTCGACGACGCTGAAGCGCCTTGCATGTTCCTGCGCCATCCAGCCGGTGCCAAGTATCAAAAGCCGCATTTTTTCCCTCGTCGTCTCAGGGTGTTGCCGGCGAGTGTCGAGATACCCCCTCCTCCCGGCCCTCTCTCGTCCCAGCCAGCGCCTCAGATAGCGCGGAAAATGCCGCCGTCGACACGGATGTTCTGTCCGTAGCCGGCGAGGCAGGCCCTACCCTTCCACCGTCTCCAGCACGCTCAGCAGCGTGCCTTCCATGTCGGGCTCCTCGCCGGAGCAGACGCACAGTACCTCGGCGTCGCCCTCGCCCACCGACAGATAGGCGTGGCCCATGGTGGAATCGATGTAGACGCTTTCGCCCTGTTTCAGCCGCACCGGCGCGTATTGGTCGGTGTGCAGTTCGATTTCGCCCTTGAGCACGATCAGGAATTCCTCGCCGGCATGTTTTGTCAGCGGGCCGAACTCCTCCGGCGTGCGGGCGCGCGCATAGGCATGGATCGGCACCATGCGCTTGCGCACCAGATCGGTGGCGAGATAGCGGTAGTCGTAGTTGCGGGTCAGCTGGCGCAGTGTGTTGGACTGCGATGTCACCGAGCGACGGGTGCGCGCCGAAGGCTGCTTGCGGTCGCCGCTGAGCAGTTCCGTCACATGGATGCCGAGCCCCTCGCAGATCTGTAAGAGCTTGTCGTAGCTCAGCGACATCTGGTCGTTCTCGACCTTGGACAGCGTCGACACCGCGACGCCGGTAAGCGTGCTGACCTCCTGCAGGGTCCAGCCATGCGTTTTTCTCAGGGCGCGAAGACAGTCACCGAGGTTCGGTTGCTCCGACATTGTCAGCTCCGTTGCGCGGCCATCGAGCCGCTTGCCCACCCTAGGTAGTCGAACTCCCCGTCGCCATCAACAACATCAACAATTTTCTTATACGCTAAATATTGACTGGATATGAAATTATTTTTACGACTGACGGATGCAGTCGAACCCCTCCAAAAAAATCATTGTCATCGGTGGCGGCATTGCCGGCCTGTCGCTGGCGGCCGCCATGCGGGACTGGGCCGAGGTCACTGTCATCGAGCGCGAGCCGCATCTCGGCTACCACGCCAGCGGCCGCTCCGCCGCTTTGTTCACCGAGACCTATGGCAACCGGCTGGTACGAGCGCTGACGCTGGCCAGCCGCCAGGCCATCGTCGAGGGCGGCTTCGTCGCGCATCAGCGCGGCGCGCTGCATGTCGGCTGGAAAGGCGACGACGCGGCGATCGACAGGCTGGCCGGCGAATTGCAGGCGCTGGTGCCCAGCGTGCGCCGCCTGTCGGCCGCCGAACTCCACGCGCTGGTTCCGGTCATTGCCATCGAAGCCACCTGCGGCGGGGTCTATGAGCCGGACGCAGTGGATGTCGACACCGGCAAGATGCTGGCAGCCTGCGCCTCGGCGCTGAAGGCCAGCGGCGGCACCATCCGCACCGGCGAGGAGGTCCGCGCCATCTCGGCCCTCGGCGATGGCCTGCGGGTGGAAACCAGCGCCGGCGCCCATACGGCCGACATCGTCGTCAACGCCGCCGGCGCCTGGGTCGATGTTGTCGCCGGCATGGCGGGGCTCCCCGGCCTCGGCTTGCGGCCGAAACGGCGCACCGCCTTCCTGTTCGATCCGCCCGCCGCCACCGATATTGCCGGCTGGCCCCTGGTCGTCGACCTGCACGAACAATTCTACTTCAAGCCCGATGCCGGCAGGCTTATCGGCTCGCTCGCCGACGAAACCGATTCCGAGCCGTGCGACGCGTATCCGGAAGATATCGACGTCGCCATCGCGGTCGACCGCATCGAGCAGGCGACGTCGATGCGCATCGGCCGTCCGTCAACGCCGTGGGCGGGCCTGCGCACCTTCGCGCCTGATCGCACGCCGGTCGCCGGCTTCGATCCGCGCCTGCCCGGCTTCTTCTGGCTCGGCGGCCAGGGCGGCTACGGCTTCCAGGTGTCGCTGACTTTGGCCAGGCTGAGCTCGGCGCTGATGCGCGGCGAGCCCGTGCCCGAAGATGTCGCCGCACTCGGCGTCACCGCCGCCGCGCTGGCGCCAGATCGTTTCCTCACCCGGTCGGCGACGCCATGAGTTTCATGCCCACCCCCGTAAAGTGTCATCAGGAGCGTTTGCGATGAAATCCACCGTTCTGCGCGCAGTCCTAACCAGATCCCTTCTGGCCTCGTCCGTCCTGGCCGCGTCGATGCTTGGCGGCCAGGCCTATGCCAAAACCCTGGTCTATTGTTCGGAAGCCAATCCCGAGACCTTCAACCCGGCGATCGGCATTGCCGATTCGACCATGGACGCCGCCGCCAAGACGATCTTCAACCGGCTGGTCGAGTTCAAGCCGGGCACGACCGAGGTCGGACCGGCGCTGGCCGAAAGCTGGGACGTCTCGCCGGATGGCAAGACCTATACCTTCCACCTCAGGCGCGGCGTGAAATTCCAGTCTAACGAGCATTTCACGCCGACGCGCGACTTCGTCGCAGACGACGTGCTCTACACCTTCAACCGCCAGCGCGACGCCAACAATCCCTATCACAAGCTCGGCGGCGGCGCTTACGAGTACTTCAATGCGCTGGGCATGGGCGGGCTGATCGACAAGATAGACAAGGTCGACGACCACACGGTGCGTTTCACGCTGACGGCGGCCAACGTCACCTTCCTGGCCGGGTTGGCACTCGACTATCTCTCGATCCTGTCGCTGGAACAGACTGAGAAGATGGTGGCCGCCGACACGCCTGAGCTGATCGACAGCCAGCCGGTCGGCACTGGGCCGTTCGTGCTTCAAGCCTATGTGCCCGACAGCCAGGTCCGCTACGCCGCCAACAAGGATTACTGGCGCGGCGCGCCGAAGATCGACACGCTGGTCTTCGCCATCACGCCCGAGCCGACCACCCGCGTCGAGCGCATCAAGGCCAATGAGTGCCAGGTCGCCGCCCCGCCGCCGCCAAGTGCCGTCGCCGACCTACGCGCCGATCCCGACATCTCGGTGCTCGACCTCAAGGGCCAGAACATCGGCATCCTCGGCTTCAACGTCGAACACCCGCCGCTGGGCGATGTGCACGTGCGCACAGCGCTGGCCAAGGCGATCGACCGCAAGGCGATCGTCGAGGCGGTCTATGCCGGCGCCGGCACGGTCGCCGGCAGCGTCGTGCCGCCGGCGCAGCTCGGCGCCGTCACCGATGCCGGCATCGACTACGATCCCGCCGGCGCGAAGAAATTGCTGAAGGAGGCCGGCCACGAAAGCGGCCTCAAGATCAGCCTGTGGGCGATGCCGGTGTCGCGCCCCTACAACCCCAACGCCAAGCGCATGGCCGAGATGATCCAGGCCGACTGGGCCAAGGTCGGCGTCCACACAGAAATCGTCAGCTTCGAATGGGGCGAATATCTCAAGCGTACCGCCGCGGGCGAACAGGATGCCTTCCTGCTCGGCGGCAGCAGCGACAATGGCGATCCCGACAACATGCTGAGCTATCTCTTGTCCTGCGACGGTGTGAAGGGCGGCTCCAACCGCTCGCGCTGGTGCGACAAGGATTTCGAGAAATTGCTGGACGAAGGTCGCGTCGCCGCCGACCAGAAAGAGCGCGCCGCCATCTACGGCAAGGCGCAGGCCATCCTGAAGGCCGAGGTGCCGGTGGCGCCGATCGCCCATTCGATGGTGGCGATCCCGATCCGCAAGAGCGTGCTCAACTACGTGCTCGACCCCTTCGGCCGGCAGAATTTCGCCGCCGTCGATATGGCGGAGTGAGGGCTGGTGCCTTCCCTTCTCCCCTTTGTGGGAGAAGGTGTCGCCGAAGGCGACGGATGAGGGGTGCTCCAGGGAACGCCAACGTCTCACTCCGCTGGANCTGGAACACCCCTCATCCGACCTCGCTTCGCGAGGCCACCTTCTCCCGCAAGGGGAGAAGGGAAAAAGAAAGCGAGACATCCATGCCAAAAGACCTGACCGCCCTCCTAGACACCTATCTCGCCGATGGCGCGGTTGGCGCCTCGCTCGCCTATTCGACAGGCGCCGCACCAACCGCCCTCACCGCCGGCCTCTCCGACCGGCGGCACGTCACCCCTGTCACTCCGGATCAGCTGTTCAAGATCGGCAGTTGCACCAAGACCTTCGTTGCCGCGGCCCTGGTCAAGCTCGCCGAGACAGGCAAGCTCGATCTCGGTGCGCCGATCTCCCTCTGGTTTCCCGACCTGCCGGGCGCCAAAGACATTTCGGTGCGGCAGCTGATCAACCACCGCAGCGGCCTGCCGGAATTCGAGTACTACATCCCGATGGACCCGAGCCGGCAGTGGAGGCCCCGGCAGCTGGTCGATATCGCCTTTGCCTCCGACAAGCAGAAGGCGCCGGGCGGTCCCGCCGTCTACAACAACACTGGCTATGTGCTGGCCGGCTTGGTGATCGAGGCCGTCACCGGCCAGTCGCTGGGCGCCTATGTCAGGAGGGCGATCCTCGAGCCGCTTGGCCTGGAAAACACCTGGTCGCCGGCGACCGAAGCCTTCCCGGAAAAGGCGATGGTGCGCGGCTATTACCACCGGCCGCCGCCGGCGCCGAATGCGCCCACCGACATCGCCTCGGGCGGCGAGATGTGGCGCATGGACGGCGTGCTGCCCTACGCCGACGACCTGCAGGACTCTTCCGATTCCTTCCCGTTCGGCGCCGCCTATGGCTGCGGCGACATCGTGTCGACGCCATCCGACATGGTGACGTTCATGCGCGGCCTGTTCTCCGGCAAGCTGTTGTCGCCGCCCTTCTTCGCCGAGATGTTCGAACACCGCGTGCCGGCGAGTTTTCCAGGCACCCGCATGCGCGAGACCGGTGCCGGCATGTTCCAGAGCGCCTACGCCGACCGCGCCTTCTACGGCCATCAGGGCAGCATTCCGGGTTATGTCGCCGTCATGCTGCACGATCCGCTCTCAGGATTGACCATCGCCATGACCAGCAATGTCGGTTCCGGCAACCGCCTGTCCTTCCAGGCTAGCGGCTTGCATCCGGTTGTCGACCAAGCGATCCGGATTATCCTGGGAGACTGACTTTACCCACTCAAGGGCGCCGGCCGGAAGACAGCGACGGCCGCCGCGACAATCTCCGCGTTGTCTTTTACCGTCCTGCCATCGGCAAGCGTCCTGCCATCCTCCAGCCCGACCCGCGTCGACCAGCGCTTCCGATGCGCAAGCTCCACGAACGACCAGACCGTGGCGTCGACGCCATGCAGTAGGATCGGCCGCCGCAGTCCGGCGCGTTCGAGCACGGCGGCGATGCCGTGCGCCTCGTTAAGTGCTGCATTCAGATCCCGTATGTCGATCTCGATCAGGATGCGCAGCACCCGGTTGTGATCGGCAAGCGTCACGAGGCGCTCGGCATCTTCCGTCGTGGCAAGCCCGGCCTCGATACCGACGGCATTTGAATAAAAAGCGCCTGTGGATATTTACCTCGCGTTCCGCCAAGCCGGCCAAGATAAATTAGGGCGGGATCATGGAGGGACCATTGACCAGCGATTTTTCAGCCGCCCGCGTCCACCTCGAACGTGCCTATCACTATCTGCGTGGCAATGACGAGACGAGCCGTGCGGCGTGTGACGCCCTCGATCTGTTGATCGAAACGGTGGCGGAAGCACAACACAGGCGACCCGAAATTGGGGTAGTGGAATTTCCACGATCGACGGCGCGGCAAAACCGTTAGAGAGCAATTCCAGGAAAAGTGTGAAACGGTTTTCCCGGGAAAAGCGCCTAGCGCCTTCCCTTGGGATTGCGTCAAAACCTAGTGTCGAGTTTCAGGTAAGGTCATCCTCACCTGAAACTCGATACCCTGATTTCACGATGCCTTGCGGGCCGGCACCTCGCTCGCACGTGCGACGATCTGCTCAAGCGGCTCCGGCCGGTGCAGCAGGAAGCCCTGGCCGAAGGCGACGCCCATGTCGCCAAGCATGGCCAGCGTGTCCTGGCGCTCGATTTTCTCGCCCACCACGTCGCAGCCGAGGCTGCGGGCAATGCTGGTGATGGCCAGTACGATCTCGCGGTCGAAGCGGCTTTCCGTGATGTGTTCGATGAAGGAACCGTCGATCTTGATCGTGTCGACGGGGAAACGCCTGAGATATTCGAACGAACTCATGCCGGCGCCGAAATCGTCGAGGCTGACCCGGCAGCGCCGCTCGCGCGCCTTGCGCACGAACTGTTCGGCGGCGTCGAAATTGGTGACGGCTGCGGTCTCGGTGATCTCGAAGCCGATGCCCGAATGCGGCACTCCGGTCTCGTCTATGACACTGTCGACGAACGCCCACAGTTGCGGATCGCTCAGCGTCTGTGCCGACAGGTTGAAGCCGAGCGTCAGCGAGCCAGAGCGCAAGGCGGCGCCGTACCGCGACAGCGCGGTGCGGATGATCCAGCGGTCGAGCCTTGAAGCGATGCCGAACCGCTCGGCCACCGGAATGAATTCGCCCGGCGGCACCAGCCGGCCATTGCGCCCGGCGAGCCTGGCCAGCACTTCGACATGACGGCTTTCCTGCCAGGGCTTGCCGAGCAGGTGGATTTCCTGGCCGAACAGTTTCAGCCGTCCGTCTTCCAAGGCGTCGACCGTATCGGCGGCGACACGCGCGGCATTGAGCCCGCCAGACCCGGCTTCGACCATCGTGGAGAACACCGCGAAACGATTGCGCCCGGCAGCCTTGGCCGCATAGCAGGCGTCGTCGGCGCAAGCCAGCGCATCGGCCACCGTGGTGCTGGCGTCGTCGATGAAGGCGATGCCGATCGAGGCCGCCAGTTTGCGTGACAACGCGGCCGTGCCGAGGTCGGCCTCGCGCACCGCGCCGAGCACGGCAGTGGCGATCCGCTCGGCCTGCGAGGCATCGCAATGCGGCACCAGCAGCGCGAATTCGTCACCACCCAGCCGCGCCGCGTGCGCCGCCTGCGGCAGGCAGCCACGGATGCCGGCGGAAACGCTCTTCAGCGCCAGGTCGCCGGCGGCGTGGCCGGCAAAGTCGTTGAGCGCCTTGAAGTAGTCGAGATCGACATAGAACACCGCCAGCGGCACACCCGCGGCGATGTGGTCGGCGAGCAGCCTGTCGAAGGCGGCGCGATTGCACAGGCCGGTCAGCGCGTCGTGGCGGGCCGCGTAGGCAAGCTCCTGCTGGCGCAGCTTTTCCTCGGTGATGTCGCGCACCGTGCCGAGGATCTGGCCGGCAGCACCCGCGGCGGCGACGAAGCGCACCAGCGACTCGACATGGCGGATCTCGCCGTCGCGCCTGATGATGCGGTATTGCGAGGCGGTGACGCCGTCAGAGCCCGGTGGCGGCAGATGCGCCCGCTCGGTGGCTTCCTTGTCGTCGGGGTGCAGATAGCTGTGCCAGAGGTCTGCTGTCACCTCGTCGGTGCCGGCGACCAAGCCGAATATGTCCCTGGTGCGAGCATCCCAATAGCTCTTGTTGGTGGCAATGTCGTAGTGCCAGATGCCGGTGCCGCTGGCGGCGAGCGCCAGGCGGAAGCGCACATTGACCTGTTCAAGCTCGGCCTCGGCGGCCTTCTGCTTGGAAATGTCGGTTTGCACACCCATCAGCCTGGTGGGCTTTCCGGACGTGTCGCGCTCGACGATGCCGCCGCGATCCAGCACCCACACCCAATGGCCCAGCTTGTGCTTGAGCCTGAGTTCGGTCTCGATGGCATCGGTCAGCCCGGCAATATGGCGGTCGCCGCTGGCCAGCGCATGGTCGCGGTCGTCGGGATGGGTGAGTTGCAGCCACATGTCGCTGGTGGCGGCGAGCTCATCCTCGCTATAGCCCAGCATATGCGCCCAGGTCGCCGAATAGAAGCAGTCGCCGGCCCGAATATCCCAGTCCCAGACGCCAAGCTGGGCGCGTTCCAGCGCTTTCGCCCAGAACGTTCCATCGCGACTTTTCTTGTCCTGACGCGCCATCGTCTGTTTCGCCTGCCCCACCCGCGGGCAATCTGCGACAGAACCAGAGAAGAAAGCGTTACTTCTGCCGAAGGGAAGCCGCTCAGCCCGACAGTCGTTCGTTTGTGAACGCGCCTTTCGATTGGCGGGCAAGAACCGGAGTTTTACTGCCCCCGGTTCGTCCTATTGCTTGTCCCAGGCCACCGGCCCATCCGGTGAGCCCAAAGGCAAGGACAAGAGGATCCTCCAATGACCAAGCAAGAAGACAACAAGGCCGTCGTCGTCAGATGGTTCACCGATTTCTGGGGTGAGACCTGCGACCTGTCGGTGGTCGACGAGATCGCGGCGCCCGGCATGCTGCTGCAATATTCGCTGCATGAGCCGCGCCGCGGCCGTGACGACATCAAGGCCTTCATGACCGATTTCCGAGCCGCCTTCCCGGATCTCAACTTCTGGGCCACCGCCGACCTCATTGCCGAGGGCGACTATGTCGTCGGCCAGTGGGAGGGTGGCGGCACGCATACCGGCCCGGCCTTCGGCGATTTCCTGGCCGGCTCGCTGCCCGCCGCCACCGGCCGCACGATGCGCTTCACCGGCACCACGGTGCTCAAGGTGATCGACGGCAGGATCGTCGAGGAGATCGGTCTCGACGACGGCGTTGCCGCCCTCACCCAGCTCGGCCTGATGAAGGCCGCCTGAGGCCGCCAAGCGGGAACGATCGTTTCGGGCCAGGCGGCGTCAATGCCGCCTGGCCTCGTCGACTACTGCCCCGTTGCTTACTGGCTCGGCGCCATCGCATGCTCGCACGACACTTTCGGGTTCATGTCGGCGAAGGTGCCGGTCGGGTTGCCCTTCCAGGCCCAGACATGCAACTCGTAGAACTCACCCAGGCCGTAGCGGTTGGGGGCGCTGTTGAAGTTGAACAGTTGGCCGTCCAATGATGCCGGCCCCTTCGAGGTGATGTATTCGACCGCCACCAGCGTCAGCTTGCCGTCGGCCATCGGCTCGTACATCACCGCTTCGGGACGGGCGATGTCGATCTTGTCGTCCTTCAGATACTGGCCGTTGACGTAATGGATGCCCATGGCGCCGCCGGTGATGCCGCTGGCGCAGGGAATGGGCGCATAGCCCTCGGCTGTCGCTGCCTTGATGTCGAGAAAGCGGCTGTTCGCGGCCCGCACCTTGTCGGCCAGCGGATTGGTGCCCGACGCGGCGTCGGACGCCTCCTGATGCGCCTGTGCGAGGGTGGCGCCGACGGCAAGCATGGCCGCCGCCATGACGAGCCTGTTGCGAAGATTTGATTTCATATCCATTCCATTCTTTTTGAAAAAGCACGGCTCGCCGGCCGCCGGAAATACGGAGGCCCGGCAGGCAAGCGCCGTGGCTGTTGTTGCTTGGCGATCCCGAAATCGATGTATCGTGGAAGGATCATCCCTTCGGCAGATACGGTATCGTTCCAGCCAGATCGGTGTCGTCGATGAGCTGGAAACGGCTGTCGCTGCCGCCCTGACGCGCCGAGACGAAAGGCGCGTAGGCCGGATCGTTGGTGAAGGCGCGCGCCGCGGCTTCCGACGGGAATGCCATCAGAGCGATCATCGTGGTGTCGAGCGGCTTGCCCTCGAGCGTCTTCACATTGCCGCTGCGCGACAGATATTTGCCGCCATGCTTGTGGACGAGGTCGTGCACCGAGGCGGCGTAGGCCGGCACCCATTTCGGGTCCTTCATCTTGATGTCCGCGATAACGTAAGCAGTCATGGTCGTATCCTTGGTTGCGGCGCACAGGGCTATCCCGTGCGACCGGCCAAAGGGCTCGCATGGCAAGGCCTCTGCCAACCAGTCCGCGATCTGTACCGGCCCGGTACAGTTTCTGTACTCGCCGCTTCAATCATGAAGAGCTAATGTTCGGGTACGAAGGGCTAATGTTCAGCCCAACTTCGAGGGAGAGGCACCGATCATGGCCCAGCACGGATACAAGCAGTTCTGCCCGCTATCGATGGCCGCCGAGGTGCTGTGCACCCGCTGGACGATGGTGCTGATGCGCGAGCTGGTGGCCGGTTCGACCCGCTTCAACGACCTGCGCCGCGGCGTCCCCAAAATGTCGCCGACCCTTTTGTCGCAACGGCTGAAGGAGCTCGAACTGGCCGGCATCGTCGAGCGCAAGGCGGTCCAGGGCGAGAAGGGGATTTTCGACTATCAACTGACCGAGGCAGGCCGGGATCTGCGCCCCGTCGTCGAAGCGATGGGGTTCTGGGGGCAGAAATGGGTGGAGTCCCGGCTGTCGCTCAAGAACCTCGATCCGTCGCTGTTGATGTGGGACATGCGGCGCAATCTGAACCCCTCGCCGCTGCCCGACGGGCGCACCGTGATACAATTCCTGTACCAGGAGCTCCCGGCCTCCAAACGGTCGTGGTGGCTGATCGTCGAGAAGCACGGCGAGGTCGATCTGTGCTGGTACGATCCGGGCTTCGAGGTCGACCTCTACGTCTCGACCGACCTGCACACGATGACGGCAATCTGGATGGGTCTGCTCACCGTCGAGAAGGCCGGCGCCAAGGTCGCCCTGACCGGCGACCAGGCCATCGGCAGGAAGATGCAGACCTGGCTCGGCCTCAGCCCGTTCGCGGTCGAGCCCAAGCGCGCGGCGTAGGAGGCGACGCGAGGGCTCGAGGGCGACAAGCGGCACTTTGTCAGGAAACGGGTGGCAAGGCCCGCGTTTGGCGGCTTCAATGCGGCCATGTTCATCACCCTGGCCAAAGATCTGAAACCCGTCCCGCTGCCGGTCGCCGACGATCCGCGTTGGGCGCGCATCGTCGCGCGCGACAAATCGGCGGACGGCGAATTCTGGTATTCGGTGGCGACAACCGGCGTCTACTGCCGCCCCTCCTGCCCGTCGCGGCGGGCCAACCCGAAGAACGTGCAGTTGCACGACACGCCGGATCAGGCCAGGGCGACCGGCTTTCGCCCCTGCCGTCGCTGCAATCCGGATGGGCCCTCGCTTGAAGCCGGCAACGCCACGATGGTCGCCGGTGCCTGCCGCAGGATCGAGCAAAGCGAGGAGGAGCCCTCGCTGGCCGAACTGGCTGGTGCCGCCGGCCGCAGCGCCGGCTATTTCCATCGTGTCTTCAAGGCCATCACCGGGTTGACGCCGAAGGACTACGCCGCCGCACACCGTGCCGCTCGGGTTCGGCAGGGCCTCGAAGACGGCGCCAGCGTGACGGCCGCGATCTATGACGCCGGCTTCAATTCGAGCGGGCGTTTCTACGAAAAATCGACCGGCATACTCGGCATGACGCCGACCCGCTACCGTGCCGGCGGCGCCAACGAGGACATCCGCTTCGCCGTCGGCGAGACCTCGCTCGGCAGCATTCTGGTCGCGTCGAGCCAGAAGGGCGTCGCCTCGATCTTGCTCGGCGACGATCCCGACGCGCTGGTGCGCGACCTGCAGGACCGTTTTCCCAAGGCGCGGCTGATCGGCGGCGACCGCGACTACGAGGCGCTGGTTGCCCGCGTCGTCGGTTTCGTCGAGGCGCCCGCGGTCGGTCTCGACCTGCCGCTCGACGTGCGCGGCACGGCGTTCCAGCAACGCGTCTGGCAGGCATTGCAGGAGATCCCTGTCGGCAAGACGGTGTCCTATGCCGAGATGGCGCGGCGCATCGGTACGCCGAACGCCACGCGCGCCGTCGCCGCCGCCTGCGCGGCCAACGCGCTCGCGGTGGCCATCCCCTGCCACCGCGTCATCCGCAAGGACGGCGCGCTTTCAGGCTACGCCTGGGGCGCGGAGCGCAAGCGTGCGTTGCTCGACCGAGAGGCCGGCGTGTCGAATGCTCCCGACAGCGCCTTTCGATCTGCACGAAGCTGACGGGCACCAGCATGCGCGCAATGGCAAGGTCTTCCACCTCCGGCGCGAACGTCCCGCCATCAGGCAACGTTGCGCAGCAGGAGGACGCGAAATCACATGTGTTGGCCGCCATTGGCGAACTGGTCGATGAAGGTAAAGCTGAGTGGAGTCGCGGCGAGAGCGGCGAGATCGAGCTGCGGCTGGTGTCAGGCGAAGTGTTCGTGCTGGGCGAGGTCGCCGTCACCCGTGTTGGGTGAGCATGTTTGGGGGCAGTGTGGTCCAAGTCAGTACTCTACGGCGCCCCCCTCTGTCCTGCCGGACATCTCCCCCACGAGGGGAGAGATTGGCAGTCTTGGCGCCGGCTCTCTTCTTACAACGTTGGAGATTGGCGAAGGCCGCGATAACAGCCAATCTCCCCACAAGTGGGGGAGATGTCCGGCAGGACAGAGGGGGGCGCCGTAGAGTGCCTACCTTCGCCGCTCATCGTCAAATCCCGAAACTTGAATTTGAAAGCAAGCACCGGAGTGAGAGCCGAGCACCCCGCGGCTAGGGTTCAGGCACACAGAAGGAGTGAAGCAATGAACCTCATAGAAACCCATGTGCCGACAGTCTCCAACGCTGCCGCCACCCTCGACACCATAACCTACGCCATCGGCCAATCCGCGATCGGCAACATTCTGGCGGCGCGCAGCCGGATCGGCGTCTGCGCCATCCTGATCGGCGACGACATCCGAACCTTGGAGCAGGATCTCGCCAACCGCTTCCCCGGCAAGATTCTGATTGAAGACGAACCCGCTCTGAGCGACGACCTCGCCGCGATAGCGCGCTTCGTCGAAACGCCCTCCGCCGACCTCGACCTGCCGCTCGACGTCAGCCATGGCACGCCGTTCCAGCAGCGCGTTTGGGGCGTGCTGCGCACCATCCCCCGCGGCGCCACCATCACCTACACCGCGCTTGCCCAACGCCTTGGCCAGTCCAACGGCGCCCGCGCCGTGGCGACGGCCTGTGCGGCCAACGCCATCGCGCTCGGCATTCCCTGCCACCGCGTTGTCCGCGCCGACGGCACGGTGTCGGGCTACCGCTGGGGCATCGAGCGCAAGCGCGCCTTGCTCGACAGGGAGGCCCGGATATGAACGCCCACGCCAGGGTTGCCGCCTCCGCGGTGGAAGCCGCAGAGACACGCGTCGGATCCTACGACTGGCCGGCATTGACCGCCGAACTCGACGGCTTCGGCTGCGCGGTGCTCGAAAAGCTGCTCTCGCGTGAGGAGTGCCGGCAGATCGCCGGCCTCTATCCCCAGGAGCAGCATTTCCGCAGCCACATCCACATGGCTAGGCACGGTTTCGGCAAGGGCGAATACCGCTATTTCCGCTATCCGTTACCCGATCTCATCGGCGGAATGCGCAGCGCCCTCTATCCCCGGCTGGCCGAGGTCGCCAACCGCTGGAACGAGCGCATGGGACAGGCGATGCGCTATCCCGCGACGCATGCCGAGTTTCTCGACCAGTGCCATGACGCCGGCCAGACGCGGCCGACGCCGCTCTTGCTGCAATATGTGCCCGGCGACTTCAACTGCCTGCACCAGGATCTCTACGGCGACCTCGCCTTCCCGCTGCAGGTGGCGATCCTGCTTTCCGAACCCGGCAAGGATTTCACCGGCGGTGAATTCGCGTTGACCGAGCAGCGGCCGCGTATGCAGAGCCGGGTCGAGGTGGTGCCGCTGCGCCAGGGCGACGCCGTTGTCTTCGCCGTCCACAATCGGCCGGTGCAGGGCACGAAAGGCAATTACCGCGTCAACCTGCGCCACGGCGTCAGCCGCTTGCGCTCAGGCATGCGCCACACCGTCGGCATCATCTTTCATGATGCGAAGTGAGCGCCGGCTCATGCCTCCCAATAGGGCGGATCGCCAAAGGCTTCGCGTAGCCATGCGGTGAGCGCGCGCAGCTTGGCGGATCCCCGCCTATCCTCGGGATAGGCGATATAGATGGTAGCTCCTTCAGGTTCGACACCGACATCGACGACCGTCAATCGCTTGTCGGCGATCTCGGTTCGGATGAAGTAGGCGGGAAGCAACGCCAGGCCGAGGCCGGCAAGCGCGGCGTCGCGCATCAAAATCCCGTTGTTGACGCGCAGCGCGGTTTCAGAGCGGATCGTCACCAGCCGACGCGAAATCTTGAAGCGCCAGTCGGCGGCGCCCCTGATGGAATAGATGATGCCCTTGTGGCGTTTGAGGTCGTCGGTGGTCGCGGGCCATCCGAATCTCTCGATATAATCCGGCGAGGCCACCAGGAAACGGCGGCTCGAAGCCAGCTTCTTGACAATGACAGGTCCGTCATCGACGACCGGCCCGTGACGCACGACGGCATCGTAGCCATTGGCCACCATGCTGATGAAACGATCGTCGAGATCGAGCGTCAGTTCGATCCGCGGGTGCTTGGCCAGGAAGCCATACAACGCCGGGCCGAGATGGAGGATACCGAAGCTGGTCGGCGCCGATATCCTGAGCGGTCCAGCGAGTTCGCCGCGCTGTTCGGCGATTTCGGCGCTGGCCTCGGCCACCTCCTGCATGATGCGCTTGGCGCGCTCGTAAAAACCTCGCCCCGCTTCGGTGATCGAGAGTTTGCGGGTGGTACGGTCCAGCAGCCTTGTACCAAGGCTGCGCTCAAGCTCCGACAGCCGCTCGCTGATGACGGACTTGGACAGGCTCATGCGCCTGGCCGCCTCGCTGATCGAACCGGAATCCGCGACAGCTACAAACGCGGCAACGGATTCAAGCTTCAGCATTGTTCGGTTTTCCCGAATTCACAATCAGGCGACCGACACCTAACGAAATCAACGATATAGTGCAATAGTTGAAAGGACCACGATATCGTGGCGACAGAATAGTACTCGGGGTAATGCTTCATGTTTCGTCCTTTGGTTATCGTACTAGGCCTGCTGTCATTCGCCGCTCCGGCGTCGGCGCGCGTGATCCCATTTCCGACCGGCTTCAAGACGCAGACGATCGAGACCAACGGCAGCAGGCTTTATGTGCGCGTCGGCGGGCAAGGGCCCGCAGTCGTGCTGCTGCACGGCTTCGGCGATACCGGCGACATGTGGGCGCCAGCCGCGATGAAGCTGATGAAAGATCACACGGTGATTGTGCCGGACTTGCGCGGCATGGGCCTCTCGGCGCATCCGGACAGCGGCTACACCAAGAAGAACCAGGCGGTCGACATCGCCGGTGTGATGGATGCGCTGAAGATCGACAAGGCCGACCTGGTGACACACGATATCGGCAACATGGTCGGCTATGCGTTGGCCGCGCAGTATCCGAAGCGCATCACGAAATGGGTTGTCATCGACGCACCGCTGCCGGGCATAGGTGACTGGGACAAGATCAAGCAAAGCCCGTTGCTCTGGCACTTCAACTTCCGGGGCCCCGACATGGAGCGTCTGGTCGCTGGCCGCGAGCGCATCTACCTCGACCGCTTCTACAACGAACTTTCGGCCGACCCGAAGAACATCGACGAGGCAACGCGCGTCCACTATGCAAAACTCTATGCACGGCCGCATGCCATGCATGACGCCTTCGAACAGTTCAAGGCATTCGACCAAGATGCCATCGACAACCAGGCAATGCTTTCCACCACCGGCAAATTGCCCATGCCGGTGCTGGCAGTCGGCGCGGAGAAATCGGCCGGCACGACACAGGCAGACGTCCTGCGGTTTGTCGCGGCTGATGTAACGGGAGCCGTCGTGCCCACATCCGGCCACTGGATCATGGAGGAAAACCCGGACGCCACGGTCAAGCTCATCACCGATTTCCTCTCCAGATAACGACCGCCCGGCGCGACCACTTCGGGCTTGCTGAAACCGATCGCATGAAGCCAAGCCGAGGGGTTGTTCCCGGCAAGGCGGCTGTCATCAAAAGGGAAGCCATTCGATGTCGTTGTCGCATTTTCTTATTTCGGGAACCGCCGTCCTAATGGCGATGGCCGCGCCGGCTTCGGCCGCCGGCGGGCCGAAAAAACCGTCGTACTGGTGCATGGCGCCTTTGCCGACGGCTCGAGCTGGAGCAAGGTCATCCCCTTGCTGGAGGCCAAGGGGCTCAATGTAGTGGCGGTTCAAAATCCGCTGAGCTCGCTTGCCGCCGATGTCGACGCAACCAGGCGCGTCATCGATGCCCAGCCGGGGCCAGTCATCCTCGTCGGCCATTCCTGGGGCGGTGTCGTCATCAGTCAGGCGGGCGTGGACGACAAGGTCAAGGCGCTGGTCTACGTCGCCGCTTTCTCACCGCCAAAGGGCCTGTCTGTGAACGATCTTGGCAAGGGTCAGCCGCCGCTACCCTGGGCAAGCGCCCTGCAACCCGACAGCGGCGGCTATGTCAGGCTAAGCGCCGAAGGCGTCGCCAAATATTTCGCGCAGGACCTGCCACCGCAGGAAATCAGCCTGATCGCAGCCACGCAAGGTCCGCCCTTTGCCGGTATTTTCGACGAGAAGCTCGCTGCCGCCGCCTACGAGAGCAAGCCGAGCTTCTACATTGTCGCCAGCCAAGACGGCATGATACCGCCGGTTGCTGAAGCTGCGATGGCCAAGGCGATTGGCGCTGAGGTGACCGAGCTTGCGACCAGCCACGTTCCCATGCTCTCCAAACCGCGCGAAGTGGCCGATGTCATTCTGGCGGCCGCAGACTCAGTGAAATAGGACAGAGTCAGACAAATCCGTCACCCGTCCTCGAACACCATCTCCAGGATCCACGGACACGCATAATAATCGGCGATGCGGTCGATCACTCCGCCGGCGGCATGGGTCCGCACCAGATGGGCTGGGCGCCAGACATCGCCATACAGCCTGTCGACGACCAGCACGATCTCGGCGCCGATCGCGCCCTGCCCCATGCGCCAGGGAAGTTCCGCGCGCTCATACTCGACGAAATAGGGCGAGTCGGAGAGCAGGCCGTTGTAGCAATCCGAGACGCGGAGGCGCGCATCGGCGCTGGTCAGCGCCCGTACCCCGTCCCAATCCCGGGCATTGAAGAGTTCGACGTAGCGGCCGAGCAGCCGCGCCAAGTCGGGATCATGTGCGGGCGCCGCGACCGGTTGCACCGGCAAGGCAGCGAGCTTGGCGCGGCCGCGGTTGAGCGCCGACTTTACGCCGCCTGTCGTCGAGCCGACGAGCTCGGCGATCTCCTCCAGCGAATGGTCGAAGACATCCTTGAGCAGCACGCAGGCCCGCTCCTTCGGCGGCAGGTGCACGACCAGCCGCTCGATGGCGCGGCCGGCGCCCTGCCCGGCAGGCTCGACCGGCAACACGATATCGTCGCCGGCATAGCCGGCCTCGGCTCGCTGCCGCGCGCGGCGGCCCCTGATGAAATCGATGCACCTGTTATGGGCGATGCGGAACAGCCACGGCCGCAACGCCAGCGTGTCGTCGAGCAACTCGATCTTGCGATAGGCCTCGAACAGCGCCTCCTGCATGACGTCCTCGCCATCGAGCGCCGAGCCGGTCATGCGCGCGCAGTAACGATGCAGCCGCACGCGCAGATGCGAGACGGTCTCGAGGAACGCGGCATAGCGCAGGTCGAACAGGCCTTCGGGATCGAGCCTTGGCCTCATCCCCTGCGCGGTATCACGAGAACTGCGGATCTGCTGGTTCATCGCGGCACATAGGTCAGGGTCACCACGCCATTGTCGAAACGGTGCGTGCCGACGAGATCGAGGTCGATGGACCCGACATCGTCGAAGGCGCGCTTGCCGTGCCCGACGCGCGTTGGCACGATCGACAGATGATACTCATCGACCAGCCCGGCGGAAACCAGTGTTTGGTCGAGCTGCGACACCCCATATTTCAGGATGTCGCCGCCCGGTTGCCGCTTGAGCGCGGCGAGCGCCTGCGCGACGTCGCCCTCAAGCAGCGTGGCATTCCATCCCACCGTCTTGAGCGTGTTCGAGGCGACCAGCTTCTTCAGGCCGTTGATGCGGTCCATATACGGACCCTTGAGATCGGGCCAGCGCGCCGAGAACATCTCGTAGGTGACGCGGCCGAGCAGGAAGAACTCGACGCCGGACAACGCCTGCAAGGCATGCGCCTGGTTCTGCTCGTCGAAGAAGGGCGAGGCCCACCCCATCGGCCCTTCGATGACACCGTCCAGCGAGACGAAGCTGGACACGATCAGCCGGCGCATGATCAGGCCGCCTTCGCGCCGGCGGCAACATCACCGGCATCCGGCAGCCCAAGCTTCGGCCGCGCCCAGGCGGCGAGGCGGGCGATCGCGTCATCGGCTTCGGGCGCCCGGCCCGCCATCATCTGGAACGAGTGCAGCATGCCATCGAAGACTTCGAGGCGCGTCTCGACGCCGGCTCGGCCGGCGCGTTCGGCGAACATGCGGCTTTCGTCGACCAGCGTCTCGTCGGCGCCGGCCTGCAGGTAGACAGGCGGAAAGCCGGAGAGATCGGCATAGAGCGGGCTAACCTCGGGATCGCGCCGGTCGGCATCGCCGATGAAATTTGCCGCCAGCCAGTCGACACCGGCCTTGGCGAAGGCGGGGTCCTTGTCGCGGTTGGTCTCGTAGCTGGCGGCGGTCAGCGCCATGTCGAACCAGCCGGAGATGATCAGGGTGGCGACGGGCAGCGGCCTCCCCTGCGCACGCAGCCGCTGCAGGACGCCATAGCTCAGCACCGCGCCGCAGGAATCGCCGGCGATGACGATCCGTCCGGGGTCGAAGCCCTCGTCGGTGAGCCAGTTCCAGGCAGTCATCGCTGCTTCGAGCTGGGCCGGATGCTTCGCCTGGTGTGCCAACGGATAATCATAGAGCAGCGCGCGGCAGCCGATCGCCTTGGCCAGATGCCCGGCCAATTTGCGGTGCGTATAGATCGAGCCGCCGACGAAGCCGCCGCCATGCGCGTAAAACAGCGCCCGCTCCGCGTCGGCGCCCTTCGGCACGATCCATAGCGCCGGCACGCCGCCGGCATCCACCTCGATATAGTCGACGCCGCCCGGTTCGCCGGTCAGCGCCGGCCAGTGAGTGTCGTTGAAATCGATGATCGCCTGAGGGCTGGTCAGCTTGCCGGCATTGGCGACGAACGCCGCATAATGGTTCCTGTTTGCCTCACTCTCAGTGCTCGCCATAATAGCCTCCGGCTTATGAATCGCGGGTCCCGCGACCCTCCAAAGCCAAGGACGGACGAGCGGGCAAAAAGGATACGTCACAGCGCTCGCTTTTTCGGGAGAGCGCTCAGGCCGCGCCGCCAAACGCCGCCGCGTGGCGCCGGGCGAACTCTACGAACGGCGTCGGCTTGACGCCGAACATCTCATGCGTCGCCAGGTGCACCCGCGATTTCGGCCGCCGCCGCCGCTCGGCCAGTTGCTCGTCCAGCGCATCGGCGAAACCGGCCGGAATGCCGGCGGCCAGCAGGTTGCGCCGCCGCTGTTCCGGGCTCACGTCGACATAGCGGACCGGCTTGCCGGTCGCCTGCGATATTCGCGCGGCGATGTCGGTCATGGTCAGCGCCTCGGGTCCGGTCATGTCGAGGCTCTCGCCTGCATGGCCGCCATCGCGCAGCAGCCGGAAGGCCACCTTGGCGATGTCCTCGACATCGACCGGCGACAGCTCGGTTTCGCCGAGCGCGAGATAGAATGCCCCCTCGGCGGCGATGGTCGGCGCGTCGCGCAGATAGACTTGCATGAACTGACTGGGACGCAGATGCGTCCACGCCATGCCGGCCGCTTCAAGATAGCGCTCGACCTCCTCATGCATGCGCGTGAAGCGGAACTTCGTCGCGTCGTAGCCGATGTTGGACTCCCTGCCGGAGAACTTCACCACATGCGCGACGCCGGCCGTTCTGCAGGCGTCGATGAAACGGCACTGGGTCTCGGTCATATCGTCGCCCGCGGTCGAAATCATCAGCACGCGATCGACGCCGTCGAGCGCAGCGCCAAGCGTTTCCGCCCGGCGCATGTCGCCCTCGACCAGGTCGACGCCGGCCAGATCGCCCAGTCCTGAAGCCGATGCCCGGTTCAGATCGCGGACCAGCGCCCGCACCACATGCTTCTGCCGCGCGAACTCGCGCACGATCGCTTTTCCGTTCAGGCCCGTGGCACCCGTCACCAGGATCATCAGCTTTTCTCCGTCTTGATTGCCGCGGCGCCATCCCGGCAACCGCAGCTTGAAGACGAAGAGACCCGGGCAAAGGATTCTGCCCAAACGTCTTTTTATCGATGCGAGGCTCAGCCGCTCGGCGCGTAGCGGTTGACCACCATGCCGCAGGCATAGGCCTTCGAACCGAGCAGCCGAAGGTTCCGGAAGCCGCCCTGGTCGAAAATGCGGCGGCCGGCGCCCAGCGCCGCCGGATTGACGAACAGCTGGAACTCGTCGACCAGTCCCGCCGCGATCAGCGCGGAGGCGAAGCCGGCGCCGCCGAAGACGGCGATGTCGCCGCCCTCCCCCGCCTTCAGCGCCTTGACTTCGCGCGGCAGGTCGCCGCTCACCACCGTCGTGCGCTCCCACCGCGAGGTCTTCAGCCTGTCGGTGGGCACCACCTTGCGTGGCTCGACGATACTCTGGGCGAAGGCGTAGAACGGATCGGCCGGATATTTCTTCGCCGCATTGCCCCAGTGGGTCAGGTACCCCTCCTCGGCCATCTTGCGGCTGAGCAGGATGGTGTCGATACCGGCAAAGACGGTGTTGAAATCGCGCTTCAGCTCTTCGTCCCAGCCATTGTCGGCGCCCCACTCCCA
The DNA here is from genome assembly GCF_000502935.1 of Mesorhizobium sp. LNHC221B00. Classification (NCBI taxonomy): domain Bacteria; kingdom Pseudomonadati; phylum Pseudomonadota; class Alphaproteobacteria; order Hyphomicrobiales; family Phyllobacteriaceae; genus Mesorhizobium; species Mesorhizobium sp. LNHC221B00. The sequence continues at coordinate 20,685 of NZ_AYWR01000023.1, read as the reverse complement.
GAGTTGCCAGCGATGATCCGCATTGGCGCCGACAAAACCATCGACCGAGATTTGCATCTGAAGGATCAGCTTTTTCATCATCGTCTCCGGTTGTGCCGATCGCGGCCGCCGCGTGCTCGGCCAGCCTTCGGCATTGATTGGTTTACATTTGGAACTATTGACGTTCTAGAAAAATGATGTCAATAGTAAAGTGATTTAAAAATGGAACCATAGAGATGTCGACGCGTGAAAGATCCGGGTGCCCGATCAACCTGTCGCTGGAACTGCTCGGCGACCGCTGGACGCTGCTCATCATCCGCGATCTGATCTTCGCCGGGAAAAAGCACTTTCGCGAGTTCCTGCAATCCGACGAAGGCATCTCCTCACGCACGCTGGCCGAGCGGTTGCAGACGCTGCAGGAGGAAGGCATCCTCACCCGCAGCGACGACCCGAGCCATGGGCTGAAGGCGATCTACCGGCTGACCGAGGCCGGCATCGATCTTTTGCCGGTGCTGGCCACGCTCGGCGCCTGGGGCAGCAAGCATCGCAAGGCCGACGATCATCTCGCCCGCATTGCCAACGAGTTGGCGGCGGGCGGCGAGCCGGCGCTGGAACGGATGAAGGCGGCGCTGCGGGTGGAGCATATCGTTTCCCAGTCTTCCCATGGGAAATGAGTTGCCAGCCTCGGCTGCGGCCAGGGATGTTGATTAAGCTACGCCGCGGCTTGACAGCCGTACATGATTTGTTCTCTATGTGTTCGCATCTATCAGCAACTGCGGATGAGCGGTCGGGATGGAAACGACAGCCACCATCCTGCATGCCGATCTCGATGCCTTCTATGCCTCGGTCGAGCAGTTGCTCGACCCGTTGCTGCGCGGCAAGCCGATCGCGGTCGGCGGCGGCGTCGTGCTCGCCGCCTCCTATGAGGCGCGTGCCTTCGGCGTGCGCGGCGGCATGCCGGGGCGCAAGGCGCGCGAGCTCTGCCCGCAGCTGATCTTCGTCGGCGGCAATTTCAGCCACTACCAGCGGCTTGGCGACGCGGCGATCAAGGTGCTCGACGATTTCACGCCGCTGGTCGAGCGCATCTCCATCGACGAGGCCTTCGCCGATGTCGCCGGCTGCACGCACCTGTTCGGGCAACCGCAAGAGATCGCCGCGACCATCCGCCGCCGCGTGCGGGCCGAACTCGGCCTGCCGATCTCGATCGGCGTGGCGCGCACCAAGCATCTGGCCAAGATCGCCTCGCAGGTCGCCAAGCCCGATGGGCTGGTGGTGGTCGATCCCGGCACCGAGCTTGCCTTCCTGCACGATTTGCCGGTCGGCCTGATGTGGGGCGTCGGCCCGGCGACCAGGGCGCGGCTGGCCGAAATCGGCGTCGAGACCATAGGCCAGCTGGCCAGGACGCACAGCGGCGCGCTGACGCGGCTACTCGGTCCCGCCGCCGGCGAAAAGCTCTCGGCCTTGTCGTGGAACCGCGACCCGAGAAAGCTGGAGACGAAGCGCCGCGCGCACTCGGCCGGCGCGCAGTCGGCACTTGGCCGCAAGCCAGCCGTGGCGCAGGTCATCGTGCCCACTTTGCTGCACCTGGCCGACCGCGTCGCCAGCCGGCTGCGCGCCAAGGCGCGGCCCGGCCGCACGGTGACCGTGCGTGTGCGCTTTGCCGATCTCAGCGCCGTCACCCGCTCGATCACGCTCGGCCAGCCGATCTCGGCGACCACGATGCTGGCCGAAATCGCAGGCGATCTGGTGCGCGGCGTGCTCGCCGACAATCCGCACGAAAGAACGATCTCGCTGCTGGCGATCTCGGTCTCGCACCTCTGGGAAAGTTCCGAGCTGCAGCTCGAACTGCCGCTCGGCCTTGCCGACGAAAAGCATCGGCCGGGCACGGCGAAAGGCCTGGCGCGCTTCGGCGCCGACCGCGCCATCGACAAGATCCGCGAGCGCTTCGGCAAACAGGCCGTCGGCTACGGCACGGTGGCGCTCGAAGCGGCGCGCTCGGTGCCCGACGAATTCAGGGAACTGGCGGAAAAGGAACTGTGAGAACTACCTGCCGCTGCGCCAATAGCGATGCACCTTGACGCCGCTGGCGCTTTCCCCGTGCCAAGGCTCGCAAGCGATGCCGTCCTTGTCGGCATCATGCGTCGGCCAATAGCCGGGCTGCCCCTTGCGCGCGGGGGCAAGACCGACGGCGCGAGCCGCTGCACAGTTCGGGAACGCGGCAAAGTGCCTGAGGGCGGAGACCGGTGAGTCGAGCTGGATGCCGACAAAGCCGTAGGCGATGTAGCCGGACAACAGGATGAACGGCGCGAAAAGAGCAACCCATTTCAGCCTGCCAAGGCGATGAGATGCAGGCCAGTACAAGAATGGCAGAAGCATTCCCGGCATGCCCCCCGGTCCCAGCACATCGATGCAGGCTATCTCGGGGCAGGCTATCTCGGGCCGGCTGCGATGACAATGATGCCCGATCTGCCGGGATCGAGATACGCCCGGGCCCTCAGAGCTGCGCCGTGCCGAAAACCCGATCCCAGAATATCGACGTCACGCCGAAATTGGCGGTATCGTCGATGTGATGATGCACTGCGTGGCGGCGCTTGAGCGTGTAGAGATAACTGGGATGTCTGGGATGCCAGTGATGGATCATGTGGTGGACGCTGATGTACCAGAGATAGCCCAGCATCAGGCCGCAACTGACCGCGCTCGCGGTCGCGAAACCGAAGGCCATCCACACCGGCAGGAAGGCGACCAGCGCATGCACACCCAGACTGAGCCAGGTCGGCGTACCCACCGAACTGCGCTCCTCGACATGATGACGGTCGTGCAGGTCCCTGATGTAGGGAATGTGATGAAGGACAAAGCGATGCAGGACGTATTCGATCAGCGTCCACAGGCCGAGACAGAAGATGACCATGCCGATCCACTCCGGCGCACTCTCCTCGCCGGCCTCGATCAACCCGGCTATTCCCAATATGGCGATCACCAGCGGATAGACCACGAAATCGCTGTAGTAGCCGATCAGACCCAGTTGCATTCGGACGCCTTACCTGACCTTCGACGCCGCCCCAAAGTGATACTTCAGATTGCCGGACTCGCACATGAGGTGCAATGCGGGCGTGTTTGACATAGCGTCGCAATTCGCCGATGCAAGGGTCGGCATCCATGATCGGCTGGCATTGGCCACCTCGTATCAGCGCCACGAATGGACACGCAAAATGGCAAAACGCAGTGCCGGCCTGCTGATCTATCGTCGAAGCGATGGCGATGTCCGCGTGCTGCTGGTTCATCCCGGCGGCCCGTTCTGGGCGAAGAAGGACGATGGCGCCTGGTCGATCCCGAAAGGCCTTGTCGACGAGAATGAGGACGAGCTTGTGGCGGCACAACGCGAGACCGAGGAAGAAATCGGTATCAAAGTCGACGGCCTTTTCACGCGCCTCGGCGATTACAAGCAACCGGGCGGCAAGATCGTCAGCGCCTGGTCGGTGGAGGTCAGGGCGGAGATCGACGTGGCGGCGATCAAGAGCAACAGCTTCACCATGGAATGGCCGCCGCGGTCGGGATCGATGAAGGAATTCCCGGAGGTCGACAGAGCGGGCTGGTTCAGCCTGCCTGAGGCGGCGGTCAAGATCCTTGCTGGCCAGCGCCCGATGCTGTCGGATTTGGGGCAGCGGCTGGGAATCCAGTGATCTCCCTTGTGGGGAAGATCGGCTGCTACTCTTGAAACCGCGCCGCCGTCCACGCTCCACCCGCCGCATTGGACTCCACCGCTGCGGCGACGAACTTCACCCCGCGTGCGCCATCGACCACGTCAGGCACCTGCGCCGCGCGTGCCGCATCGACCACCCCACCCGACCGATGCGCGCGGATGATGTCGGCGGCATCGCGGTAGAAATTGGCGAAGGCCTCGATATAGCCTTCCGGGTGCGCCGCCGGCATGCGCGAAACGCGCCGGCTTTCCTCGGTCGAGCCATGGCCGCCGCGCACCAGCGTCCGGGTTTCCTCGCCATATCTGGAGAAGCGCAATTCCTCCGGCCGGCTTCCAGACCATTCGAGCCCGGCTCTGTCGCCATAGATGCGCACGGAGAGGTCATTGTAGTGGCCTGGTGATGTCTGGCTGGCCAGGATCGTGCCGCGCGCCCCGCCGGTCCAGCGCACCAGCACATGCGCATTGTCGTCGAGCCGGCGCCCCGGCACGGCGGTGAACAGATCGGCCGACACCGTCTCGGCCTCGCAACCCGAGATATAGCTCGCCAGATTGAAGGCATGCACGCCGATGTCCGCCAGCACCGCCGACTGCCCTGCCCGCGCCGGATCGGTGCGCCATTCCGCCTGCTTCTGGCCCTCGGCGTCGATCGGCTTCGTCAGCCAGTCCTGGATATAGGCGCCGTGCACCGACACGATCCGGCCAAGCTCGCCCGCCGCCACCATCTCGCGCGCCTGGCGCACCATGGCGTAGCCGGTGTTGTTGAGCGTGACGACGAAGCGGCGCTTCTTCGCCTTCGCCAACGCCACCAGCGCCTCGGCGTCGTCAAGCGTCGTCGACAGCGGCTTGTCGCAGATCACGTCGATGCCGGCTTCGAGGAAGGCGGTGGCGATCGGCGCGTGCAGATGGTTGGGCGTGACGATGACGACGGCCTCTATGCCATCCGGCCGCGCCGCCTCGGCCTTGGCCATGGCATGGTAGTCGGCATAGCTACGCTCCGGCGCGATGCCGATCTCGGCGGCAGAGGCGGCGGCGTTTTCCGGATCGGAAGACAGCGCGCCGGCGACCAGCGCGATCTGGTCGTCGAGGCGCATGGCGAGCCGGTGCACCGCGCCGATGAAGGCGTTGCGGCCGCCGCCGACCATGCCAACCCGCAGGCGCTTGCCCGCCGACCCGTCCGATGTTGCGTAGACCATGTTTGTCTCCTCCGAGCAGACTGATTCAAGGGCTGAGGCCCGATATCGAGCCGGCACCCACCGTCGAGTTCTGTGGCGCCCCCTCTGTCCTGCCGGACATCTCCCCCTCCAGGGGGAGATTGGCAGCGTCGACTGCGGCGCCTTTCTTGCAACGCTGGCGATTGGCGAAAGCAGAGGTACGTCCAATCTCCCCACTTGAGGGGGAGATGTCCGGCAGGACAGAGGGGGGCGCCGTAGAGCGCCACCTTTGACCGCTAGCATCATTCTCCTGACTCACCGTCGAACGCCATTTCCAATTTCCATATTGTAAAACGATCGTATCGCGCTAGCCTGAAAACATGAGCGGGGCGCGCAAATCATCGGGACGGTCCATTGCCGACGAGGCGGCGACGCGCAAGCGGGGGCGCTCGCTGGCAGCACTGGGCTACATCCAACCTCGGACCTATGAGGAACTGCGTGCGGTGCTGTCGTCGGGCACGGTGCATTTTCCCAAACGGCTGCGCCAGGTGGCGATCTTCCTGTGGCAGCATCCGAGCGACGTCGCGCTCGGCACCATCGCGCAGGTGGCCGCCCAGGCAGGCGTGCAGCCCTCGACGCTGGTCCGCTTTGCCCAGATCTTCGGTTACTCCGGCTTTTCCGATTTCCAGGGCCTGTTCAAGGACCACGTCAAGGGATCGTGGCCGGAAGGGCGTGGCCAGGAAAAGACAGAGGCCAATGCCAATCTGCATTTCCTGCATGGCATGGTGGGCGCCTCGCAGGCCTCGCTTGGCCGAGTCGAGGCCGGCTTCGACGTCGAAAGCTTCGAAAAGATGGTGGCGCTGCTGGCTGGCGCCGACCTCATCTACGTCATCGGCTCCAAGCGCGCCTTCCCTGTCACCACCTATCTGTCGCTGACCTTGTCGCAACAGGGTGTGCGCAATGTGCTGGTCGACAATGTCGGCTCCTCGGCACTCGACCAGGTCGGCTGCATCGGCGCGCGCGACGCAGTGCTGGCCGTCTCCTTCAGCCCCTACAATTCGATCACCCCGGACCTCGTCGCGGTGGCGCATGAGCGCAAGGCCCGCATCGTCACCATCACCGACAGCACCTTCAGCCCGTTGATCCGGCTGTCGGACAGTTGGCTGGAAGTGGTGGAATCCGACTTCGCCGGCTTTCGCTCGCTGGCGGCCTCGTTGGCGGTCGGCATGGCACTGGTCCAAGGGGTCGCCGCGCGCCGCGGAACATGAGGCCCCGCTGGCACAATTGACTATCGGGAATTGTCGTTCCATATTTCAGAAAATAGAAACTTTGTTCCGGGAGGAGGAATGGAGCTTCATCTTCAAGGTAAGGTCGTGCTGGTCACCGGCGCGACGCAAGGCATCGGCCGTGCGATCGCTCAGGCGCTGGCGCGCGCCGGCGCCGGCGGGCTGCTGATCACCGGGCGCGATGGCAAACGCGGCGACGCCGTGGCGGCGGAACTGTCGGCCACCGGCACGCCGACCATCTTCGTCGCCGCAGACCTCGGAGACCCGGCAACCCCCGCCCTTCTGGCGCGGGCATGTATCGAGCGCTTCGGCCGCATCGATGGCCTGGTCAACGCCGCCGGCCTGACCGACCGTGCCTCCTTCCTCAATGCCAGCCTCGACGACTGGGCCTCGCTGTTCGCCGTCAACGCGCGGGCACCATTCTTCCTGATGCAGGCTGCCATCGCCGACATGAAGAAACGCGGCCAAGGTGGCTCGATCGTCAATATTCTCTCGATCAACGCCCATTGCGGCTCGCCCGAGCTCGCGGTCTATTCCGCCACCAAGGGCGCGCTGGCGACGCTGACCAAGAACGCCGCCAACGCCCACCGTTTCGACCGCATCCGCGTCAACGGCATCAATGTCGGATGGACCGACACGCCGGCCGAACGCGTCATGCAATCCGAAATTTTGGGCAACGGCCCGGGCTGGCTCGACGCCGCCAACGCCGCACAGCCTTTCGGCAGGCTGTTGACGCCGAACGACATCGCCAACCTCGCAGTTTTCCTGCTGTCCGACGCGGCCGGACCGATGACCGGCGCCGTGATCGACCAGGAACAGTCCGTGATCGGGGCGAACCGGTGAACGCTTCACCCGAGACATTGGGTCCGGCGCTGCTCGACCGCTTGCCTGTGTCGGTCCAGACACCGGCCTATGACCGTGCGGCCCTCGCCCCGGGGATGGCGCATCTCGGTGTCGGTGCGTTCCACCGCTGCCACCAGGCCGAATATACCGATGACCTACTGTCGCTGCAGTTCGACCGCTGGGGCGTGGTCGGTATCAACATCCGCCCGCCCGGCCTCGCCGCCACGCTCGGCCGGCAGAGCGGCCTCTATACCAGGCTGATCCGCGAGAATAGCCATGTCGAGGCGCGCGTCATCGGCAGCATCGTCAAGGTGGTCGACAGCCAGGAGAGTGCAGAACCGGCGCTCGACGTGCTCGCCTCGCCCGACATCGAACTGGTGACGATGACGGTGACCGAAAAGGGCTACTGCCACATTCCGTCGAGCGGCGAACTCGATCTCGGCCATCCCGACATCGTTCATGACCTCGCCAACCCCGAGACACCGAGGAGCGTGCCCGGCATCATCGCACGGACGCTTGAGTTACGCCGGGCGACCCATGGCCGGTCGCTGACGCTGCTGTCTTGCGACAACATCCCGACCAACGGCGTCATCCTCGAAAAGGTCGTGCGGACTTTCGCCGAGCGGCGCGGCAAAGGGCTGGCCGACTGGATAGCGGCCAACGCCGCCTTCCCCTGCGCCATGGTCGACCGCATCGCACCGGCGGTGACGCGCGATGACCTCGACAACGTCGAGCAATGGTTCGGCTACCGCGACGCCGCGGTCGCTGTCGGCGAGCCATTTCGGCAATGGGTGATCGAACAAAAATTCGCCGGCCGCGTGCCGCGCTGGGACCTGGTCGGCGCCACCTTCGTCGACGATGTCACTCCCTTCGAGCATCTCAAGATGCGGGTGCTGAACGGCGCCCAGACGACGCTCGCCACTCTCGGCGTGCTGGCCGGGCTGGAACACACATTCGATGCCGTCGCCGACCCGCTGCTGTTGGCCTTTGTGCGACGCATGCTGGTGGAAGAAACGCTGCCGACGTTGACGCCGGTGCCCGGCGTCCTGCCCCTCGCCTATGTCGAGCAAAGTCTCGGCCGGCTGCAGAACACCGCGATCCGCCACCGCAACCACCAGATCGCCACCGATGGCTCGCAGAAAATCGTCCAGCGCCTGCTCAACCCGATCCGCGACCGCTTGCGCCAGGGCGCCGGCATCGGCCTGCTGTCGGTGCCGGTCGCCGGCTGGATGGCTTATCTGATCCAGGCCTCAACCCGGTTCGGCAAACGCTGGCCGGTGTCGGACCCCTATGCCGGCAAGGTCGCTGGGATCGCCGACACGGTCGGCCGAGATGCACCAGCGCTGGCTTCAGGCATTCTGGCCATCGACACGATTTTCGCCCCCGGCCTTGCCGCGAACGAGACGTTTCGCGCGGCCGTTACGTCAGCGCTTGATGATCTGCTTTCGGACGATCCGATGGCCGCTGTCAGGCACAGTCTTGAACAAGATGAGGTCGCGAGGTTGAAGCGATCCAAACAATCGGCATTATAGGGTTGGGAGGCACTATGAAACTTGGACTGCTCACCGCACCGTTTGCGCAGACGCCGCTCGGCGAGGTCGCCGGCTGGGCAAATCAGGCCGGCTTCGAGGCGCTGGAAATCGCCTGCTGGCCGAAAACGTCCGGCGCGACCCGCCGCTATGCCGGCACCAGCCATATCGACGCGGCTTCCACCTCGCCCGCGCAGGCCAAGGAGATCGTCGCCTCGCTGGCCGAAAAGAACCTCACGGTCTCCGGCCTCGGCTACTATCCCAACCCGCTGCATCCGGATGCCGCGCATCGCGAGGCGGTCATTGGCCATCTCAAGAAGGTGATCGTGCTGGCCGCCAATATGGGCGTTCCCGTGGTCAACACCTTCTGCGGCGGCGATGCCTCGAAGACCGTCGACGTCAACTGGCAGGATGCGCTGAAAGTCTGGCCCGAAATCGTCGCGTTTGCGCGCGGCCACGGCGTCAAGCTTGCCTTCGAGAACTGCCCGATGATCTTCAGCTATGACGAATGGCCGGGCGGGCACAACATCGCCTATTCGCCACAGGTCTGGCGCCGCATCCTGGAAGCCTGGGGCGGCGAGGTCGGCATGAATTTCGACCCCTCGCATCTCGTCTGGCAAATGATCGATCAGGCCCGCTTCATCAGGGAATTCGGCCCCTACATGCTGCATGTCCACGCCAAGGACTTGATGATTGATCGTGATGGTTTGTACGAGCGCGGAATTCTCTCCGCCGGCATAGGCTGGCAGGTGCCGCGCATGCCGGGGCTGGGCGATGTCGATTGGAGCGGCTTCTTCTCCGGCCTCTACCGCGCCGGCTATGACGGATCCGTCATCATCGAACATGAGGACAGGCGATTTGAAGGCAGCGACGACCAGGTGAAGCGGGGCTTTCTGCTCGCCCGCGACGTGCTGCGTCCTTTCGTCAAGTGAATTGGAGTGCTCCGCATGACTCACTTTGTCAGCGGCGTGCTTCAACGGATTGAACTGGAACTGAAAAACAATGTGGAGGAAGTCTGAAATGAAAAAAATCCTGACCATGGTCCCGCTCCTTGCGGGTGCCGCCTTGCTGGCCTCGGTGGGCGTCTCTGCCGCCGCCGGCAAATACACGATCGGCATCTCCAACACCGTGCAGGGCAATGGCTGGCGCGAGGAGATGGTCTGCGCCATGAAGGCGCAGGCACTCGCGTCCGGCGAGGTCGCCAAGCTCAACATCGCCCACCGCAACACCGATGCCGCCGGTCAGTTGGAAGACATCCGCAACCTGATCAGCGCCAAGGTCGACGCCATCGTCGTCAACCCCGCCGATCCGGCCGGCATCAAGGCGGGCCTCGAGGAAGCCACCAAGGCCGGCATCGTCGTCGTCGCCGTCGACCAGGCGGTCACCGAACCGTCGGCCTACATCATCTCCAACAACCAGGAACAATACGCCTATCTCGGCGCCAAGTGGCTGTTCGGCCAGATGGGCGGCAAGGGCGAGGTGTTCTACATGCGCGGCGCCGCCGGCGCTTCGGCCGACTCCGATCGCGATAAAGGCTTCAAGAAGGCGCTGGCCGAATTCCCCGACGTGAAGGTCGCGCAGGAAGTCTTCACCGGCTGGCAGCAGGACCAGGCCAAGCAGCAGATGCTGTCGTTCCTGGCCACCGGCACGCCGTTCAACGGCGTGTGGACCTCCGGCATCGACAACGTCATCGTCGACGCGCTGGTTGAATCGCAGGCCCCGCTGGTGCCGGTGGTCGGCGCCGACAATGCCGGCTTCGTCGGCCAGTTGAGCTCGGTCAAGGACCTCGTCGGCGCTGCCGTCACCAACCCCGGCTCGATCGGCGGTGCTGGTGTCACGCTGGCGCTGCAGATCCTCGACGGCAAGAAGCCGGCACAGCAAACCGTGCTGGTCGACCCGCAACTGTGGGACAACGCGACCGATGAAGGCAAGGCCAAGCTCAAGGCCGCCGCCGACCCGTCGCTCAGCCCCGAATGGCCAGTCTCGATCTCGATCCCGGACTGGACGACGTACACGAAGGAGCAGATCGTGGCTTGCAAGGGCCCGGGGGAGTAAGCAGACGAAACGCGTTTCTGCCTTCTCCCCTTGTGGGAGAAGGTGGATCGGCGCGCAGCGCCGAGACGGATGAGGGGTGTTCCAGCGGAGTGAGNCACCCCTCATCCGACCTCGCTTCGCGAGGCCACCTTCTCCCACAAGGGGAGAAGGGAAGGTCACCGTTGCGGCCAATCGGTTCCACAAATACCTGAACAGCTTGACCCGAGACCCAGCCATTTGACCACCAGCCCTCTCCTCGACGCCACCGGCGTCGCCAAGAATTACGGCGCGGTTGCAGCGCTTCGCAACGCGTCGCTGTCCGTGCTGCCGGGCGAGGTGCATGCGTTGATGGGCGCCAACGGCGCCGGCAAGTCGACGCTGGTGAAGATCCTGACGGGAGCGATCCAGGCCAATGCCGGGCGCATCCTGATCCGCGGCGAGGCGCGCGACATCCGTTCGCCGGCCGCCGGACGCCGCGCCGGCCTGTTGCCGGTCTACCAGGAACCGTCGCTGATCCCAGATCTCGATGTGCTGTCCAATCTGCGGCTGACCGGCACGCCGGTCGAGCCGTTCCGCGCCTGGGTGCGCGAACTCGGCATTCCCGACCTCGACCTGCGCGACACCGCGCGCGACATCCCGCTGGCCGTGCTGCGCGTGCTCGACCTGGCCCGCGCGCTGGCCGTCGAGCCCGACGTGCTGCTGCTCGACGAGATGACGGCGGCGCTGCCCGCCAACCTCGCCGAGAAGGTGCTGGAAGTCGTGCGCCGCCAAGGCGACTCGGGCCGCGCCGTGATCTTCATCTCGCATCGCTTCGTCGAAATCTCCGCATTGTGCGACCGCGCCACCGTGCTGCGCGATGGCGAGACCGTCGGCGTTGTCGATATCGTGCCGGGCGTCGAGGAAAAGATTGTCGAACTGATGCTCGGCACACGCATCGTCAAGACCCACGTCGCCGCCCGCAGCGCTGCTGAAAAGGCGGCGCCCATCGCCGCCCGGCCGCGCATAACCGTGCGCAACCTGCGCGTCGGCACCAAGCTCAGCGATGTCTCCTTCGACCTTGGAGATGGCGAGGTCGCCGGCGTCGTGGCGCTCGAAGGCCAGGGCCAGGACGAACTGTTCTCAGCCCTTGCCGGCTCGATCCGCCCATCCGGCGGCACCATCGAGGTCGACGGCCAGCCGGCAAAGTTCTCGCACCCGATCGACGCCATTCGCGCCGGCATCGCCTATGTGCCGGGCGACCGCGCCGAGGCGCTCGCCATGCAGCGCTCGGTGCGCGAGAACATCGCGCTGCCCTTCAGCGCTGCGTTCCGCAACTGGGGGCCGATCAACATGCGCAGGGAGCGTGCGAAGGTGGCCAGCGCCATCGAGCGGCTGCAGATCGACACCCGCGCGCAGGGCGAAGTGCAGCGCCTTTCCGGCGGCAACCAGCAGAAGGTGACCATCGCCCGCTGGATCGCTGCCGATGCCCGAACCATCCTGTGTTTCGACCCGACGCGCGGCATCGATGTCGGCACCAAGCAGGAGATCTATAAATTGCTGCGCCAGCTTGCCGGCAACGGCAAGTCGGTGCTGTTCTACACTTCGGAACTCGAAGAGGTGCAGCGCGTCTGCGACCGCGTCATCGTCATCTTCGGCGGCCGCCTGGTCGACATCTTCCCGGTCGAGGAAGCCGACGAGCCGGCATTGATGCGCGCCGCCTACGGCCTGCCGCGCGGCGTCAAAGCCGATGTCGGCATTTTGGCCGACCCCACCGCGAACGCTTCCGATGCGCCGGAGGCGGCGTCATGAGCCATTTCCTGCGCCGCCAGGGCTGGGTCACCGGCCTGTTCGCTCTCCTCATCGTGCTGTTCATCGTCACCAAGCTGATCCAGCCGGGCTATGGCAGCGGCGACTTCGGCTCGCTCGCGCGGGCGGTTCTGCCCTATGCCTTCGCTGTCGCCGCGCAGACGGTGGTCGTGATCGCCGGCGGCATCGACCTGTCGGTCGCCGCGATGATGGCGCTGACCAGCGTCACCGCCGCCTCGATGATGGCGGGCGCAAGCGAGGAATACGCGCTGTTCGTGGTGCCCTTCGTGCTCGCCATGGGCCTCGTGCTCGGCGCCGTCAACGGCATGCTGATCGTCATCACCCGCGTGCCCGACATCGTGGTGACGCTCGCCATGCTGTTCGTGCTGCAAGGTGCCGCCCTTCTGGTGCTCGGCGCGCCGGGCGGAAGCGCCGCCGAATGGCTGAAGGCGCTGATCTCGGGCACCGTGCCGATACCGGGCGTGCCCGACGCCATCGACGCCTGGCTGCCCAAGGCGCTGCTGGTGCTCATCGTCTGCCTCTGCATCGTCTGGATACCGCTCAGGCGCTCGCGCCTCGGCCTCTCCATCTACGCCATCGGCTCGAGCGAACTGGCGGCGTTCCGCTCAGGCGTGCCGGTCGCCCGTACCCGCATCGTCGCCTATGCGCTGTCGGGCCTGTTCGCAGCTTTTGGAGGGCTGGCGCTGACCATGAGCACCGGCATCGGCGCTCCCATTCCCGGCCCCTATCTCTTGGCCAGCGTCGCCGCCGTGGTGCTGGGTGGCGTGGCGCTCGGCGGCGGCAAGGGCGGCCTGCTCGGCCCCATCGTCGCCGTCTTCGTGCTGCGCCTGGTGCGCACGGATCTCACCCTGCTCGCCATCGACCCCAACGTCACCGCCATCATCGAAGGCGCCATCATGGTCGCCGTGGTTATGTTCGGCGCGTTTATTACCATGCGGGGGCGGCAATGATGAGGGTGCATCGGCATGCGCTTCTTCCTTCCCCCCTTGTGGGGGAAGGTGGATTGCCGCGCAGCGGCAAGACGGATGAGGGGTGTTCCAGGGAACGCCAACGTCTCACTCCGCTGGAGCACCCCTCATCCGTCTCGGCGCTCCGCGGCAATCCACCTTCCCCCACAAGGGGGGAAGNGAAGGTGGATCGGCGCGCAGCGCCGAGACGGATGAGGGGTGTTCCAGGGAACGCCAACGTCTCACTCCGCTGGAGCACCCCTCATCCGTCTCGGCGCTATCGCGCCGATCCACCTTCTCCCACAAGGGGAGAAGGGAAAGATGCGTCGTGCCAACTCTATCGCGAGCCACCCCATGAGCACCACCGCGATCACCCCCGTCCCTTTCGGCCGCCGCCTAAAACGCTTCATGGCCGATCGGCCGCTGATCCCGCTGATTATCCTGCTCGTCATCCTGGTGGTGATCCTGCAGATCCTGCGCCCCGGCATCGTCAACGAGCGCTGGATCGCCAACACCATCAAATTCGCCATTCCGCTGGCGATCCTCGCCGGCTGCCAGACCATGACCATGCTGACCGGCGGCATCGACCTGTCGGTCGGCACGGTGGCGACGATGAGCGCCTTCATCATGGCGACGCAAGTCGTCAACCAGGACCCGGCGGTGGCTTTCCTGCTAGCGATGATGCCGGCGGTGCTGATCGGCTTGGTCAACGGCATCGGCGTCGGCGTCTTCCGCGTCCACCCGCTGATCATGACGCTGGGCACCAGCCTGATCGGCACCGGCTGTCTGCAGGTCTACCAGCGCACGGTGATCGCCTCTGGCGCCAAGATCCCCGACTTCCTCGCCTGGCTCGGCACCGGCGTCACCTCAGGCTTCCCCAACGCGCTGCTGCTGTTCGTGCCGCTGGCCGCGCTGATCGTCTTCACGCTGGCCCGCACCGGCTTCGGCCGCCTGCTCTACGCCGTCGGCGACAATGAGCGCGCGACGCGGCTGTCGGGCGTGCAATACTGGCAGGTGATCACCGCGCTCTACGTCATATCCAGCGTGCTCGCCGGCATCACCGGCCTGCTCTATATCGGCCTGATCAAAGCCCCATCGCTCTCCCTCGCCGAACCCCTGGTGCTGCCCTCCGTCGCCGCCGCCGTCATCGGCGGCACCTCCATCTTCGGCGGTCGCGGCGGCTATACCGGCACCATCATCGGCGCGCTCATCCTGACCGTGCTGACGACGCTCTTGACCATCCTGCAGATGCCCGAGGGAGCGAGAAGGATCCTGTTCGGGCTGATCGTGCTGTTCGTGACGGCGGCTTATTTGAGGATAGTCGAGGAGCGGTAGTTCCCGACCAAAGGGACAAATAGTGCCCGCCTGGCCTTCGCTGGAACCGCCTCAGTCTTTCTTCCAGGCCGTCAGCAATGGCCCCTCGCTTCCATAGACGGGGTCCTTTCGCGGACGGCCTACCCTCGGGATCGTCACGACCGCCTTGGCGTGGTCGGCGGCGGTCGTGCATTCGTCGTAGGTGCCGGATGCGGGATAGGCGCCAACCACGAGGAAGTCCTCGGACGCCGAAATCCGCTGGTGTCCGGTGCCGGCCGGGAGAACCGCGACATCGCCGGCCTTCAGCGCCAGTGTTCGTCCCTTCTCGCCGCCGAACTGGACCTTGGCCGTGCCGCGCGCGACGCCGAGCACTTCGTGGATGCGCGAATGGTAATGAACGTAGTCGTAGATGCCGTCGCGCCAGCTGTCGCCCCAGCCATTGGCGCCGAAAAGCTCCTCCATGACCGCCGCGGGATCGAAGTCTTGCGGCAGCCGCACGGCGCTGCGATAGACGACAAGCGGCCAGGACGGGTGGTTGGGCACCAGGCCATCATCCCTGAACCTGAATTCATTCGGTTTTCGCGGCCTGACGAGATCGGCGGCCTGTCGCCTGCCGGGCCTTGCAACGCCGGTAACCTGTTCGGCTGCTTTCTTCATGCTTTGCAGGATGCTCATGACGTGGCCTCGCATCAGGGAACCAACGCCGGTTCAACCTGCGTGCCGTCGCTTGGTTCCATCAAGGCTGTGCCCGCCGCCTGGCGCGAAAGCCGGGGTGGCCGTATGGTCAACCCGCGAGTTCGCCCGCGCGCGGCGCATCGCCCAGCGCTGCGGCCGGCGCAACCATGTCCTGCACCAATATGTCGTTGCGCCTTGCGAAGGTGACCAGCGTCGCCCGCACGGTTTCGGGGTCGATCTCGCCGGCAATGCCGGCCTTGCAGGCGTTGAGCGCAATGGCGTGCGCGCCGTTGCGGCCGGCGGCCGGCCAATCCTGCAACAGGGCGTAGGCTTCCATCACATTCTCGATCGCAACCGGAAAGCCCATTCCGACCAGAACGGTGACCGGTTCTTCAAACTGCCCACGATTCATGGCTTTTGCCTCCTCTCGATTATGCGGCACCTGCAGCGGACCGGGCACAGGAGAGCGCGGCCCGCCGCCGACACGGTGCATGGACATCTTGTATGGAAGATTGAGCCGCCGGTTGGGCACCGCCGATCGCGCACGGTTCGACCTGGACACTTCGATCGTGGCAGGACCGGTCTTGGTCGGCCCGAGGTTGGCCGGCCCGATGTTGGCTGGCTCGACCTTGCCTGGCTCGATCTTGGCTGAGTCCAGCGCCGGCATGCTCCGGCCTGGCGCCGGCAACATCCTATGTGCCTTCACCAGAGCCTCGAGCCAGGCGGCGACGGCAAATGGAGATCGGCTGCGGCCGTCAAGCCAGGCCGCAATCTCTCCTTGCGGCCGGCCGAGTTCGGCGGCGAGGTCGGCCGCTTCCCACCTCAGTATTTTCAGGCATTCACGCAACCGGCCCGCGATCACGTCTCCACCTCCAAACAACAACGCCCTTCATCTTCTGTGCGGCGAACATCGCTCGCCGGTTCCAGCCGGCGGCTTCGGCCATGTCGAGCAGTCCTGCCAGTCGCGGCTGCAGCACGCTGCGGCATTCTTTTTCGTAGGCCAGGAACTCCTTTGCCTCATGTGTCGGCGCCGGCAGGGGTCCAAGGCCAGCCATCGCATCCATGTTTACCTCCGCTCGATTTCATCCTGATGCCCGCTCCCCAGCCGGGGAGCGGGCCGTCATGCATGGGCTCAGAAATCCATGCCGGCGCCGGCGGGCATCGCCGGGGTGGCGGCTTCCTTCTTCGGTTTCTCGGCCACCATCGCCTCGGTGGTCACCAGCAGGCCGGCGACGGAGGCTGCGTCCTGCAGCGCCGTGCGCACCACCTTGGCCGGGTCGATCACGCCCTGGCCATAGAGATCGCCGAACTCGTTGGTCTGGGCATTCCAGCCCCAGCCGAACTCGCTCTTCTCGCGCAGCTTGCCGACGATGATCGAGCCTTCGGCGCCGGCATTCTCGGCGATCTGGCGCACCGGCGTTTCGATCGCGCGGCGCACGATCTCGACACCGGTCTTCTGGTCGGGATTGTCGGTCTGGACGGCATCGAGCGCCCTGGCGGCTCGAAGCAACGCGACACCGCCACCGGGCAGCACGCCTTCCTCGACTGCCGCGCGCGTGGCGTGGAGCGCATCGTCGACGCGGTCCTTGCGCTCCTTGACCTCGACCTCGGTCGAGCCGCCGACGCGGATCACCGCGACGCCGCCGGCAAGCTTGGCTAGCCGCTCCTGCAGCTTCTCGCGGTCATAGTCCGAGGTGGTCTCCTGGATCTGCGCCTTGATCTGCGCGACACGGCCCTGGATCTCTTCCTTGCGGCCGACACCGTCGACGATGGTGGTGTTCTCCTTCTCGACCACCACCTTCTTGGCGCGGCCCAGCATCTCCAGCGTCACATTCTCCAGTTTGATGCCGAGATCTTCCGAGATCGCCGTGCCGCCGGTGAGGATGGCGATGTCCTCCAGCATGGCCTTGCGGCGGTCGCCGAAGCCGGGCGCCTTGACGGCAGCAACCTTGAGGCCGCCGCGCAGCTTGTTGACCACCAGCGTGGCGAGCGCCTCGCCCTCGACATCCTCGGCGATGATCAGCAGCGGCTTGCCCGACTGCACCACCGCCTCCAGCGCCGGAAGCAGCGCCTGCAGGTTGGAGAGCTTCTTCTCGTGGATCAACACATAGGGCTCGTCGAGTTCGACGCGCATCTTGTCCTGATTGGTAATGAAATAAGGGCTGAGATAGCCGCGGTCGAACTGCATGCCCTCAACGACTTCGAGTTCGGTCTCGGCGGTCTTGGCCTCCTCGACGGTGATCACGCCTTCATTGCCGACCTTCTCCATCGCCTCGGCGAGGAAGCGGCCGATCTCGGCATCGCCGTTGGCCGAGATGGTGCCGACCTGCGCGATCTCGTCATTCCTGGTCACGTCGCGGGCATTGGCCTTCAGCTCTGCCACCACCGCCTCCACGGCCTTGTCGATGCCGCGCTTCAGGTCCATCGGGTTCATGCCCGAGGCAACCGCCTTGGCGCCTTCCTTGACGATGGCCTGGGCAAGAACGGTCGCGGTCGTAGTGCCGTCGCCGGCGATGTCGTTGGTCTTGGACGCCACTTCGCGCACCATCTGCGCGCCCATGTTCTCGAACTTGTCCTCGAGCTCGATCTCCTTGGCGACGGTGACGCCGTCCTTGGTGATGCGCGGCGCGCCGAACGATTTGTCGATCACCACGTTGCGCCCCTTGGGGCCAAGCGTCACCTTCACCGCATTGGCGAGGATGTCGACGCCGCGCAGCATCTTCTCGCGCGCTTCGGTATGGAATTTAACCTCTTTTGCAGCCATTGGATCACTCCTTCATCTAGGCAGCATTCGTTGACTGGTTGGATTTTCAAGAAGCCGTCAGGCGGCCTTCTTGATCTGCGCGGCCTCTTCGATCACGCCCATCACGTCACTTTCCTTCATGACGAGCAGATCCTGGCCGTCGAGCCGTATCTCGGTGCCGGACCATTTGCCGAACAGGATGCGGTCGCCGACCTTGACGTCGAGCTCGACCAGCTTGCCGCCGTCGTCGCGCGCGCCGGGACCGACAGCGAGTACCTCGCCTTCCTGCGGCTTCTCCTTGGCGGTGTCGGGAATGATGATGCCGCCCGCGGTCTTTTCCTCGGCGTCGATGCGGCGGACCACGATACGGTCATGCAATGGACGGAACGCCATTTCGTTCTCCTTCTGGACAAACATGTTTTTCGCGGTTCCTCCGCAACCGGACCGGCAAAATCGGCCAGTGCGGAACGCAGCGACCCTTGCTCAGGCATCGCGCGCGCATATCGAGCTAGTTTTGCCGTTTTTCGGTTTCAAGAGCCCCGCCAAAAAATTTTGGCACTCCTGCGCCGCGAGTGCCAAGGGCCTGTTATCGCGACCTATCCAGGTCGGATGCCGGCTTGAATCTTCTATCCTTGTTCAACAGATTATACGCGCCCGGCGCATCCCGGGCGCCGGAACCGCGATCCGCTCAAGGAGTTGTTTGCAGACGGAGCACATCGATGGACCGACAGATTTTTTCGCCGCTCAAATCCACCCCTGCCGCCGAAAGCTCCAACCGCGCGCTTGACCGCCTGCTCCAGGATACCAGCGACGGCGGCGTCTCGGCACTACGCCAGCCGAGCGGCGATTCCATCACCACTTTTGACAGGCTGCATGCCTAATACCTGACAGGAAGGAGAAACGAATGATCGCAAGCGTCAGCAAGGAATTCCGTCTCCAGATGGAGGGCTACGGCCTGACCACGGCGGAGATTCACTATCACCTGCCCGATCATCCGAGCCTGCTCCAACTCTATGTCTGGCAGGATTATGACCTTGCGCCCGAGTTCCCCGAGCTTCACGGGTTCCTATCCTATTGGGAGCGCCAACTCGAAGGCCCGCTGCACTCGGTTCGCGTCGCCCACCACCGGCTGATCCAGCCTTCGGAATGGCGGGCCATCGACGGCATCATCGCTATCCAGTAGCGCGAGCAACCCGCTCCAAACCCGCCAAATCCATGGAGCTGGTCGGAAGTCGAAGCAGACATTTGAAGGCGACGCGCGGCACCACCTCACCAGAAGCCGATCAACGACCTCAATATCGCCGTGGGGCCGATCGCTTCCCGGCAGGTCCTGCGAAACCCGGCTCGGCCCGTTGCGGCAAGCACGTCGCCGTCGATGTCGCCTAGGATAAGGCGTGCATTGCGCCAGCCGATCCTGGCGAGCGCCGATGCCAGATCCGCGCGCGCCGGATCGAACGGACCCTGGTTGGCGGCCGGGTCCGCTGGCCGGTCAATGTCATTGCTCGCACCGATCGCGTGCCGAGGGATAGTCACGGTGGTGCCGGTGTCGAAAGGCGGGGAAAGATCGAGAAACCTGGAAATCGAACCGAGGCAAAGGGCCGGCGCGGAAACGAGTTGCTCATAGGCTACGAAATGCACGGGTGCGCCGGTGCGGCGCAGGGCTTCCATGGCAAAGTAAAACTGGTTCCAATAATCGGCAGGTGTGCGGAACCTGTAGGCCATCTTTGGGTGCGTAAAATCCTGCTTGAGTTCGAATGGCCTGTTCAGGAATGGACCGAGATGTTTGGCCGGCCGGAAAATGCTGTCGTTTCGGCTGAAGCGGAACCATGACAGGAGCTGGGTGATGGGATCCTTGCTCATCACGATGATGGGCAAGTCTCCATATCCAAGGTCGCGTCCGTTCATCAGGGCCGGAAAGATTCCATGCTTCCAAAAGCCCTGGTCGAAGACGACAGACACCCCGAGATGAGTTTCCATTAGGTGCTTCGCGAGATTCGTGCCGGACCTCGGTGTCCCCATGATACGCACCCGCGCAACCTTGCCCTCAGACTGCTTATGCGATCCGTCGGGTGTTGAACGCGTCATGGCCCCCTCACAGCGCCAGGCTCCCTTGCTCCGCCTCCTCGGCGTTGGGGTCGCCGGGCGCCGTGGCCCAGGCGAGCTCGACCAGCGTCACGGTGCGCCGGCCGGTGCCGTCGAGTTGGCACACGATGAGCCCCTGCTCCTCGATATAGGTGAGGAGGCGCCGGGCCCGGCGCAGCGAGTGCGAGCCATAGGCGCGCGCGATCGCGGCGTCGCTCGGGCACGGCCAGCCCTCCTTCGCCGCGCGAGCGATCATCATGAACACGCCCTGCATGTCGTCGGGCAGCAGCGAGGCCCGCACTGAAACGTCCCGCCATGCGTCATCCTGCGTCGTTTCCGAGCCGAGGCCGGCGCGGGCTCGCGTCAGCATGCGGCGGAATGCGGGCAGGTCCGGCACGACCGAGGCGAGGCCCTCGATGCGGCAGCGAACCACGAACTCCTGGTAGAGCACGCCGATGACGCGGAACCCCGCATCGGGCTCGGCCAGCACGGCGCGCAGCACGCGGTCGACACGCTCGCGCCGCTCCGCCAGATCCTCCGCGCTGATCAGCGGCTCGGCTGGTTCGGGGCGGATTTCCAGGGCCGCCGACTTCGCC